>CAMAPL010000004.1 GCA_945860165.1 Rhizobium sp. Q54
ACTTAGGCCTTTGTGCACAGTTATGCATGTTGCTCCCCAGCACGGATACCTTAGCTATCACATCTATTTATGATTGGACCTCGGAACCAACCCGCCCTTCGCGCTTTTTCTCCGCAGCCGGAAAAATACGGAAATTCCCATGGCGGACAATAATGGCGGCAATCGCAAGACCTTGGCCCTGACCGCGGGCGTGGTGCTGGTGGTGGTGGTGGTGGTGGGCCTGCTTGTGTTCGTCGGAGGCAACAATGACGGCCAGCCCCCCCCGGCGGCCCCGGCAACCCCACCCAGACCGACCAGGGCCGTTGATCTAGAGCAGCCCCGCTACCGTCTCGCTAGGGCGACACAGCTTCGCCCCCTTCTCCGTCACCACAATGGGCCGGTTCATCAGGATGGGGTGCTGGACCATGGCGTCCAGCAGGGCATCGTCGCCCTTGCCGTCCAGCCCCAGCTCGGCCACCAGATGCGCCTGCTTCCACCGCAAGACATCGCGCACCGATGCGCCCATTTTGCCAAACAGCGCCACAAGCCCGTCGCGGCTCAACGGCGTTTTCAGATATTCGATCACCTCGGGCTCGATGCCACGTTCGCGCAGGAGCGCCAGCACATTGCGCGACGTACCGCAGTTCGGATTGTGGTAAATAGTTACTTTCATGATCTGCCAGTTGTAATTGGTGCCGCTGCCGCTCGCCTAAACTCGCGGCGTTCGCCGCTCAAAACGGTCCACTGGACCGTTTTTCCCGCGTCCCTACGCTGTCACTAGGGACCCGTCGCGGCTCACTATCCTACGAAAGTTTGCCGCTCGCCAGCAGGCCGAACTCGTCATGACGATAAATCATGGTGAGTTTTTGCGCGGCGGGCCCACATCTTGGGCCCGCTTAGCCGTGCAGCTTTTGCAACTGCGAACGCGCCGAGCAACGCCGCCGGGATTGCACGAAAGGCCCGGCAGGCGTATTGTCGCGGCACTTGGAGTTACGACCCGTCACAGTGAAGCGCACCTAACTATCCTGCCGCCTTGAGTGCGCGCCTGGACGTGTTGACTTCCTTCCCTGCGACAACCGTAAGGCCAGTCCGTAACGGCATTCCGCCGCGCGGCCATTAATGCAGGAATGTTACAATGACTATCGGGACCGTGAAATTCTTCAACACCTCCAAGGGTTTTGGCTTCATCGCACCGGAAGACGGCGGCAAGGACGTGTTCGTTCACGCCACTGCTGTTGAAGCGGCTGGCTTGCGCTCGCTGAACGAAGGCCAGAAAGTTTCGTTCGACATCGTGCCGGACGCCCGTGGCGCCAAGGCCTCGAACCTCAAGGCCGTCTAAACACGGTCTGATGTTTTGAATGCAATAAGGCCCCGGTGGAGAAATCCACCGGGGCCTTATTCTTTAAATGAGTCGTGCCGCTACTGCGAGGCCGCGGTATTCGAATGCCGTGCAAAAGTATTCGTGATTTCCTTCTGCGGGCCGCTGCCGGTGGTGGTGAAGTTCTGGCTGCTCGAACGGCCGCCGCCACCGATCAAGCTGGCAGTGGCGGTGTAGCTGCCGGCCTTGGGCTTGAACAGGATCCAGGGGGCATCGCAGTCCGTCCCGGCCACGTCCTTGCCGTTCTGGGAGAGCGAGACATGGGCATTGGCGAGGTTGGCGCCGCCCGTGGTGGCCAGCACGATCTTCACCGGATAGGCGGCCCAGCGCGGATCGTCCTTGGCCGAGCCGACGCCGGTGCAGACAACTTCCACGCCGTTGATGTTGGTGGGCATGCCCTGAACGGCCAGCGCCTCGCTGGCCAGCATGACGGTGGTGAGGGTGGAAAGGGCCGCGACCGCTGTCATCAGGAAAGCGCGCATCTGAAATATCCTTTGACCCCTTCGTGCTGACAGAAGCGTACAAATCGCCATCGGGTTCCCAGATTTCCCGCGCTATGGCAGGCTGGGGCCATGATCCGCGCCGTGTCGGGGCTGCCCCTCGCCCTTTTGCTGTTTCTTTTCCTTGCCCTACCTGGCGCCGCCCAGCCCCGGACCCAGGCCGTGGCCATGCTGTCCGGGCTGGACGGCAAGCCCGCGGGAACCGCCGATTTCCGCACCGTGAATGGCGGGGTCCTGATCGTGCTGGACCTGACGGGCCTCACCCCCGGCGCCCATGGCCTCCACCTGCATGCCAGCGGCCAGTGCGACGTCACGTCCGGCTTCACCAAGGCGGGGCCGATCCTGTCGCTGCGGCCTGGCCGCAAGCACGGCTATCTGGCCAAGGGCGGGCCGATGACCGGTGACCTGCCCAACCAGTTTGCGCAGCCCGACGGACGGCTGAAGGCCAGTATCGTCACCAACGCCTTCACCCTGGGCAACGGCAAGCGTTCGATCTTCGACCGCGACGGCGTCGCCCTGTTCGTCAACAAGCGCGGCGACGATTACCGCACCCAGCCCATCGGCAATGCCGGCGACCGCATCGCCTGCGGCGTGGTGGTGCGGACCCGGGGCCCCGCCGCGCGACGCGCGGCAAATCCAATTAAGCCGCCCCGCCCTATCCTCAAACCGGCGCCAAAACCCGCAAAAAACGCAGGTCCGCAGAGGGCTTGGCCGAGTGGTAAGCCCTTGGGCCCCATGACATGATCCACGCCGCCATGGGCCTGGAAAAACCACAGACACTTGCCGCGCGCGACGTGATTGACGCCGATGCCCTGCGCCTTGCCCTGACCGCGCTGGCCAAGGACACGTCCGATCCCGGTTCCTTGCGCAAAGCTGGCTTGGTGCTGATCAAGCAGGGCTTCCTGCAGAGCCGCGAAACAGTCGCCCAGGCGGTGGAAAAAGAAGGGCTGTCCGGCCTGGCCGCCGCCCGCGCCCTGTCGGCGCTGCAGGATTCCATCATTCAGGTGATCTACGACTTCGCCACCAAGCATGTGTACTACGCGCAGAATCCGTCCAGCGCCGAACGCATTGCGATCGTGGCGACCGGCGGCTATGGCCGCGGCGAGCTGGCGCCCGGCTCGGACATCGACCTGTTATTCGTGCGCCCCTTCAAGCAGACCGCCTGGGGCGAGAGCGTCATCGAATTCATTCTCTACATGCTGTGGGACCTGGGGCTGAAGGTCGGCCACGCCACCCGCAGCTTGGCCGAATGCGTGCGCCTATCCAAGCTGGACGTCACCATCCGTACTGCCATTCTGGAGTCGCGCTATCTGTGGGGCGACCGCGGCCTCTATGACGACCTGCGCCAGAAATTCTGGAACGAGGTTGCCACCGGGAATGGCCGCGATTTCGTGGAGGCCAAGCTGGCAGAGCGCAAGGCCCGCCATACCCGCCAGGGCGAAAGCCGTTATCTGGTCGAGCCCAACGTCAAGGAAGGCAAGGGTGGCCTGCGCGACCTGCAGACCCTCTACTGGATCGGCAAGTATCTTTATCACGTCGACGATGCCGCCGACCTGGTTGAGCATGGCGTCTTCACCCGCGAGGAATACCGCACCTTCCAGAAGGCCGAAGCCTTTCTGTGGAATGTGCGCGTGCATCTGCATTACCTGATCGGCCGCGCCGAGGATCGCCTCTCCTTCGATGTCCAGCCTGCACTGGCGACGCAGCTGGGTTACGTCGATGTGGAAAAGCCGCGCCGCGCCGTGGAAGCCTTCATGCGCGCTTACTTCCTCGTGGCCAAGGATGTCGGCGACCTGACCCGCATCTTCTGCGCCGCGCTGGAAGAGCAGCACAGGAAGCCGCGCCCCTCGCTGAGCCGGATGATGCCCGGATTTTTGAAGCCGCGCAGCCCCGATGACGATTTCTATGTCGCCAACAGCCGCCTGACCGCCAACCCTGCCATCTTCCTCCAGGAGCCGGCCAACATCCTGCGCATGTTCCACATCGCCGACATCAAGGGCGTGGATATCCACCCCGATGCGCTGCGCACCATCACCCGCTCACTCGACCTGATCACCGATGCGGTGCGGGCCAATCCGGTGGCCAACCAGGCCTTCCTGGAAACCCTCACCTCGCGCCACGATCCCGAGCGGGCGCTGCGCCTGATGAACGAAGCGGGCGTGCTGGGCCGTTTCATTCCCGAATTCGGCCATGCCGTGGGGCTGATGCAGTTCAACATGTACCACCATTATACAGTGGACGAGCATCTGATCCGCGCCGTGGGCAATGTCGCCTCCATCGAGCGCGGCGAGCACAAGGAAGACAACCCCATCTCCAGCGACGTGGTCAAGCGCATCCAGTCGCGCAACGTGTTGTACTGCGCCATCCTGCTGCACGATATCGCGAAGGGCCTGCCGGGCGACCATAGCGAGGTCGGGGCCGAGATCGCGCGCAGCCTGTGCCCGCGCCTGGGACTTTCGCCCGCCGACACGACCGCAGTTGCCTGGCTGGTGAAGAACCATCTGGTGATGAGCGACACCGCCCAGCGCCGCGACGTCTCCGACCCCAAGACGGTGCGCGATTTCGTCGACCTGGTGCAGTCGCCCGAGATGCTGCGCCTGCTGCTGGTACTGACCGTAGCCGACATCCGCGCCGTCGGGCCGGGCGTGTGGAACGGCTGGAAGGGCCAGCTGCTGCGCGAACTCTATTACGCGGCGGAAAACATGATGATGGGCGGCGACCAGGCGCCCGCGCGCGGCCAGCGCGTGTTGGCGGCCAAGGCGGCGCTGGAAGCGCGGCTGACGGATTTCACACTGGCGCAGCGCGAAAAGTCGCTGAGCCGTCATTACGACAATTACTGGCTGGCCTTCGACGAAAGCGAGCTGGAACGTCATGCCCGCCTAATCACCAAGGCAGATGCCGACGGCCACCTGCTGGCGCTGGAAGCCATCAGCAACGACTTCCGCGCCGTCACCGAGCTTATCCTTTACACCCCGGACCATGCCGGCCTGTTTTCACGTTTCGCCGGCGCCATCGCCATGGCGGGCGGCAGCATCGTGGACGCCAAGGCCTTCACCACCGGCGACGGTTTCGCACTGGACGTATTTTCAGTGCAGGACGCGGAAGGCGAAGCCTTTGGCGACAAGGAACGGCTGGGGCGCCTGGCCAAGTCCATTGAAAAGACCCTGCGCGGCGAACTCAGACCCGGCCAGCTTCTGGCCCGCAAGGCGCCCAAGTCCCGCGCCAGCGCCTTCAGCATCAAGCCCAAGCTTCATTTCGACAATGAAGCCTCCCGCATCGCCACCGTGATCGAGGTGGAATGCCTCGACCGGCCCGGCCTGCTGTATGACGTCACCCAGGCGATCTTCGAATCCGGCCTGTCCATTTCCACCTCCATGGTGGCAACCTATGGTGAGCGGGCGATCGACGTTTTCTATGTCCGCGACGGTTTCGGCCACAAAATCATACATCCCGCGCGGCTGGAGGCGGTGGAACAACGGCTGAAAAAGGCGCTGACGCCAACACCCCTTGAAGCCGCCGCGTCCAAGGCATAAACCGGCCCATGACACATAAACCGCTGGTTCTTTCGGGCATGCAGCCCACCAACACGCTGCATCTGGGCAATTATCTGGGCGCGCTCAAGAACTGGGTGCGGATGCAAGAAGAGATGCCCTGCCTGTTCTGCGTGGTGGACATGCACGCCCTGACCCAGGATTCAGGCTACGCCCTGCCCGAGGCGCTGACGCGTGCCACCCGCGAGGTCGCCGCCGCCTATATCGCGGCGGGCGTCGACCCGGCGCACACGCCCATTTTCAACCAGTCGCGGGTGCCCGAACATGGCGAGCTGGCCTGGATATTCAACTGCGTGGCGCGGCTGGGCTGGCTGGACCGCATGACCCAGTTCAAGGAGAAATCGGGCAAGCACAAGGAACGCGCCAGCGTCGGGCTCTACACCTATCCCGTGCTGATGGCCGCCGACATCCTGGTCTACAAAGCGACGCATGTGCCGGTGGGCGAGGACCAGAAGCAGCATCTGGAACTGGCGCGCGACATCGCCGCCAAATTCAACAATGATTTCGGCGCACCGGATTTCTTTCCCCAGCCTGAGCCGGTGATCACCGGCACGGCGACACGGGTAATGAGCCTGCGAGATGGCGCCAAGAAAATGTCCAAGACGGACGAAAGCGACGCCAGCCGCATCAACCTGACCGACGATGCCGATGCCATTGCCGGTAAGATCAAGCGCGCCAAAAGTGACTCGTTTCCCCTGCCCGCCAGCAAGGAAGACTTGAAAGACCGGCCCGAGGCGGAGAACCTGTTCAATATCTATGCCGCCCTGGCCGAGCAGGACCGCGATTCTGTGATTGCCCAATTCGCGGGCCAGCAATTCTCCGGCTTCAAGACGGCGCTGGCCGACCTGACCGTGGCCAAGCTGGGTCCGATCACCGCCGAGATGCGCCGCCTGCTGGCCGATCCGGCGGAGATTGACCGCATCCTGAAGAACGGCGCCGACAAGGCGCGCGCCCTCGCCGCGCCCATCATGGACGAAGTGAAGAAGCGCGTCGGGTTTATCGTTTGAAGAACGCTCTGGTTACAGGCGCGGCCAAGCGGCTAGGACGGGCTATCGCCCTGGACCTTGCCGCCCATGGCTGGAACGTGGCGATCCATTACAAAGCTTCCGAAGAAGAAGCCGACAGTGCAGCGCAGGCTGCCCGCGCCTTCGGCGCCGACGCCGCGATCCTGAAATGCGATCTTTCCAAAGAGGCGCAGACCGCCACTCTGGTGGCGCGCGCCGCCGCGGAAATCGGGCCGCTGACGGCGCTGATCAACTCGGCCTCACTGTTCGAGAATGACGACTGGCAAAGCGCCACGCGCAAGAGCTGGGACGATCACATGGAAACCAATCTGCGCGCGCCGTTGCTGCTGTCGCAGAGCTTCGCTCAGCAATTGCCGGAAAATGCCATGGGCAGCATCGTCAACATCATCGACCAGCGGGTGCTGAAGCCGACGCCGCAATTCCTTTCCTACAGCGTCAGCAAGGCCGGACTGTACTGGCTCACCACCACCCTAGCCCAGGGCATGGGCCCGCGCATCCGGGTCAATGCCGTCGGTCCCGGCCCTACCCTGAAAAACTCCCGCCAGTCGGATGCCGATTTCGACCGCCAGCGCGACGCCACCATCCTGGGGCGCGGCGCCGAACCCGCCGACATTTGCGGCGCGGTGCGCTATCTTCTGGAAGCTGAGGCGGTCACCGGCCAGATGATCGCGGTGGATGGCGGCCAGCATCTGATCTGGCAAACGCCGGATGTCGGGGTGAAGGAATGAGCAAGATAGAAGCTCCCCGCATCGCCAGTGCCGCCCGCGGGCTGCGCCATGTCTTCATCCGTAACCTGGAACTGCTGGCCCATATCGGCGTCTATCGCCACGAGGAGGGGCGGATGCAGCCGGTCCGCATCAATGTTGACCTTGCCACCGACGATATAGCCGATGCCCAGGACATGCTGGAAAACGTGGTCGATTACCATGTGATCGAGAAGCGCATCCGCACCATCATCGCCGAAGGCCATGTCAAACTGGCGGAAACCCTGGCGGAACACATCGCCGCAGCCTGTTTCGAGGACGCCCGGGTACGCACCGTGCGGGTGCGGGTGGAAAAGCTGCATGCCCTGACCGGCGCGGAAAGCGTCGGTATAGAGATTGAGCGCGCCCGCTAATATATTGGCCGCATGACTTCCCCCGAAGCGCCGCCCCCAAAAAATCCAATGAGCGGCGCCGAGCGCATCGCCGCCTATCTCAAGACCCTGCCCGACTCGCCGGGCGTCTATCGCATGATGAATGCGGCAGGCGATGTGCTGTATGTCGGCAAGGCCAAGAGCCTGAAGAAACGCGTCAGCTCCTATGCCCTGCGCGGCGCCCATAACGAACGCATCAGCCACATGATCGCCGAAACGACCGAGATGCTGTTCGTCACCACCGCCAGCGAGACCGATGCCTTGTTGCTGGAATCCAACCTGATCAAGCGGCTGAAGCCGCGCTACAATGTTTCCTATCGCGACGACAAGAGCTTTCCCAACATCCTGCTGCGCGAGGATCATCCCTTCCCGCAACTGCTGAAGCATCGCGGCGCCAAGACCATCAAGGGTATCTATTTCGGCCCCTTTGCCAATGCCGGCGCGGTCAACCGCACCCTCAACACCTTGCAGCGCGCCTTCCTGCTGCGCTCATGTTCGGATTCGGTGTTCGAAAGCCGGACCCGCCCCTGCCTGTTGTTCCAGATCAAGCGTTGCAGCGCACCCTGCGTGAACCGCATCGACCTGGCCGGCTATCACGAACTGGCGGAGGAGGCCGAAAGCTTCCTGAAGGGCAAGAGCCAGTCGGTGCAGGACGAACTGAAAACCGAAATGACGACGGCGTCCGACGCCATGGATTTCGAGGCGGCGGCGAAACTGCGCGACCGGCTGAAGGCGATGAGCCACATCCAGTCCTCGCAGGGCGTTAATCCCTCCACCTTCGACGAGGCCGACCTGTTCGCTGCTCATGCAGAAGGAGGCCAAACTTGCATACAAGTGTTCTTCTTCCGCGCCGGACAGAATTGGGGCAACTGGCCCTACTTCCCGCGTCACGACCGCGACCTGCCGCTGGCCGAAGTGCTGGAAAGTTTTGTCGGCCAGTTCTACGACGAGCGCACCGCGCCGGGCCTGATCCTGACCAGCGAGGAATTGCCCGGCCGCGTTTTGCTGGCCGAAGCACTCGGTACCCGCGCCCAGCAGAAGGTCGAGATCGCCATGCCCCAGCGCGGCGAAAAGCGCGACATCATGGAGCGCGCCTTGACCAATGCGCGCGAACAATTGGGCCGCCGTATGGCAGAGAACAGCGCCCAGACCCAGCTGCTGGAAGGCGTCGCCGATGTGTTCGCCCTGGAAGCTCCCCCGCGCCGCATCGAGGTCTATGACAATTCCCACATCCAGGGCGCGCACGCCCTGGGCGCCTTCATCGTGGCGGGACCGGAAGGCTTCGAGAAAGGCCAGTACCGCAAGTTCAACATCAAGAACGAAGAACTCACCCCGGGCGACGACTATGCCATGATGCGCGAGGTGCTGACCCGCCGCTTCGCCCGCATGGTCAAGGAAGATGCCTCATCAGCGGAAGACACCACGCACTGGCGGCGCCCAGACCTGGTGCTGATAGATGGCGGGCCGGGACAATTGTCGATCGCCTCCCAGGTCTTTGCCGATCTGGGGGTCGAGGATGTGGCACTGGTGGGTATTTCCAAAGGCCCCGACCGCGACGCCGGCCGCGAGCATTTCTATATGCCGGGCAAGGAGCCCTTCCGCCTCGATCCCAAAAGTCCGATTCTGTACTATCTGCAGCGGCTGCGGGACGAAGCCCACCGCTTTGTCATCGGCGGCCATCGCAAGAAGCGCAGCGCCGCCATCGGCGCCAACCCGCTGGACGAAATTGCCGGGGTGGGCGCAGGCCGCAAGCGGGCTTTGTTGCAGCACTTCGGCTCGGCCCGGGCGGTGGCAGGGGCCAGCCTGACCGACCTCGCCTCGGTCGGCGGCGTCAGCGAGATCCTGGCCAGAAAAATCTTCGATTTCTTTCATTCGGGCGGGTGACCTCTTCATAGAGGGCTTCTACAGTGACGCCATGTTTGCGCTTCCCAATGCCCTGACCGTGCTGCGTATCGTGCTGGTGCCGCTCTTCGTTATCGCCTTCGCGATCCCGGGCGATGCGGCGCGGCTTATGGCCTTCGGCATTTTCGTGATCGCCGGCGTCAGCGACTGGCTGGACGGCTTTGCCGCCCGCAAGCTCAAGGCCGGGTCGGATTTCGGCCGCATGCTGGACCCCATCGCCGACAAGGTGCTGGTGGCGGTGGCGCTGATGATGCTGGTGGCGGAAGGCCTTTTCACCCAGATCAAGCCCAACGGCATGCTGAGCCTGCTCAAGCTGGTGCCGGCCCTGATCATCCTGTCGCGCGAGATACTTGTATCCGGCCTGCGCGAATTCTTGGCCGGCGCCCGCGTCAGCGTGCCGGTGACGGCGGTCGCCAAATTCAAGACCGCAGTGCAGATGGTAGCGATCGGCGCCATGATCCTCACGCCCCTGGCCGATATCTATCTGCCCGGTGCGCCGTCTCTGACCTATGCCTTCATCGCTTACGTCATGCTGTGGGTGGCAGCGGCGCTGACCGTTTATACCGGCGTGATCTATTTCCGCAGCGGCATGGCGCATCTGCGCCCGGGCACGACCCCGGAGCGTTAAGTACCAAAAAAATCTAGGCCGAGACCTTGGTCAGGCCGCGCACTTCATCCGAATACGCGTTCATCAGGCTTTCGGTCAGCGCGCCGGGCTTGAACGTATACGGCCCGATTTCCGACACCGGCGTCACTTCGGCTGCCGAACCGGTGAGAAAACATTCCGTAAATCCGCTCAACTCATCCGGCATGATGTGGCGCTCGATCACCTTGATCCCGCGCGCCCTGGCGATGGCGATCACCGACTGGCGGGTGAGGCCGTTGAGAAAACAGTCCGGCGTCGGCGTGTGCAACTCGCCATCCTTCACAAAGAAGACATTGGCGCCGGTCGCTTCGGCGACATAGCCGCGATAGTCGTACATCAACGCATCGGCATAGCCCTTAGCTTCCGCCTCATGCTTGGAGATGGTGCAGATCATGTAGAGGCCCGCCGCCTTGGCATGGACCGGTTCGGTTTCCGCCGAAGGACGCTTCCAGCGCGAGATGTCCAGACGAATGCCTTTCAGCTTTTCCGCCGGGCTGAAATAAGACGGCCAGGGCCAGCAGGCGATGGCGACATGGATGGTGGTGGCTTGCGCCGACACTGCCATCATCTCGCTGCCGCGAAACGCCACGGGGCGCAGGTAACCGTCAGTGATGCCCTGGGCGGCGGCGACATTGATGCAAGCCTGATTGATCTCGCCCTGGGTGAAGGGAATTTTCATCCCCAGGGTTTCGGCCGAGAAGAACAGCCGCGCGGTATGTTCCTTCAGCTTGTAGATCGTGCCGTTATAGATGCGCTGACCCTCGAACACACTCGAGCCGTAATGCAGCCCGTGCGTCAGCACGTGAGTCTTGGCGTCCTTCCAGGGCACCAGCTTGCCGTCATACCAAAGCGAGCCATCGCGCTGGTCAAAGGGGATCACGTCTGCCATCGGTTCTGTTCCTGAAAAAGCCCGCAGCCCTTGTTGGATGACCAGGGGCGGGCTTGCCCCCTATCCGGTGAGGGCCTAGTTTTTCTGAATGTATTGCAGCATGGCCAACGCAAAAATCGCAAGGGTTCCCCTCGGCATGGCAGCCATGATTTTGCCCAAGAGTGCACAATGAGCACCCCCGGCGACGAGCCACATCTGCTGGTGGTGGATGATGACGAGCGGCTGCGCGCGCTGCTACAGCGCTATCTGTCGTCCAACGGCTATCGGGTGACCGCCGCGGCCGGTGCCGCCGTGGCTCGCGCCCTGATGAAAAGCATAGAATTCGACCTGCTGATCCTGGACGTGATGATGCCGGGGGAATCCGGCCTGGACCTGACCAAGAGCGTCCGTACCGAGTCCAGCATCCCGATCCTGATGCTGACGGCTCGCGGTGACCCGGCGGACCGCATCGCCGGCCTGGAACTCGGCGCCGACGACTACCTGCCCAAGCCCTTCGAGCCGCGCGAATTGCTGCTGCGGGTCAATTCTCTGCTGCGCCGCGCCGCGCCGCCGGAACCCCCGCCCGTCGGGCCGGTGCGGATGGGAACGGCGCTGTTCGACCCCGCCACCTCGCGGCTGACGCGGGCCAGCAAGCCGGTCAAGCTGACCTGCGCGGAGGCCGCCCTGTTGCAGCTTTTAGCCGTCAATGCCGGCCGGCCCTTCAGCCGGGGCGAGCTGTGCAAGCGGCTGAATGTGACCCTGGAACGCTCCATCGACGTGCAGGTGACTCGCCTGCGCCGCAAGATCGAGGAAGACCAAAAGCTCCCGGTGCACCTGCAAACGGTCCGTGGGGTTGGGTACATGTTGGTTCCAGACCGTGCCTGACACCCCCACCTTCTCCGTCAAGCGCCTGCTACCGCACGGACTGTTCAGCCGTGCGCTGATCATCATTATCGCGCCGATCGTACTGCTGCAGGCGATCATCGCCTATGGCTTTTTCGAACACGATCTCGACAGCACCACGCGCCGCCTGGCGCGCGATGTCGCCGCCGACATCGCCCTGCTGGTGGCGCTGGAGGACAATTACGCGGGAGACGAAAGACTGCGCCTGCGCGCCTTGTCGGCGCGGCAGCTGGAGTATGGCATCACTTTCACGCCGGGCGCGCGGATTGCGCCACCCAGCGAGCCGCCCATCAGCACCATCGACGTGGCGCTGGACGATATCCTGGACGAGCGCATCAGCGACAACCGCCACTTCTTCACCAAGCGCATCGGCAATGATTTCGAGATTCGTGCCGAAGTGCGTGACGGGGTGCTGGCGGTGCTGGTGCCGCGCGACCGCATCACCGTTTCCAAGCCCGACCTGTTCATCCTCTGGATGGTGGGATCGGCGCTGCTGCTGATCGGTGTGGCGATCGTCTTCCTGCGTAACCAAGTGCGGCCCATCGAGCGGCTGGCGCGCGCCGCCGAAAATTTCGGCAAGGGCCGCGCCGTGCCGGATTTCAAACCCTATGGCGCCACCGAAGTGCGCCGCGCCGCCCAGGCTTTCATCACCATGCGCGAACGCATCGAGCGCCATGTCACCCAGCGCACCGAAATGCTGGCGGGCGTCAGCCACGATCTAAAGACCCCGCTCACTCGGCTCAAGCTGGCGCTGGTGATGATGCCGGACGATGCCGATGTCCGGTCCATGCATGGCGACATCGCCGAGATGGAGCATATGCTGGACGAATATCTGGCCTTCGCGCGCGGCGAAGGTGGCGAAGACTCGGAAGTGACAGACTTGGGCGAACTCGTGCGCGATGCCGCGACCGCCGCCGCCAAGGCGCGGCAGCGCGGCGATGTCACCGTCACCGCGCCGGATCACATTCATGTCAGCGTCAAGCGCGCCGGGCTGCGCCGCTGCCTGACCAACCTGATCGACAATGCCCTCAAGCATGGCGCTCAGGTCGCGGTGAACCTCAAGCAGGGCGCGCGGCTGGTGGAAATCAGCGTGGAAGACAACGGCCCCGGCATTCCCGAAACACGGCGTGAAGAAGCCTTCCGGCCATTTCACCGCCTGGATCAGGGACGAAATCTGCAAAGCGGTGGTTCGGGACTAGGTCTGGCCATCGCCCGCGATGTCGCCCGCGCCCATGGTGGCGATGTTCTTTTGGAAAACAGCGCACTGGGCGGATTGAAGGCGACTATCCGGTTGCCGGTCTAGCGATCCTGTCATTCCCGGCGAGGATCGCGCGTCAGCGCGAGTTGAGGGAAGGGAGCCCAGCCGGATAGGTTATTCCCGGTCGTTCGACCTGGGTCCCCTTCCCTCACGCTCACTTTCGTTCGCGCTCGCCGGGGATGACAAGCCAGCTAACCTCGGCTTGCATACCTTGGATCAGCGAAGCTCTTCCGCCCGCTTGCGTGCCGCTTTCACGGCACGCTTCATCAATGCAGTCAGCCCATCATCGGCCATCAGCACCGACAGCGCCGCCGCCGTGGTGCCGCCCGGACTGGTGACGGCTTCCCGCAAGGCGCCAGCCGGCGACTTGTCCGCCGCCAGAAGCGCGCCTGCGCCGGCCACGGTGGCGCGGGCGAATTTTTCTGCCTGGGCGCGCGGCAGCCCTTCCGCCACCCCTGCTTCGGTCAGCGCCTCGGCCATCAGGAACAGATAGGCAGGGCCGGAACCCGACACCGCCGTGACGCTGTCGATCAGCTCTTCCCGGCTTACCCATTCCGTCGCGCCCAGGGCCGACAACAGCGCGGCGGCGCGCTTTCTGTCCGCCGCTGTCGCGCCTTTGGCAGCAAAGAGTCCGGTGATGCCGGCGCCGATGGCGCCCGGCGTGTTGGGCATGGCGCGGATGATGCGCGCCTTCTTGCCCCAGGCTTTGGACATCGCCGCCACCGACGTGCCGGCGGCGATGGAAATCATCAGCGCCCCGCCCTGCGCGAACCCGGCCAGGGTGGAGGCTTCGCCTTTCAGCACCTGTGGCTTGACCGCCACCACGCAGACCGACGGCTTCGTCTTGACCGAAGAGGTCGCGGCAGTCAGCAAGATATTTTTCGCCTTGGCAAGCTTGCGTAACCCCGCCGACGGCTTGGGCTCGACAACGGTGATGGATTTGACGTCCTTGGCCAGCCAGCCCTTTAAAAGGGCGAAGCCCATTCTGCCCGCACCGACCAGAAGAACACTCACGCTTGGCCGGCGCACTCCAGCACCGCCGATGCGATCGCATCTTCCGCCGTCTTGCCGCCCCACAGCACGAACTGGAAGGCGGGGTAGTAATGTTCGCAGGCTTCCAGCGCCAGGTTGAGCAGCGCTTCGCATTGCGAGGCGCTGGCTTCCGCATCCGGGAAGATCATGGCGTGACGGAAGATGATGGTGCCGTCCTGGGGCCAGAGGTCGAAATGACCGATCCACAGCTTGGCATTCACATGCATCAGCAGGTCAGCGACATTCTGGCGGCGCACCCCTTCGCTGATGCGCATATCGAAGGCGCTGGACAGGTGCAGCGACTGCAGGTCTTCCCGCCAGGAGAAATTGAAATGGTGGTCGCTCCACTTGCCCGCCACCGACAGGTTCAGCTCGTCCCGGCCCGCCCGCTCGAAAGCCCAGCCGTTGGCCTCCACCGCCCGCTCTAGCAGGTCCAGCGGGTGCAAGGTCCCGACCGGCTCATCATCCAGGTGCATGATACTCATAGGGCGCGCTCCAGCGACTAAACGAAGCAGTTGCGATCCAAACTGGCACAAGATTTAGAGAAAACAAGAGACTGGGACTCCCCATCCACGCTGCGGAAAAAGATTCCACAGCTTTGAATCGGCTCACAGTTTTGTGGTCACGGGGTCGGGGATGACACCACAACTCGCCCTAAGTGGTTGATTTGGATTCCAAAGCCGCGATCCGGGCGGCCAGCGCCTCATTCTCGGTGCGGGCCTTGGCGGCCATTGCCTTGACCGCTTCGAATTCCTCGCGAGGGACAAAATCCATGTCTGCTACCAGCCGCTCCAGTCGCTGGCGCATGAAGGTGTCGATCTCGGTGCGCACGCTCTGGGCCATGCCGGCGGCGTCGGTAAAAGCCTTCGCCACGCCGTCCAGAAAGGGATTGTCGGTCTGCGCCATGAGAGCCTCCGTTACCAGCGTCTATATGGCCGCCACCTTCACTTGACACAAGCGGCGAAGCATCGCGTTTTACTGCCATGATCGAAGCCTTGGCCGTTCTTCCCTTCCCCAATATCGATCCGGTCGCGCTGCAACTGGGGCCGCTGGCCATCCGCTGGTACGCCCTGGCCTATATCGCCGGCATCACGCTGGGCTGGTGGGGGATGGTGCGGGTCCTGCGCCGGAAGGCGCTTTGGGCCGCCCCCCCTTTCAACGCCCGCCCCCCCGCCACCGAGGACCAGATCAGCGATCTGGCGGTGTGGATCATCTTCGGCGTCATTCTGGGCGGCAGGCTGGGCTGGGTGCTGATCTATGGCACCGTGTTGTGCGGCGTCACCCCCGATTACGCCGCCTTCTGCGACGGCCTGCCGATGGGCTTCCTCACCGATCCAGTGCGCATCATCGCCGCCTGGGAAGGCGGCATGTCCTTCCATGGCGGCCTTCTGGGCGCGGTGATCGCGGTCTGGCTGTTCAGCCGGCGCAACAAGCTAAACATGCTGTCCATCGCGGACCTGACCTGCGCCTTCGCGCCCATCGCCATCTTCATTGTGCGCATCGCCAACTTCATCAATGACGAATTGTGGGGACGGGTCACCAATGTGCCCTGGGCGATAGTCTTCCCGCGCGGCGGGCCGCTGCCGCGCCATCCCAGCCAGCTGTACGAAGCTGCGCTGGAAGGCGCAGTGCTGCTGGTGATCCTGCAGATCGCACTTCGTGTGTTCCGCACCCATCGCAAACCCGGCCTGATCTCGGCGTTGTTCCTGCTGGGTTACGGCACCTTCCGCTTCATCTGCGAATTCTTCCGCGAACCCGACACCCAGTTCATCGGCCACGTCAGCATTGGCATGGCGCTGTCCATCCCGATCTGGCTGGGCGCAGGCGTTCTGTTCTGGATAGCCCTGAAAAGGCCGCAGCGTCCATGAGTCTCAAAGCGCGCATCGCCGCCCTGATAGAGGCACAGGGCCCGATGTCGGTGGCGCACTTCATGACCATCGCGCTGCTCGATCCAAAAGACGGCTATTACGCCACCCGCGATCCGTTCGGCGCTGGCGGCGATTTCGTCACCGCCCCGGAAGTCAGCCAGATGTTCGGCGAGATGCTGGGGCTGTGGGTGCTGCAGGCCTGGGCCGACCAGGGCTGTCCGAAAAATCCCCGGCTGGTGGAATTGGGTCCGGGGCGCGGCACCCTGATGGTGGACATGCTGCGCGCCGCGTCCGTCGAGCCCGACTTCATCGCCGATCTCGATGTCGTGCTGGTCGAGGCCAGCCCGGTGCTGCAGGCCCTGCAGGCGGAAAAATTGCGCGGCTGCGGCGCGGACGTCTCCTGGCAGGCGCAGTTCGACAACAGCCTGTCCGACCGGCCTTTGTTTTTGG
The DNA here is from genome assembly GCA_945860165.1 of Rhizobium sp. Q54. Classification (GTDB taxonomy): domain Bacteria; phylum Pseudomonadota; class Alphaproteobacteria; order Micropepsales; family Micropepsaceae; genus Rhizomicrobium. The sequence continues at coordinate 16,496 of CAMAPL010000004.1, forward strand.
TCGCCAATGAATTCTTCGATGCGCTGCCGGTCCGCCAGTATGTCCGCACCCCGCGCGGCTGGAACGAGCGCATGGTGACCACGCTGGACGGCGAACTGAATTTCACGCTGGCGCCGGTGCCGGTGCCACTTCCCGCAATTCCGGCCAGCCGCGAAGCCGCGCCCGAAGGGGGCGTCTATGAACACTCGCCCGCCGCCCTGGCGCTGGCCGAAGACATTGCCGGCATCATCGCAGCGCGTGGCGGTGCCGCGCTGATCATTGACTATGGCTATGACGCGATCACCGGGTTCGCCGAAACCCTGCAGGCCGTGGGCGGGCACCGCTTTGTCGATGCGCTGGACACGCCAGGCGAGGACGATCTCTCCGCCCATGTGGATTTCGTGGCGCTGGCGCAGGCCGGGCGGCGCGGCGGCGCCTGCGTGTCCGGCCCGGTGACCCAGGGCGCGTTTCTGGCCACCATCGGGCTTGTTGAGCGGGCCGAACAATTGATGAAGTCGCATCCCGAAAGCGCCAAGGATATTTTGTCTGCCACCGAGCGGCTGATCGGCGCGCCGCAGATGGGCACACTGTTCAAGGCGCTGGCCTTCACGCCGCCCAGCGTCACCGATGTCGCTGGCTTTGCGGCATGAAACGCCTTCAGGCCGCCAGCCTGGCGGCGCCGGGAATTGCGCATGGTTTTTTCGGGCGTGACGGCGGGGTTTCCACCGGCCTTTATGCCTCGCTGAATTGCGGGCAGGGTTCGCACGACGATGCGGCATCGATCTTTGAAAATCGCCACCTTGTCGCCGCCGCACTAGCGCCAGGCGTGGATCTGATCAGCCTATCGCAGATTCACAGTCCTATCGTGCATGCCCTGACGGATGCGCCCGCCCAGCGGCTGGAAGGCGATGCCATGGTCACCGCCACCCCAAACCTGGCGCTGGGAATCCTCACCGCCGACTGCGCCCCGGTGCTGCTGGCCGATGCGCAAGCGCGGGTGATCGGCGCGGCCCATGCCGGCTGGAAGGGCGCCCTTGGAATAGAGGGGCGCGGCGTGCTGGAAGCGGCGCTGGAGGCGATGGAAAAACTGGGCGCCAGCCGCACACGGATCGCCGCCGCCATCGGCCCCTGCATCAGCCAGGCGAACTATGAAGTCGGCTGGGAGTTTCGCGACCGTTTCCTGGAAGGGGGGCTGCGTAACCGCAAATTCTTCACCCCATCGTACAAGGAAGGCCATTACCGTTTCGACCTGGAAGGCTTTGCCGCCCTGCGCCTGAGTGCCGCCGGATTAACCTCGGTGGAAAAATTGGGCATCTGTACTTACCCGCCGCAAAACGACTTTTTCAGCTTTCGCCGCACCACCCATGCCGGCCAGCCCGATTATGGCCGCCAGATCTCGGCGATCCTGCTGGCGCCCTGAAAAACCGCGACAAATAAACAACATGCCACGGTTGCGACTCTGCGGGCCAGCCGCTACAAGCCCGTCATCAAACTTTCATGGGGTCAGGGCGCGCAATGACGGATCTGAACGGATCGCGGGGCATGCGTCTCATTGCCGGCAATTCCAACCGTCCCCTGGTAGACGCGATCAGCGCCTATCTCGGCCTCACCCCCGTCAAGGCCGATGTTCGCCGCTTCTCCGACGACGAAATTTTCGTCGAAGTGCAAGAAAATGTCCGCGGCGAGGACATGTTCGTAATGCAATCCACCAGCGCGCCCGCCAATGACAATCTGATGGAACTTCTCATCATGATTGACGCGCTGCGCCGCGCCAGCGCCCGGCGCATCACCGCCGTGATCCCCTATTTCGGCTACGCACGGCAGGACCGCAAGATCGGCCCGCGCACGCCCATCTCCGCCAAGCTGGTGGCCAACATGATCACCGAGGCCGGCGCCAACCGGGTGCTGACCGTGGATCTTCATGCCGGCCAGATTCAGGGCTTTTTCGACATTCCCACCGACAACCTGTTCGCCCAGCCGGTGATCGTGCGCGACATTCTGGAACATCTGAAAGGCAAGGCGCCGATGGTGGTGTCGCCCGATGTCGGGGGCGTGGTGCGCGCCCGCGCCCTGGCGCGGCGGCTGAACACCGATCTGGCTATTGTCGACAAGCGCCGCAAAAAAGCCGGCCAGTCGGAAGTGATGAACATCATCGGCGATGTCGAAGGCCAGTCCTGCATCCTGATCGACGACATAGTCGATTCCGGCGGCACGCTATGCAACGCCGCCGAGGCGCTGCTCGCCAATGGCGCCACCGAGGTCTATGCCTACACCACCCATGGCGTGTTGTCGGGCACGGCGGTGGAGCGCATCAAGGCCTCCAAGCTCAAATCCATGGTGGTCACCGATTCCATTGCGGCGACCGACGCCATGAAATCCTGCGCCAATATCCGCACCATCTCCATCGCGCCCCTGCTGGGTGAAGCGATGCGGCGCATCAACAACGAAGCCTCCGTCTCCAGTCTGTTCGATTGATGCTCAAACTGTTCTATGCCCCCAACGCCTGCTCGCTGGCACCACATATCGCCCTGGCGGAAGCGGGCGCCAGCTTCGAGGCGGCGCGCCTGGACCTCAGGGCAGGCGACCAGCGCAAGCCAGACTATCTTGCCGTCAATCCCAAGGGCCGCGTCCCTGCGTTAGTGATACCGCGCGGCATTTTAACGGAAAATCCCGTCATCCTGGGTTGGATAGCGCAGACCTATCCTGATGCCCGCCTCAAGCCCGATGGCGATTTTTTCGCCTTCAGCGAGATGCAATCCTTCAACCTGTATCTGGCAACCACAGTGCATGTCGCCTTCGCGCATTTGTTCCGCGCGGAACGCTGGGCCGATAGCGATGTGGCCAAGGATGAAATGAGGGCGAAAGTCCCCGCCGCCCTGGCGCAGGTGTTCCGGCTGATCGAGGAACGTTTAAGCGACGGACGCCGGTGGGTTTGCGGCAGCCAGTACACCGTGGCCGATCCTTATCTATACGTCTTCGCCCGCTGGCTGGAGCGCGACGGCGCCGGAGGCTCGTCCGCCATGCCCCTGACTCGCGCCCACTGCGCCCGCATGCAGGAACGTTCCGCCGTAAAGCAGATCCTCGCCGCCGAAGGAATTGAACCGGTCTAGGCCAGCGCCATGATCACCATGGCTTCGATCACCAGCACCAGGATCCAGTGACCGCCGTCGATCAGGGTGGACATCCAGCTTTGCCCTGGAATTGGTTGTTGACCAGCGTGGCGGTCTGCATGAAGCCCACCCCCAGGGTCAGGCCCGCGATGGCGCCATGGCCGATCTCCATCACCCCCAGACCGGTCAGAAGCTGGTACAGCACCGCCGCCATCACGATCGCGCCCAGCAGCGCCACCGCCATCGGCGTCATGGGCATCTTCTTGTCCTTGCAGTCATCGGGATTCATCCCGTGCGCCCGCTGCCAGGGCTTGCCCAGGACCGTGTACCAGGCCGCCCCGAACAGCCACCCGGCCAGCCCTGCGGAGCTGATCGCAATGAGTGCACTTTGCATGGGTTCCCTCCCTATTTTCGGGCAGGCTAGCACGGCGCAAATCTACGCCAAGCGGCCCGGTTGCAGGCCGGAGCGCCTTCCGCTAAAAGCTCGCTTTTCCGGAAGGCCTAGCGCTTTTTCCGGGCTGTGAAGGATCAGGAAAATGTTTCAAGTTCAAGAACTTAAGGTGGAAACGCGTGATGGCACGGGCAAGGGACCGGCTTATCAGGCGCGCCTCAAGGGCCTGATCCCGGCCATCGTCTATGGCGGCACCGGTACGCCCGAGAATGTCAGCGTCGACAGCCGCACCCTAGAGCGCCATGTCGAGGCCGGCCATTTCCTCACCACCCTCTTCCTGCTGGACATCGCCGGCAAGAAGACCCGCGTGATCCCGCGCGACGTGCAGCTGGACCCGGTCAGCGACCGCCCCGTGCATGTCGACTTCCTGCGCCTGGCCGAAGGCACCACCGTGAAGCTCGACATCCCCGTGCATTTCCACGGCCAGGACGTTTCGCCAGGCCTGAAGAAGGGCGGCGTGCTGAACATCGTGCGCCACACCATGCCGCTGTCCTGCCCCGCCGAAAAAATTCCCAACACCATCGAAGTCGATGTCTCCAAGCTGGACATCAACGAGTCGATCCACATCGACAATCTCAACCTACCGGAAGGCGTGAAGGTGTTGCTGCGCGGACGTGACTTCACGATCTGCTCCATCGTCGCGCCGACCAGCGTGATCGAAGAGCAGCGCGCTGCCGCGGCTGCCGCCTCAGGGCCCGCCGCCGAAGCCGCGCCCGCCGAAGGCGCGCCTGCTGCTGGTGCCGCTGCTGCCGCACCTGCCGCTGGCGCCAAGCCAGCTGCCGGCGCCAAGCCGGCTGCTGGTGCCAAGCCCACCCCGGCCAAGAAGTAACCGCTGCCGAAAGGGGGCGGCATGGATACGCCGCTTCTTATCGCCGGCCTCGGCAATCCAGGTTCGCAGTATGCGAAGAACCGGCACAATGCCGGTTTCATCGTCGCGGATGAACTGCACGCGCATTACAGGTTCGGTCCCTGGAAGACGAAGTTCGAAGGGCTTTTGTCGGAAGGTTCGCTGGCGGGCCGCAAGACCTGGCTACTGAAACCCCAGACCTTCATGAATCTCAGCGGCGACAGCGTCGGCCCGGCGCTGCGCTTCTTCAAGCTGCCGCTGGAATCGCTGGTGGTGGTCCATGACGAGATCGACCTGGCCGCCGGCAAGCTGAAGGTTAAGACCGGCGGCGGCGATGCCGGACAGAATGGGTTGCGCTCCATCAGCGCCACCTGCGGCGCCAACTATCGCCGGGTGCGGCTGGGCATCGGCCATCCCGGCGACAAGGAACGGGTCACCGGCCATGTGCTGCAAAATTTCAGCAAGGACGACATCGCCTGGCTGAAGCCGTTGGTGGACGCGATGGTCGAGGCGGCGCCGCTGCTGGCCAAGAACGACGATGCCGGCTTCATGAGCAGGGTGGCGCTGCAGCTCGCGCCGCCCAAAGATCCAAAGAAGAAAGACACAGAGTAATGGGTTTCAAATGCGGCATCGTCGGCCTGCCCAATGTCGGCAAGTCGACTCTATTCAACGCCCTGACGCAGACCGCGGCGGCACAGGCAGCCAACTATCCCTTCTGCACCATCGAGCCCAATGTCGGCGACGTGGCGGTGCCCGATCCGCGCCTGGAAACTCTGGCCGCCATCGCCGGCTCGCAGGAGATCATTCCCACCCGCATCACCTTTGTCGACATTGCCGGCCTGGTGCGCGGCGCCTCCAAGGGCGAAGGGCTGGGCAACCAGTTCCTCGCCAACATCCGCGAAGTCGATGCCGTGGCCCATGTTCTGCGCTGCTTTGAGGACGACGACATCACCCATGTTGAAGGCAAGATCGATCCGGTGTCCGACGCCGAAACGGTGGAAACCGAGCTGATGCTGGCAGACTTGGAAAGCCTGGAAAAACGTATCAAGCCGCTGGAGAAGAAAGCCAATAGCGGCGAGAAGGAAGCCAAGGAACAACTGGCGCTGATGATGAAGGCCGTGGTGCTGCTGCGCGAAGGCAAGCCCGCCCGGAGAGCCGAACTGGTACCGGAAGAACGCGGCCCCTATAGCCAGCTCGGCCTGATGACCGCCAAGCCGGTGCTGTATGTCTGCAATGTCGAGGAAGCTTCAGCGGCAACCGGCAACGCGATTTCCGCCAAGGTCGAAGCCATGGCGAAAGCCGAAGGCGCGCGCAGTGTGGTGATCTCGGCCAAGATCGAGGAAGATATCGCGCAAATGCCCAGCACCGACCGTCCCGACTTCCTGGAAAGCCTCGGACTGAAAGAGCCCGGCCTCAACCGCCTGATCCGCACTGGTTACGAATTACTGGGGCTTCTCACCTTCTTCACGGTGGGGCCGAAGGAAGCCCGCGCCTGGACCGTGACCAAGGGCTCGAAGGGGCCGCAGGCCGCCGGCGTGATCCATACCGATTTCGAGCAGGGCTATATCCGCGCCGAAACCATCGCCTATCCCGACTATATTGCGGGCAAGGGCGAATCCGGTGCGCGCGAGGCCGGCAAGTTCCGGCTGGAAGGCAAGGAGTATGTCGTCGCCGATGGCGACGTGATGCACTTCCGGTTCAACAATTAGCCACTCACCATGGGCGGCCTTGAGCCGCCCATCCAGTGCGCACAGCACGGCATAAAAATGGCACGAAGCACGCGGCTCTGGATGGCCGGGCCAAGCCCGGCCATGGAGAGATAGTTACCGCATACTCGCTTCGATATTGCCGCCGTCCACGGTGACAACCGCTGCCGTAGTCTTGGAGGCCGTGGCGAGATAGACGAACGCATCGGCCACGTCTTCCGCCGTCACTTCGCGCTTCAAGAGATTGCCACTCATATAGTCGGTCTCGGAAACACCGCGCGCCTTGGAGCGCACCGCCACCATCTCGTCGGTGAGCAGGCCGGAACGGATACGGTCGGCATTGACCGCATTGGCGCGAATGCCGTCCTTGCCGTGATCTAGCGCATATTGCTTGACTAGGAACAGGGTCGCCGCCTTGGGCAGGCCATAGGGGCCGAAATCCTTGCCAGGATTGACCGCCTGCTTTGAGGTGTTGAACAAAAGGCAGCCGAAGGTGCCTTGGGCCAGCATGATGCGCGTGGCGTTCTGGGCCACCGCCTGATGGGCCCAGAAATTCAGCTCAAAGCTTTTGCGCAGGACCTCGTCATCGACATGACCGATGGCGCCCTGCCAGGCCGCACCCGCATTCGACACCACGATATCGACGCCGCCAAAAGCCGAAACCACGGCGTCAAACGCCGCGCGCACGCTTTTGGGATCGGTGACATCGCACGCAACCGCCAGCGACTTGGCGCCGATCTTCTTGACCACGGCTTTGGCCGCGTCCAGGTCGCGGTCAAGGATGGCGACTTCCGCGCCTTCCTTGGCCATGGCGCGCGCCGTAGCCGCGCCAATGCCAGAACCGCCGCCGGTGATCACCGCCACCTGGCGGGCCAGAGACTTCTCGTTCGACTTGCCCAGCTTGGCCTGTTCCAGCGACCAGTATTCCACTTCGAACATGTCGAATTCGCTGATGCTGCGATATTCACCCATCGCCTCGGCGTCGGTGATGACGGCCACGGCATTCTCGGCAATGTCGGCGGCGATGGCGGCATCCTTGGCGGTGGCGCCAATGCCGAACATGCCCACACCTGGCACCAGAATCACGCGCGGCAGCGGGTCCAGCTCCTTTTTCTTCACCGGGCTTTTTTCATTGTTCACTTCGAAATAGCGGTGATAGTGGGTGACATAGGCGTCGACCGCCGCGTGCACGTCCTTGGACCATTGCTCCAGCTTGCCGATTTCCGGCACCGGCACGATCACCGGCCAGTTCTTGGTGCGGATGGTATGGTCCGGCGTCACCACACCGACCTGGCTGTAGCGCGCCAGCTCCGCGCCGTTCACATAGGCGAGGATCTGCGGATTGGTGCGGAAGTCCAGGATCTGGCGCTTGGCGGTTCCGGCCAGCGCATTCTTTTCAATCGCCACCGCGCCACGCAGGATCGGCGCGATTTCTGGCAGCGAGGCAAGATTGGACGGCAGCTTGGCGGGAACCAGCGTCTTGCGACGCAGCTTCAACCGCTCTTCGGCCATGGTGACGAACTCGATCATCCGCTCATAGGCCTGCGTCGCCGTCTCGCCCATGGTGAAGATGCCATGCTGCAGCAGGATCAGACCTTCCGCCTTGGGATGCTTGTCGAACACTTCGGCGACAGCCTTGGCCAACGCGAATCCCGGAATCGTGTAGGGCACATAGGCGACGCGGTCGCCATAGACTTCTTGCACCAGCGCCTTGTTGTCGGGCTGGTCGGTCAGCGCCAGCACGGCGGTGGAATGGACATGGTCGATGAACTTGTGCGGTAGGAAGGCGTGCAGCAGCGTTTCCACCGACGGATTGGGCGAGGAGGAGTCCAGCAGGTTGATGCGCTGGAAGTTCACCATGTCCTCGTCGGACAGCTTGTCAAGCTTGCGCAGCTTGCGTAGCGGTTCCAGCCGCACGGCGGGCAGGCCCACCGGCTCGATCACGCCCATGTCCCAGCCCGAGCCCTTGATGCAGATCACACCCACATCTTCGCCCAGCATATCCTTCATCGTGGTCTTGACAGAAGTGTTGCCGCCGCCATGCAGCACCATCCTGGGGTCACTGCCCAGAAGGCGCGTGGTGTAGGTGCGCACCGCCAGATCCGCGTTGACGCCTTTGGGCGCGTAACGGGTGATGAAATCCTGCGCGTCTTTGTCGGACCAGCTCGACTTCATGGAACTTTATTCCTTGGGAAAAAGGCTGCGTAAGCCTTCGGGGGTGGCGGCACAAGTGCCGCGTTCGGTGATCAGGCCCGTAACCAACCGCGCCGGGGTGACGTCGAAGCCCGGATTGGCGGCGCCGCTGCCGGGGGCGGCGATGTCCATAATGGCCACGGTTCCATCGGCCATGCGGCCGGTCATTTTCAGCACTTCGTCGGCGCTGCGTTCCTCGATCGGAATGTCACGCCCCTCCGCAATGGTCCAGTCGATGGTTGAACTGGGCAGTGCCACATAGAAGGGAACATCATTGTCCTTCGCCGCCAGCGCCTTGAGATAGGTGCCGATCTTGTTGGCGACATCGCCATTGGCGGTGACGCGGTCGGTGCCGACGATCACCATATCGACCTCGCCCTGCTGCATGTAATGGCCGCCGGCATTGTCGGCCAGGATGGTGTGCGCGACGCCATGGCCGCCCAGCTCGAAAGCGGTCAGCGAGGCACCCTGGTTGCGCGGCCGGGTCTCGTCGACCCAGACATGCAGTTCAGTGCCTTCGTCATGCGCCAGATAGATCGGCGCCAGGGCAGTGCCGTAGTCCACTGTCGCCAGCCAGCCGGCATTGCAATGGGTGAGGATATTGAGCTTCTGCCCCAGCTTCCTGGCCGCGATTTCGCGAATGATCTTCAACCCGTTCATGCCGATGGCCTGGCTCATCGCCACATCCTCGTCGGCGATGGCGGCTGCTTCCCGCCAGGCCAGGGCAGCGCGTTCGGCGCGCGGGCGGTTTCGCAGGGCGTCGCACATGCGTTTCAGGGCCCAGCGCAGGTTGATCGCGGTGGGCCGGGTTTCCGCCAGCATGTCATGAATCTTGGACAGGCTCTCGTCCGACCCATCCTCGCGCATCGCCAGCGCTAGGCCATAGGCCGCCACCGCGCCGATCAACGGCGCGCCGCGGGTCTGCATGGTGACAATCGCGTGCGCGGCCGCTTCCGCATTGCGCAAGGTCAAGGTGGCGAATTCGTGCGGCAGCTTGGTCTGGTCGATGATACCGAAGGCATCCTCGCCGATGGGCCAGACGGATCGGTAATGCTTGCCGTGGATTTTCATTTTTTCTTCTTGACCTTTCCTGTCATTCCCGGCCGAGCGTTGCTCTGGCAACGCGAGGGGAAGGGAAAGCAGGTCTTAAAACAGAACTGCTTATGCCGCCGCCCCCTTCCCTCGCGTGAAGCTGACACTTCTCGCTCGCCGGGGATGACAAGCTGCATTCTTATGGCTGCGCTGGCCCGGTGGCCTTCATGGACGGGTACTCGCAGAATTTCGCGTACCAACCTGCCAATCTGGGACGAGAACTCTTCCAATCAAGATCGAGCATGCGGAAATCGAGATAACCCAAGGCGCAGCCCACCGCGATTTCGCCGATTGAGGGATCCTCGGCGTAGGTGGCGCGCTCCAGAACGTCCAATGTCGCCATTACCGCCGCCATGTGCCGAGCCCGCATCGCTTCATTTATCGGCTGCTGGCGGCCTTCGATCATCCAGGCCACTGCCGCATCGGCCAGGCCATCGCCCAGCGCCTGCAGCCCCAGCGTCTTCCAGCGCCGGCTGTCTTCTTTCCAGATGCTGTTGTTGGGAAAGAATTTCCCGCCGCCGGCATGGTTGAGATATTCGCAGATCACCGGACTGTCGATCAGCACCGAGCCGTCATCCAGGATCAGCGCCGGTATCTTGCCCAACGGATTGATGCGGCGGAATTCCGGGTCCTGCATCGGCAGGGTAAGGATTTCTTCCAGCTTCAACGACAGCTCATGCGCGATCACCCGGCATTTGCGCGCGAAGGGTGAAGCGACATTGGTGTAAAGCTTCACGCTCAGTGTCCTTCAAACGCGACCAGCGCCGTCACCGGCTTGCCGATGGCGCGCAGCTTGTCGGCGCCGCCCAGTTCGGGCAAGTCGATGACAAAGGAACAGCCGATGATATTGGCCCCGGCCCGCTCCAGCAGGCGGATGCCGGCAAAGGCGGTGCCGCCGGTGGCGATCAGGTCGTCCACCAGAAGAACCCGCTCGCCCTTTTCCAGGGCGTCGACATGAATCTCAATCCGGTCCCGGCCATATTCCAGGTCGTAATCCTCGCCGATCACGGTATGGGGCAGCTTGCCCTTCTTCCGCAGCGGAATGAATCCGACCGAAAGCTGATGCGCCACCGCGCCGCCCAGGATGAAGCCGCGCGCTTCCAGGCCGGCGACCTTGTCGATCTTCAGGCCCGCATAGGGCTGCACCATCTGGTCCACCGCGCTGCGGAAGGCGCGCGGATTGCCCAGAAGGGTGGTGATGTCACGGAACATGATTCCGGGCTTGGGATAGTCAGGGATAGTGCGAATCGCAGCTTTGAAATCCATGGTCTTAAGCCTTCTTGAGTACGCGGCCGGCCACCGCATCCAGTTTCGCCGCAAGCGCGCCGTCGCGCTTGTCGGGCGCGGTGATCAGCGCGAAATCCAGCACCGTTTCCGGATGGTCCGGACAGGTCGAAGGCTGGCGCTGCGGTCCCAGCTTGGGCGCCACCGCCATGATCAGTTTCCTGGCATTAGCGGCATTATGGTGCATCACCTTGATCACCGCGTCCACGGTCACATTCTCGTGCGCGTCGTGCCAGCAATCGAAATCGGTCACCATCGAGACGATGGCGTAAGGCAGCTCGGCCTCGCGCGCCAGCTTGGCTTCCGGCATCGCGGTCATGCCGATCACGCTGCAGCCCCAGCTGCGATAGAGGAAGCTTTCGGCGCGGGTGGAGAATTGCGGGCCTTCCATGCAGATATAGGTACCGCCTTCGCTGTGCGCGATCTTCTCCTCGCGCGCCACCTCGACCAATGCGCCTGACAGGCGCGGACACACTGGGTGGGCCATGGGGACATGGGCGACAAAGCCGGGACCGAAGAAGCTCTTTTCGCGGGCGAAGGTGCGGTCGATGAACTGGTCCGCCATCACGAAGGTGCCGGGCGGCAGTTCCTCTTTCAGCGAACCGCAGGCCGAGACCGAAATCACATCGGTGACGCCGATCCGCTTCAGGGCGTCGACATTGGCGCGGTAGTTGATCGAGCTGGGGGTCTGGATATGGCCACGGCCGTGGCGCGGCAGGAACACAAGGTCCACGCCATGGAAGGTGCCGGTCAGAAGCTGGTCGGACGGCTCGCCCCACGGGCTTTTGACCGTCTGCCACTTGGCGTTTTCCAGCCCGGGAATCTCGTAAACGCCGGAACCACCAATGATGCCGAGAACCGTTTTGGCCATGAAAAAAGGCGCCATCTTTAAAGACGGCGCCCTTTTAGCATTTCAGGTCCCGGGGGCAATGCCTCCGAAATATGACGTTTAGTGGGCATCCTTCCAGACGCGGCGATAGGCGGCGAAAAGAATGCCTGCCAGGGCCAGCAGGAAGATCAGCACGCCAAAACCCATCCGCTTGCGGTCTTCCATCTTGGGCTCGGCCGTCCAGGACAGGAAGGTCACCACATCATGAGCCTGCTGCTCGATGGTCGCCTTGGTGCCGTCGGAATAAGTGACGCCATTGTTGCTGAGCGGTTTGGGCATACCGATAGCCCAACCCTCGAAATAGGGGTTGTAATACTTGCCGTCAGGAACATGGAAGCTGCCCGGCGCTTTCTCGTCATAGCCGGTCAGGAGCGAATAGACATAATGCGGGCCGTCCATGCGCGCCTTGGCAATCAGCGACAGGTCTGGCGGCAGCGCGCCGCCATTGTTGGCGCGGGCGGCATTGTCGTTCGGGAAGGGCGAAGGCAGCTTGTCCGCCAGCACCGCCGGACGGGTCAGCGGCGCGCCAGCGTCGTCGGTGGTTTCGCCCTTGTCATTGGGTTCAGCCTGCACCTTCACGGCCGCCGCCAGCGCGCGGGCCTGGGCTTCGGAAAATTCCGGGCCGCCCTTGTCCGCCAGGTTGCGGAAGGCGATGTAGCTCAGGCTGTGGCAGGCGGCGCAGACTTCCTTATAGACCTGATAGCCGCGCTGCAGGGCGCCGCGGTCATAGGTGCCGAACGGCCCCTCGAACTCGAACTCGACTTCCTTGACGTGATGACGCGCGGTGGCGCCCTCTGCCGCCATGGCGGCGGTGGACGCCAGCAGCCCAAGACCCAGAGCGATCGCCAGATTACGTGAGAGTTTGGTCAGACGCATGGTGGTTCTCACTCGGCGGACGTGACGGCGGAATCGCCGAGCACGGATTGCGCGATCGATGGCGGAAGCTTCTTGGGCGTTTCGATCAGTCCGATAATCGGCATGATCAGCCAGAAGTAGGCGAAGTAGTAGAGCGTCGCGATACGGGCGACCCACACCAGCGGGACGCCGAAGGCGGTGGCTTCCACGCTCTGCGCGCCGCAATAGCCCAGGATCACGCAGACCACAGCGAAGGCCCAGAAGAACTGCTTCATCAGCGGGCGGAAGCGGCAGGAGCGCACCCGGCTGGTGTCCAGCCAGGGGATGAACACCAGGGTGACGATGGCGCCGGCCATCACGATCACGCCCAGTAGCTTGTCCGGGATGGACCGCAGCATGGCGTAGAAGGGCAGCAGGTACCATTCCGGCACGATCTCCGGCGGCGTCACCAGCGGATTGGCCGGCTGGTAATTGTCGGGATTGCCGAAAAAGTCCGGCTCGAAGAACACGAAGCCCGCGAACAGGATCACGAAGCAGACCAGATAGAAGGCGTCCTTCACCGTGTAATAGGGGTGGAAGGGCACCGTGTCCTGCGGGCTCTTCACGTCGATGCCCAGCGGGTTGTTGTTGCCCGGCACATGCAGCGCCCAGATATGCAGGCCAACCACGCCGGCGATAATGAAGGGCAGCAGATAGTGCAGCGAGAAGAAGCGGTTCAGGGTGGCGTCGCCCACCGCGAAGTCGCCCCACAGCCAGGTGGCGATGGCCTGGCCCACAACCGGGACGGCGCTGAACATGTTGGTGATGACAGTGGCGCCCCAGAAGGACATCTGGCCCCAGGGCAGCACATAGCCGAAGAAGGCCGTGGCCATCAACAGCAGATAGATCAGCACGCCGATGATCCAGATCAGTTCGCGCGGCGCTTTGTAGGAACCGTAATAGAGACCGCGGAACATGTGGATATAGACGGCCAGGAAGAACATGGACGCGCCGTTGGCGTGAACATAGCGGATCAGCCAGCCGTAATTGACGTCGCGCATGATGGCTTCAACCGAGTTGAAGGCCAGGTTCGCGCTGGCGACATAATGCATGGCCAGCACGATGCCGGTGACGATCTGGACCGCCAGGCAGAAAGTGAGGATGCCGCCGAAGGTGTACCAGATGTTCAGGTTGCGCGGCGTCGGGAAAGTGCTGATCGTATCGTGCATCAGCCGCGGCAGCGGCAGGCGCGAATCGATCCACTTCTCGAGACCGGATTTGGGATTGTAGGTCGAAGGGCCAGACATTCTTATTCTCCTCAACCGACCTTGATACGGGTGTCAGACATGAACGTGTAAGCCGGCACCGCCAGATTGGACGGCGCCGGTCCTTTGCGGATGCGGCCCGCAGTATCATAGGCCGAGCCATGGCAATGGCAGAGCCAGCCGCCATACTCGCCCTGCGGCTGCTGTGCGGCCGAAACGGTCGGGGTGCAGCCCAGATGGGTGCAGACGCCGATCAGCACCAGCCATTCCGGCTTGACCGCGCGGCTGGCGTCGGTGGCGGGCGTGTTGTCCGGCAGCGCGGCATTGCGTGCCAAAGGATCGGGCAGCGAATTCACATCCACCGCCTTGGCGCTGGCGATCTCGGCCGGGGTGCGGCGGCGCACGAACAGCGGCAGGCCGCGATGCTTGAACACGATCTGCTGGCCGGACTGGATCGAGGCGATCTCGATCTCGGATGTGCCCAGCGCCAGCGCGGCGGCCGACGGGTTCATCTGGTCGATCAGTGGCCAGGCCACTGCCGCCACGCCAACGGCGCCCATGGCGCCCGACGCCACATAAAGGAAATCGCGTCGCGTGCCCGCGTCACTCGTCGTAGCTGCCACTGGCTTCACCCTTGAAAAACTTTGGCGGAAGAAAACGCCGAACTCTTGCCACAAACAAGCGCCGAAACGGTACTGACGGGGTGACGCGGCCTGAGCCCCAATCCCCCCGGTGGCTTATTCGTTGGGCGGTAAAGTAGAGAGTCGGTTTTCGAGGGTCTTGCGGCACGATGACGCAGAAAATGCCTTGTTCTGCCACGACTTACACCCCCAGGGTGCCAAAAATGGAGGTTTGCGGTGCGACTGGCGCTATATGAGCCCGATATCCCGCAAAATGCGGGCAGCCTGATGCGGCTGGGGGCCTGTCTGGGGGTGGGAGTCGATCTGATCGAGCCCTGTGGATTTCTTCTGTCCGACCGGGGCTTGAAGCGGGCGGGCATGGATTATCTCAAAAGCGCCGATATTCGCCGGCATGAGTCCTGGGCGCGATTCCAGGACGAACTAGGGCCGCAGCAACGTCTGGTGCTTCTGACCACGCAGGGGGACATGGCCTATACCGAGTTTGCCTTCGCGCCAGGGGACACCCTTATGGTGGGCCGGGAGAGCGCCGGCGTGCCCGATGCCGTCCACGCCTGCGCCGACGCAAGACTGACAATCCCCCTGCTTGCCGACCTCAGGTCCTTGAATGTGGCGCAGGCTGCCGCGATGGTGCTGGGGGAAGCACTTCGCCAAACCGGTCTCTTCCCCAAAAAGGAGCAATAGGTGGAACTTACTCTCTTCCAGGAGGGCGGCCTCTGGGCGCTCGGCCAGGTTCTGATGATCGACGTCGTGCTGGCGGGCGATAACGCGATTGTGATCGGCCTGGCCGCCGCCCGCGTGCCGCTGGTCATGCGCAAGAAAGTCATTCTCTGGGGCCTGATCGCCGCCGTCCTGATGCGAATTGCCATGGCCGCCGTTGCCGTGCAGCTGCTGGCCATCATCGGCCTGATGCTGGCGGGCGGCATCCTGCTGCTGTGGGTCTGCTGGCGGATGTGGCGCGACATTTCGGGCGACAAGACGCACATCGTCCCCGAGATCGAAACCGGCGCCTCGGTCAAGAAAGCCATCACGCAAATTCTGATCGCCGACGTGTCCATGTCGCTGGACAATGTCCTGGCGGTGGCCGGCGCAGCGCGCGATCATATGGACGTGATGATCATCGGCCTTTTGATGTCCGTGGCGCTGATGGGGGCTGCGGCGGGTTACATCGCCAAGCTGCTCGAGCGCTATCGCTGGGTCGCCTATATCGGCCTGGCGATTGTGGTCTATGTCGCGCTGTCGATGATCTGGCACGGCTATTTCGAGGTAGCGAAGGCGCTCCTCTAAGCCGTGACTTAAGCAAGGCGCAGCAGAGGCGCCCACCGCGCCTTATCATGTCTGTTCTGACGCTGCCGCTAGAACAGACATGATAAGTGCAATTGGGCCTATTTCAGCTTCAATAGAAGCGCGGTGGCATCGTCAGATTTTTTGAATCGGGCGAACCGGTCACCGCCGGGGTCGCCCGCTTCGATGGCGCGCAATTCCTCGCCCAGCGCCGCTAGGCCCTTTGACTGCGCCGCCGCCATCAAGCTGTCCGCGCTGTAGGCGCCATAGTCGCTGGCCAGCGCCAGGAAACCGTCCGACACCAGCAGCAACAACGCGCCGGGCGCCAGCTTGATCACCCGGCGCGCGGCATGCGCCGCGGCCTTCGGCTCCGGGCTGAACAGCCAGGCATCGCCGCTGTTGATGCGGCCCCGCGATGCGCGCAGCGTTTCGATGAATTCCGGCCGGCTGAGGCCCGAGGCGGGGGAAAGGTTTTTCTCCTTGCCGAGCTTCTGCGCCCGCAGCGCCTCAGCGGCGCGCTTGTCGAAGGTCTCGCCCACCACCGTCACTCCCGCATCGCCCTGCTGCACCAGTGCGGCGCAGTCGCCGAACGACAAGAACTCCACGCCGTCTTTGCCGGGCACCACCAGCATCATCGAAGCACACGGCGTCTGCCATACATGCTGCGGCGGCATCCGGCCCAGGGCTTCAAAACTTTTCTGGGTGTCGGCCAGCGCCCCGCGCAGCGCCTTGCGCGCGCCATCGCCATCACGCAGATGCGCCAGCAGCCGCCGCGCCCCGAACTGGGCGATCCAGGCGGCATCGCTGGGGCCCGGCATCAATCCGTCGCCCAGCGGCGTGGCGCCGTCCAGCACCACTGCCGCATTCGGATCATGCCCAAAGGAATCCTCGTTGGCCTTGGCCGGATCGCCGGGCAGCGACAGCGACTGCAGAAGCTCAAGCGCCATGGATCGCGGCCCGCAGCCTGTCGCGCAACGCGCCTTCGTCGGAGGCAAAATCGCCGCCCACCCACCAGTCCTCAACCTGTGCCAGCACCCGACCGACCTCCGGTCCCTCCGGCACGCCGGCCTGCATCACGTCCAGCCCTGTCAGCGGAAAACGAGGCCGCTGCCAGTTGTCGGCCATGGTCAGCAACATGCGCCACTGGATGGCATTGGCCCCCTTGGGTGCGCCGGCCCAGGCCAGCCATATTTTGTCGCGGAAGCGCGCCACCCCGATCCGGTAGAGCAGCCGCCGCGCATCCTTTGCCGACAGATGCGCCGCGATGCGTTCGCCGCTAAGCGCCTGTTCCAGCCGGGTGCGGTCGGCATTGGAGAGTTTGAGCGCATCGGCGGCGGCATGGGCCGCCTCGCCGTCTTCCGGCAACAGCGCCGCCAGGCGCAACACCCGGTCGCGGGGCGAGAAATTGTCGGCGTCGATTTCCAACAGCCGCTCTAGCCGCGGCAATTGCAGCGCGCCCGGCAAAAGCTCCGAAAGGATGCCGGTCGCCGCCATCACACGCAGCACCGGGGTGGGATTTCCCGCTTCCAGCAGGCGCAGCATTTCCTTGGCGATGCGCTCCGCCGACAGGCTTTTCAACTTGTCTTTCGCTTCGGCGGCGGCGCGCAGGCCTTCCGCATCGACATCGCCCTTGCCGTACCAGGCATGAAAACGAAAGAGCCGCAGCACGCGCAGATAATCTTCCGCGATTCGCAGCCGCGCATCACCCATGAAGCGCACCTTGCCAGCGATCAGGTCTTCCACGCCGGTGGCGTAGTCGAAAATCTCGCCGCTGGCCGAGGCATAGAGCGCATTGATGGTGAAGTCTCGCCGCGCCGCATCCTCTGCCCAGTCGTCGGTGAAGGCGATCACGGCATGACGGCCGTCGGCCTCGACATCGCGGCGCAGGGAGGTGATTTCGAAGGCATGGGTTCCGGCGATGGCGGTGACGGTACCATGGTCCATGCCGGTCTCGATCACCTTGATATTCTGGGCGACCAGGCGCGCCAGCACTTCGCTGGGCGGCATGGGCACGGCGATGTCGATATCCGCCACGCTTGCGCCCAGCAGCGCGTCCCGCACGGCACCGCCGACAAAGCGCGATTCGCCTAGCGCCGCCATAACCTGAACGGTTTCCGGCGCGGTCATCCAGCCATGCTGTGACGGGTCAATTCTCATGATGCTTTACTTATACCATTTAACCGCTGGGCCAGATCGACGATGATCGCCGCCGTGGCGCCCCAGATCTCATGCTCTTTATAAGTGAAGGCGTAAAAGCTCCGTTGCCGCCCCGCAATCTCGCGGCTTTCCCGGCGCAGGGTGGCCGGATTGCACAGATAGGCCAGCGGTACCTCGAAGATTTCGGCCACCTCGCGCGGATCGGGCGTCAGCGCGAAGCCCTCGGCCAGCTGCCCCACCACGGGCTGGATATCAAAGCCAGTGCCGGTGAGATAGCGACCCAGATAGCCCGCAACCGTGACAAAGGCGGGCGCGATTCCGGTTTCCTCAAAGGTTTCGCGCAGCGCGGTTTCAACCGGGGAAAGATCATCGGGCTCGCAGCGCCCGCCGGGAAAGGAGACTTGGCCGCTGTGCCGCGCCAGGCTTTCGGTGCGGCGGGTGAATAGCACCATGGGCTCATCGCGCAGCAGGATGGGCAGCAGGACAGAGGCTTTCACCGCGCCAAAGCCGGACGGGCGCTGTGCGGGATAGAACGGGTAATCGTCATAGGCCATAACATCGGGCAGCTGCTGCAGCAGTGATGCGCGCAACTGTTCGAGCATCACGCCGCGCCAAGTTCGAAGAACGCGCCAGCGCTCCATACCCCCAGCACCGCGCCGCGCGCCACCGCGATGTCGGCCAGCTGGTAATAGACGTTGCGCACGACCTTGGCCTCGAGCCCGCGCCGGACATGGAGGTAGGGAATGACGTCCTGAAGGCGCAGCGCGTGTTCGGGGCCGAGTACTACGCGATCGCCGACATTGGTGGTGAAGGTGAGACGCTGGTCTTCACCGTCACCTGCTTTGTCGACCACGACGGCGAGGAACGGCGCATCTTCAACCACAATGGAAAGCTTCTCCACCGGCGTGACCAGCACATAACCCGCATCGTCCTTGCGCAGCAGTCCGGCGAACAGGCGCACCAGTTCGGGTCGCGCGATCCGCTCCCCCTGATGGAACCAACTGCCATCGGCGGCGATCCGCATCCCGCTGTCGCCGCAATCGCCGGGGTTCCAGCGTTCCACCGGCGGCAGCGGGATGGCTGCAAGAGGCGCAGTGAAATCGGCTGCCGTCATGACGCCATAATTTGCGGTTTTCTGCTGGTCATTAAGGGTATTCTCGGGGTTGCACCGCGAAGGCCCAACGGTGCAACATAACACCCATCCCAGCAAGCTAGGACCATATGAACAGAGTGGACATTCTGGACGAGCGCGAAGCCCCGCAGCGGCTGTCCGCCGCCGCTGAAGTTTTCGGACGGGTGCGCGCCGGCTTGAATGACGTGATCTTCGGCCAGGACGAGGTGATCGAGCAGACCCTGGTGACCTTGCTGGCGGGCGGTCACGGCCTTCTGATCGGCGTGCCGGGCCTGGCCAAGACCAAGCTGGTGGACACGCTGGGCATCGTGATGGGGCTGGACACCAGCCGCGTCCAGTTCACCCCCGACTTGATGCCCGGCGACATCACCGGTTCGGAAGTGATGGAAGAAAGCGTCAGTGGCGAACGCGCCTTCCGCTTCATTCGCGGTCCCGTCTTCACCCAGTTGCTGATGGCCGACGAAATCAACCGCGCCTCCCCGCGCACCCAGTCGGCGCTGCTGCAGGCGATGCAGGAAAAGCATGTCACGGTGGCGGGCGCGCGCCACGACCTGCCGCACCTGTTCCATGTGCTGGCGACCCAGAATCCGCTGGAGCAGGAAGGTACCTATCCCCTGCCCGAAGCCCAGCTCGACCGATTCCTGCTACAGATCGATGTCGGCTATCCCGACCTCGACGCCGAGCGCCGCATGTTGCTGGCCACCACCATCGGCGAAGAGAAGAACGCCGTGCGGGTCTGCTCGCCCGACGATATGCTGGAAGCCCAGATATTGGTGCGCCGCATCCCAGTGGGCGAGCAGGTGATAGAATCCATCCTCACTTTGGTGCGCGCCGCGCGTCCCGACAGCGACCATGATGGCGGCATCAAGGGCATGATTGCCTGGGGGCCGGGGCCCCGCGCCAGCCAGGCATTGATGCTGGCGGTGCGCGCCCGCGCCCTGCTGGACGGCCGCCTGGCGCCGTCCACCGACGATGTCGTGGCCCTGGCCGGGCCGGTGCTGCGCCATCGCATGGCACTGAATTTCTCCGCCCGCGCCGAAGGGGCGACCACCGCCAGCGTGATCGCGCGGCTCTGCGCCAGTCTGTTTTGAGATGAGCCTGTTTTGAGCAATTTCTCCGCGCTTCAGCATGAAGCCGATGGCCTGTCCGCCGGGCTGCCGCCACTGATGGTGCAGGCCGATCACCTCGCCGCCTCCGTCAGCCTGGGCGTGCATGGCCGCCGCCGCGCCGGCATGGGCGAAAGCTTCTGGCAGTTCCGGCGCTATGCCAGTCCTGACTCCGCAGGCGCGATCGACTGGCGGCAATCGGCCAAGTCGCAGCATATCTTTGTGCGCGAACGCGAATGGGAGGCCGCCCAGACCGTGTGGTTCTGGCGCGATGCCTCGGCCAATATGGCCTTCAAGTCGGGCGCGGTGTCCAAGCGGGCGCGCACCGATCTTCTGCTGATGGCCATGGCCTCGCTGCTGGTGCGCGGCGGCGAACGTGTGGGCTTTGTCGGCATGGACGGCGCACCGGCCTCGTCGCGCGTGGCGCTGACCCGCATCGGCCGCGCCTTGTTCTCAAAGGGCGATAACGCCTTGCCGCCGCGGGCGCCCTTCGCGCGCGGCAATCAGATGGTGTGGTTCAGCGATTTCCTCGACACGAGCGCGCTGGAGGCGATGAAGGACCTGTCGCGCCGCGGCATGGCGGGTCATCTGGTGCGGATCGTGGATCCGGCGGAGGACGATTTTCCCTACAATGGCCGCACCCGTTTTGAATCGCCGCTGGGCGAGAGCGACGAGATTTTCGGCCGCGCCGAACGGGTGCGCAGCGCCTATCGCAGCCGCTTCACCGCCCATGGCGAGCGCGTTACCGATGCCGCCCTGAAACTGGGCTGGACCTGTACCACGCACCGCACCGATCAAGCGCCGCAAAGCTCGCTGATCGCGCTGCATGCCGCCATCGGCGGCACTTGAGCTCGTGCTGAATTTCCTGCCGCTCAGTTTTGGTGCGCCACTTGTATTGGTGGCGCTGCTTGCCTTGCCGGTGTTGTGGTGGCTGCTGAAGGTGACGCCGCCGCTGCCACGCCGCACTTTGTTCCCGCCGCTGCGGCTGCTGCGCGGATTGCAGGATGAAGAACAGACGCCCGCCGCAACGCCCTGGTGGCTGCTGCTGCTGCGCCTGCTGGCGGCGGCACTGCTGATCCTGGCTTTGGCCGATCCGCTGCTGGGCCGCCCGCCGCAACTGGCGGCGCCCGGCCCGCTGGTGCTGGTGGTGGACAATGGCTGGGCCGCGGCCAAGGACTGGACAGCAAGCCAGGAACTGATCGCCGATCTGCTGCACAGCGCACGCGGCCGCGCCATCGCGATCATTCCCACGGCGGGCGCTGCGCCCGCCGGCCTGCTCAACGAAGGCGAAGCGGCGCGCATCGCCAAGGAACTGAAACCGATGCCCTGGCCCGGCGACCGCAAGGCTGCGGCTGCCGCGCTGGGCCGGTTCAAATTCACCGTCGCCCCGGCGCTTTATTGGTTGAGCGACGGCATCGAAGACAACAGCACACCATTGCGTGATGCCCTGCGCCGCTATGGCGGCGTCACGGTCTACGCACCCGAGCGCCTGCCGCTGGGACTGTTGCCAGTGACGCGCGACGCCAGCGGCTTTGCCGTCACCGCCCTGCGCGCCGGGACCAGTGCGGTTCAGGAAACCGAGGTCGCCGCCATCGGGGCGCGCGGCGAAACACTCGCCGCCACCAAGGTCCGCTTTACCCGCGGCGAAACCCGGGCGCGCGGCCATATCGCCTTGCCCATGGAAGTGCGCAACGCCACCGCCCGTCTCGCCGTCAGCGGCGAGGAAAGCGCCGGCGCACTGCAGCTTCTGGACAAGGGCGCCTCGCAGCACAGCGCCGGCATCGTTTCGGAAACCAGCGGCGAAGGCCAGCCGCTGCTGTCGGATGTCTATTATCTGGAGCGGGCGCTTTCGCCCTATGCGGAAATCGCCAAGGGCACCATCTCGGCCCTGCTCGACAAGAACGTGTCGGTGCTGCTGCTGGCCGATGTGGCAAAAATTCCCGGCACTGACATGGAACGGGTGAAGGCGTTTGTCGCCAAGGGCGGCATGCTGATCCGTTTCGCCGGCCAGCGCATCACCAATGGCGCCGACGATCTGGTGCCGGTGCCGCTGCGCGTGGGCGGACGCTATCTGGGAAGCGCCATGGCCTGGTCGTCGCCCCAGCGCCTGGCGCCCTTCACCGCCACCAGCCCCTTCAACGGGCTGGAGATCCCGGCCGAGGTGACGGTGACGCGCCAGGTCCTGGCCGAGCCGTCATCGGAAATCGACAATCGCGCCTGGGCACGCCTGACGGACGGCACGCCTTTGATTACCGCGCGTGCCGAAGGCCAGGGCTGGATCGTGATGTTCCACATCACCGCAAGTCCCACCTGGTCGTCGCTGCCGATATCGGGCCTGTATGTCGATATGCTCAAGCGGCTGCTGGCGCTGTCGGCGGGCACGCCGGCCCGCGATCTGGCCGGCCTGACCAGCCTGCCGCCGGTGTCGTTGCTGGATGGTTTCGGTCAGCCCGCCGCGCCAAGCGCCGATGCCGCGCCCATTCTGGCACGCGAATTCGCCCGCACCCGCGTTTCGCCGCGTCATCCGCCCGGTCTGTATGGCGCGCATGAAGTGGAAAGCGCGCTCAACACCCTGGCCGCAAACGACGCGCTGACGCCACTCAGCGGCACGAATGCGCAGCCCTATGGCAATACCCAGGCCCAGGCGCTGGAACCCTATCTGTTGGCGGCGGCGATGCTGCTGCTTCTGATGGACGCCCTGCTGGCACTTGCCTTGCGCGGCTTCACCCCGCGCAAGCTGAAATGGATCGGCGCCGCCGCCGCTTTCCTTCTTATTGTGCCGCAAGCGAGGGCCGACGACGCCACCGCCATGAAGGCGGCACTGGACACGCGGCTTGCCTATGTGAAGACCGGACTTGCCGATGTCGACGCCACCAGCCAGGCGGGACTGACCGGCCTGGGCATGGGCTTGCGCGCCCGCACGTCGTATGAGCCGCTGGAGCCCATGGGCGTCGACCCGGAGCGCGACGACCTCTCTCTATATCCGTTGCTCTACTGGCCGATGGACCCGCGCGCCAAGAACCTCTCGCCCCGGGCGCAGTCGCGCATCGGCGACTTCATGCGCCAGGGCGGCACCATCATGTTCGACACCCGCGATCTTTCCCTCGGCGCAGTGCGCGGCGCGTCTTCACCAGGCGAACAGACTTTGCGGCGGCTGACCGGCGGGCTGGACATGCCGCCGCTCGAACCGCTGCCCGCCGACCATGTTCTGACCAAAGCCTTTTACATCCTGCGCGACTTTCCCGGCCGCTGGACGGGGGGACGGCTGTGGGTCGAGGCGCTGCCGCCCGCGCCCAAGAACGGCGCGCCGCCGGCGCGCGGCGGCGATGGCGTTTCGCCGATCATCATCGGGGGCAATGACTGGGCCGCCGCCTGGGCGGTGGACGGCAATGGGCGCTTCCTGTCCACACCGTCACCCGGCGGCGAACTCCAGCGTGAGATGGCGCTGCGGTTCGGTATCAATCTGGTGATCTATGCGCTGACCGGCAACTACAAGACCGATGTGGTGCACGCACCCGCCTTGCTCCAGCGACTGGGGAATGAGCGGCGATGACACGCCTGGCCTTTGCCCCGGTCATTCCGCTCAGCCTGCTCACCGCGCTGGCTGTGATCGCCTTGCTGATAACCCTGTACGGCATTTTCGTGCGCGCGCGCGGCACTTGGGCGCGGGGCCTCGCCTTTGCCGTACTGCTGTTCGCCCTGGCGGGGCCGCTGCTGGTGCGCGAGCAGCGCGCCAGCCTGCCCGATGTCGCCGTCATCGTCACCGACCGTTCGCAAAGCATGGCGCTGGGCAAGCGTTCGGCGCAGGCCGAAGCCGCGCGTACCCAGATCAAACGCCTACTGGCGGCCCAGCCCGATCTGGTGGTGCGCGAAACCAGCATCACCACCACCGCCACCGGCGAGAATAACGGTACCCAGGCCTTCGCCGCCCTGAACGCGGCCCTGGCAGATGTGCCGCAGGGCAGGATCGCGGGCGCCATCCTGATCACCGATGGCCAGGTGCATGACGCGCCCTCGCCCGAGAACATATCGCTGAAGGCGACGCTGCAGGTGCTGGTGGCGGGCGGGCGCAGCGAAAAGGATCGCAAGCTGACGGTGCTGAACGCGGCGCGCTTCGCCATTGTCGGGCAACAGGCCACCATGCGCCTGCGCATCGACGATCTCGGCAGCAGTGCTGAAACCAGCACCGTGCTGAACATCCGCATCGACGGCAAAACCTTTGGCAACCGCCTGGTGCCGGTGGGCAAGGACACCGACATACGCATTCCGGTGGCGCATGAAGGCGAAAACCTGATCGAGCTTTCGGCGGGACAAGGTCCGGCCGAACTGACGATGCAGAACAATCACGCTGTGGTCACCGTGTCGGGGGTGCGCGACCGGCTGCGGGTGCTGCTGGTGTCGGGCGAGCCCCATGCTGGCGAGCGCGTATGGCGCAATCTGCTGAAGGCCGATCCGTCGGTGGACCTGATCCATTTCACCATCCTGCGCCCGCCGGACAAGCAGGACACCACGCCGATCAACGAGCTTTCGCTGATCGCCTTTCCCTATCGCGAACTGTTTCTGGAAAAACTGGGCTCGTTCGACCTGGTGGTATTCGACCGCTATCGCGAACGCGGAATTTTGCCGCTGGCCTATTTCCAGAACATCGCCGGTTATGTGCAGGGTGGTGGCGCGCTGCTGATTTCCTCGGGGCCCGAATTCGCCGGACCGGAAAGCATCTACCGCACGCCATTGAGCCAGGTTCTTCCCGCCCAGCCCACCGGGCAGATCGTCACCGGCGGCTTTCGCCCGCGCGTCACCGAGGACGGCATGGCCCATCCGGTGACGCGCGAATTGCCCGGCCGCAATATGGACAAGGCGGCGCCGACCTGGGGCCGCTGGTTTCGTGTCATCAGCAGCAACAAGATCGCGGGCCAGACGGTGATGGCCAGCGACGGCGGACAGCCGCTGCTGGTGCTAGACCAGGTCGGCAAGGGCCGGGTCGCCGAACTGATGTCCGACCAGACCTGGCTGTGGGCGCGCGGCTTTGAAGGAGGCGGGCCGCAAGCCGAACTGCTGCGCCGACTGGCGCACTGGCTGATGAAGGAACCGGAGCTAGAAGCCGAGGCCTTGGCCATCAACATCATCAGCAATGATATCCGCATCACCCGCCGCACGATGGCGAAAGCGACCCCGCCGGCGATCCTGACCATGCCATCGGGCCGGCAGGTGGCGCTGCCGCTGACCAGGGTGGAGCCGGGTATCTGGCGCGCCACCACCAAGGCTGGCGTGCTGGGACTGTACCGCGCCACCGACGGCATTCTGTCCGCCGTGACGGCGGCGGGACCGCTCAATCCCAAGGAAGTAGCCGACATGCGCGCCAGCGCCGAAGTGCTGCAACCGGTGGCGGGCGCCAGTGGCGGCAGCGTGCAGTGGCTGGAAGACGGCGTGCCGGAGGTGCGGCGGGTGGCGCCCGGCGACACGGCCAGCGGCGCGGGCTGGATCGGCCTGCGCAGCAATGGCGCCTATCGCGTCACCGCGCTGGAGCAGCAGAAGCTGCTGCCGCAATGGCTGGCGCTACTGCTGATAGTTGGGGCGCTGTTGCTGGCGTGGCGGCTCGAAGGACGATAAGTAAACTAACTTCTAAAAGAAGTGGCCGCATAGCGACCTTTACCGAGATTTCCATCGCGCTTTAAAAGTCTGTTCCTCATCAAAATTCCGATGAGACTAAACGGCAAATAGTCTTTTGACCCTCCGCCGTAGTCACTTTGAAGACCGGTGTCTTTCGCGATATCCTCGTTTGTGACGCCTGTCTGGTTTGCTTTAGCCAATTGGATAATTCTGTCTTTCAAAAGTGCCAGATCAATCTGAGCCTTTTCCCGAACGCCACTAGGAACAATCACATCTTTGCGTAAACCGCGAACTACTCCTGTTGGCATCACAGAGTTTGTAAGAAGTCCGCTGGTTGCAGTTGTTCCAAAGGCAGAAATAAGTTCCGCTTCAACTTTAATCGCTTGGTCTTCAGTAAGATCATCAACCAAAACGATAACGGCAACTTCGGCACTAGCGTCTTGAACTTGCTTATGCGCTGACCTTTCAATGTTTCGTCAACATGCAAAACATGCTGCCAAGCCCGGCTGCCCGTGCCCTTTCCGATATAAAAAGCTGTCGCTGGATTCTGTCGGGGATCTTTTAAAGCGTACACATAATAGGGACGACTCATTCGCACCTCCAACGCTTTGAAAGGCTACCCAACGCCGGCACCATCGGCGCAGACAGGCTCGTCAATCTGCCCACGCCGCGCCTGGCCCGAAAGATTGAGCAGCTCGCCCGCCTTCAGCGACAGGCCGAGAATGCGGTTCTGGTCCACCGGCCCAGGAAATTTCACCCGTCCGGGCGGCAGGCGCGCAAAACCCACCTTGGTGTAATAGGGCTCGTCGCCGATCAAAAGAATCCCGCGCCACGGCCCCTGCTGCGCCGCCGCGATGCCGGCCTGCATCAGGGCGATGCCGATGCCGCAGCCGCGCTGGTCGCTCTGCACCGCTAGCGGACCCAGCAGCAATTCCTCATAGCCGCCAACACTGATCGGCCAGAAGCGCACCGAGCCGCGCAGCACGTCGCGCCCATTCGCATCCACATCCACCGCGACAAAAGACAGAGCGGCGATCGGCAACACGCCTTCGCGCAGCCGGTAGGCGGATTTGGCGAAACGGCCCGGACCGAAGCTGTCGGCGTTCAAGGCCTCAACCCCGTCGCCCGGCGCTTCCAGCCGGATCTGCCATTGTGGTACCGATGCGTTCATGCGGTTTTCGCTAAAGGCCGTGGCCATAAAAGGCAAGCGCCAGGAATTAAACAACTACCAGACAGGACTGGGCGCCACCGCGCCGGCCAGTTCCCGCAGCCGCCGCAAGGTGGCATCGCTGCATCCTGGTGGGGGATGGTGCGGATCGGAAAAACAGATTTCGCGGACTTCCAGGTTGGGGCAAAAGTTCACACTGGCCCCGGTGACGCGATACAGCACCACCACATTGCTGGCCCAGCTGGCCCGCCGGTTATAAAGTCCGAAAATAATGGGCAGTCCCGCCGGTCAGGCTCACTTCTTCCTCGAGTTCCCGCAGCAGCCCGGCCTGGGGCGGCTCGCCCCGGTCGCCCCCCGCCCGGCAGCCGCCAGCCCGCCATATAGCGCTGGCGTACCAGCAGCACCTGCCCCTCGCCGTCAAACACGGCGCCTGCGACACCGAACACGCTGGGCGACAACAGCGCGCGCGCCGTCATGATAGGCAACGCCCTGGGCATGGTTGCCCGCGCTCATCGCCGCCACACCGCGTTTCTTTTCGCCGTCGGTCAGCGCCAGGATGCGGTTGAGCGCGCCGCGCTCCTTGAACGAGGCGGTGAATTGCCGGTTCACGAATTTCAGCCAGACCTCGCAGCCCGCGATGCCCGACAGAGTGCGTGAGTGGCGCGTCGGCGTGCGCACCAGCGCCGGCTGGATGGCGATTGCTGCGCGTTGAATATCGGCGAATGTCGGGGCGGTCACGAAATAGCTCTGATCATTTCTTTGCCGCCCTTTTGGGACGGCAAAGAAATGGTAGCAGCGGCAGGATTTGAACCTGCGACCAAAGGATTATGATTCCCCTACTCTACCACTGAGCTACGCTGCCAAACCGGGGTTCGGACCGCCTGTTGGTCCGGGCGCGGGGTGTAAAATGGCCCCCTGCCGGTGTCAAGTTTCACAGGTTTCGCGCCGTTTTGCGGGCGAAAAGCTCACGCCGCTGCGGCCGCTTGCGCCGCGATCCAGCCGCCGCCGAGCACGCGGCTGCCACCCATTTCATAAAAGACGCAGGCCTGCCCCGGCGCGATGGCGTCTTCGGGCGCCGCCAGTTCCACCCGCGCTGCCCCATTCGCCAGCGGCGTCACGGTGGCAGCCACCGGCGGGCGCATGGAGCGCACTTTCACACGCGCCTCGAACGGTCCCGCCTGCGGACCCAGCCAGTTCACTTCGCGCAAGACGATGCTGGAGGACCCCAGCGCCGCGCGCGGGCCAACCACCACCCGGGCATTGACCGGATCGAGCCTCAGCACAAACAGCGGCTCTTCATTGCCCGACAGGCCGAGGCCCTTGCGCTGGCCGACAGTGAAATTGACCACGCCGTCATGGCGGCCCAGTACGACGCCTGTCAGGTCGACAATGTCGCCGGGCCGCGCCGCATCGGGCTTCACCCGATTGACGATGCTGGTGTAGCGGCCCTCCGGCACAAAGCAGATGTCCTGGCTGTCGGGCTTGGCGGCATTGACCAAGCCGAGATCGGCGGCGATGGCGCGCACCTCGGTCTTTTCCATGTCGCCCAGCGGAAAGCGCAGATAGTCGAGCTGCGCCTGGGTGGTGGCGAACAGAAAATAACTCTGATCGCGCGCCGCGTCGGCGGCGGCGTGCAGTTCCGCGCCGATTGCGCCATCCACCCGGCGGACATAATGGCCGGTAGCCATGGCTTGCGCGCCCAGTTCGCGCGCCGTGTCCAGCAGGTCGGCGAACTTCACCCGCTCGTTGCAGCGCACGCAGGGGATCGGAGTCTCGCCGCGGGCATAACTTTCGGCGAAATCCTCGATCACGTTTTTTCGGAATCGGCTTTCGTAATCCAGAACATAATGGGGAATGTTCAGGGACTGCGCCACGCGCTTGGCGTCATAGATATCGGCCCCGGCGCAGCAGGCGCCCTTGCGCGCGGGCGCAGTGTCGGACGGATACAGCTGCAAGGTGATGCCGATCACATCATAGCCCTGGCGCTTGAGCAGCGCGGCGGTGACGGAGGAATCGACGCCGCCACTCATGGCGGCAACGATGCGGCTCCCGGGCTTGAGGACAGCGGCAGTCATGACCGGTCCTATAGGACCGGTCGCCTCCCATCGCAAGAATTAAGGCTTTTAACCGCCAGAACCCAGGTAATTCAGCATGGAAAGCTGGTGCAGCCCGGCGGTGACCTGCAAGGCCGCCGAGGCTGACAGCTCCCTTCGCACCCGTTACTTCCACCGCCAGACCCTCGATCCGGGCGCCGCGGCCGAAGCGGGTCAGGGTGGAAATGCCGTCTATTTCCTCCAGCAAAGCGCACATAAAAATTCTTGGTTCAGACGACTTTCTGTCGTCCGTGAGGCCCCACCTTGAGGCCAAGGATGTAAATGGCGGTAAACTTAACGAATCGAATCAAGGCCATGGCGGCGCTCCCCAAACCTTTCCCGGGCTTAATCCGGGATGAGGAAGGGCTGAAGCCGGCGGGTGAAGTTAAAGCTGCTGTTAACTATTTACGCTTACCGTTCGGAAACCGGTTAATCGTGCCTGCACCATTTTGGGCACATCCGAACGTTAATAGAGGGGCCTGACATGCGCGTATTGCTGATTGAAGACGACAGCGCGATGGCACGAAGCATCGAGCTGATGCTGCGAAACGAAGGGCTTAACGTCTACACCACCGATCTCGGGGAAGAAGGGATCGATCTCGGTAAGCTTTACGATTACGACATTATCGTACTGGACCTGCAGCTGCCCGACATGTCGGGCTTCGAGGTTCTCAAGGCCCTCAGGGTCGCCAAGGTGCAGACCCCGGTCCTAGTCCTGTCAGGCAACCCCATTGTAGAAGCCAAGGTCAAGGCGCTGGGCTTCGGCGCCGACGATTACATGACCAAGCCCTTCCACAAGGACGAGCTGGTCGCCCGCATCCAGGCCGTCGTCCGCCGTTCCAAGGGCCACAGCCAGTCGGTCATCACCACTGGCAAGCTCACCGTCAATCTGGACGCCAAGACCGTGGAAGTGGACGGCGCCCGCGTGCATCTGACCGGCAAAGAATATCAGATGCTGGAGCTGCTCACCCTGCGCAAGGGCACCACCCTGACCAAGGAAATGTTCCTCAATCACCTTTACGGTGGCATGGACGAGCCGGAGCTGAAGATCATCGACGTCTTCATTTGCAAGTTGCGCAAGAAACTCGCGGCCGCCACCGAAGGCGCCAATTATATCGAAACCGTATGGGGCCGCGGCTATGTGCTGCGCGATCCTAATGGCGAGGAAATCATCGTCCCGGTTACCCAGGTCGCTTAAGCGATCTGGCAACAAAAGAAAAAGGCCCGCAGGTGTTGCGGGCCTTTTTATTGGTCGCTCCGTATTCGCGGCCGCTCCTATTGCAGCGTGCAATCCAGCAGCTTGCCTTCCAGCGACGAGCCGATCAAGAGGCGCTTGCCCGCTGACGCCGCAACGCCGGCGGCGGCGATCTCCCCGCCGCCATTGCCATAGACAAGCTGCGCTGATTGCGGCGCGCCGCCCGACAGGCTGACACGGAAGACCTGCGACGGCGGGTGATGGTCCGGGTCAGTGGAAAAATCACGCCACTGGAACAGATTGGCATGGCCCGCCACCCAGACCTCGCCCCTTCTATCCAGGCTGATCTTCTCGGGCGCGATATCCAGGGTCAGGGATTCGCCCTCGGTCAGGTTACCGGTCAGCATTTCGCGGCTGAAGGATTTGAGGCTGCGGGTGGTCAGGCTGGCCACCAGCAGGTGATTGCCGTCGGGGGCAAGCAGCAGGCCCTGCGCGCCATAAACATCCTCGGCTGCGGTGCGCAGCATCATGCCGTTGAAATACAGGATACTGGAACCCGGCACCGCGCCCAGATCCGCCAGCCACTGCATCGTGGCCTGGGCGGCCGTGTTGTTGCTGACATAGAAGGTGCCGGGACCGGCCGCCACGATATCCTGCGGATCGGTGAGAAGGCCGCTGCCGATCGTGCCCTGCGCCACCAGCGCCGCACCGGCCTTGGGATTGGTGACTTCAAATGAGTCGATGCTGAATTTTCCGCTCGAGCGCCGATTAACCGCCAGCAGCAGAACAGCGCTGCCGTCGGGCACGCGATACAGGGCAATGCCGCGCGGATGAAAATCCCTCGGCGTACCGGAAAGCCGGGTCAGCCTGCCCCCTGACAAGGGCAGCGTGTAAATGCCGTCCGCGCTGCTGAGCCCGCGCGCATTGGCGACCGCGACAAAGGCCGTGCCGCCCGCGATCTCAATGTCCGTCACGCCTGGCAGGCTGGACAAAGCGCGGCAGCTACCGAAAAAACCCGTCTGCACCGAAGAGAACAGGCCATTGGCCCACAAGATGCGGCCGATAAAGAATACCAGTCCCAGCACCAGCATGATGGCAGTCATCCGCCAGGCGCGCGCGAAGCTTTTCATCCCGGGACGTCCGAGAATTGCAGGCTTGCCAGCCGCGCATACAGCCCGCCACCGGCCATCAGGTCACCATGGCTGCCTTCCGCCACCGCCCGGCCCTCGTCCATCACCACAATGCGCTTCAGACGCTGGATGGTGGAAAAACGGTGCGCAATCACGATGGTGGTGCGGCCCACCATCAGGTTGGCCAGCGCGGCCTGCACCAGCCGCTCATTCTCCGCATCCAGCGCGCTGGTGGCTTCGTCCAGCAGCAGCAGCGGCGCATCGCGCAGGATGGCGCGGGCAATCGCCAGGCGCTGACGCTGGCCGCCCGAAAGCGTCACGCCGCGCTCCCCCACCAGCGTGTCGAAACCGTCCGGCAGCTTGTCGATGAATTCCGAAGCCGCGGCGGCATCGGCGGCGGCGCGCACTTCTGCATCGCTCGCCTCTTCCCGGCCATAGCGGATATTGGCGGCGATGCTGCCGGAAAATATCACCGGCTCCTGCGACACCACAGCGATTTTCTGGCGCAGGGCGATGGGATCGAGCTGAGTAATGTCCAGGCCATCGAACCGGATACTGCCGGTCTGGGCATCGAAGAAGCGCAACATCAGCTGGAAGACGGTCGACTTGCCCGCGCCGCTGGGGCCGACCAAAGCCACCGCCTCGCCGCTGGCCACGTCCAGCGAGAAATTGTTCAGCGCCTTGAAGCCGGGCCGCGAGGGATACTGGAAGGTGACGTTTTCGAACCGCACCGCGCCGCCCGATTTTTGCGGCAGAGCCAGCGGATGGGTGGGCGCCGCGATAGCCGGCACTTCATAAAGCAATTCCATCAGCCGTTCGGACGCGCCGGCAGCGCGTTGCAGGTCGCCCCAGGTTTCGCTCAACGCACCGACGCCGCCGCCGGTCAGAAAGCCATAAATGATGAAGGCCACCAGGTCGCCGCCGGTGAGGCTTCCGCCGAGCATGTCGTGCAGGCCGACCAGTCCCACCGTCGCAAGACTGGCAAAGGCGGTGAAGATCGCCACTGCCGTCAGCACGGCGCGCGCCATGGTGCGGCGGCGCGCAAAATCAAAGGCGCGCTCCACCGCCGCGGCAAAGGCGCGGCGCTCGTAATTTTCCTGGGTGAAGGCCTGCACGGTGGGAACGGCATTGAGGGTTTCGGTGCCGCGCGCGGCGGTGTCGGCAATGGAGTCTTGGCTGGCGCGGGAGAGTTTGCGCACCCAGCGCCCGAACAGCAGCATCGGCACCATCACCAGCAGCACCGCGCCCACCACCAGCAGCGCCAGCTTGGCGCTGGTGACGAACATCAAGGTCAGCCCGCCCGTCAGGGTGACCAGGTTGCGCAGCGCCAGCGAGGCCGAAGACCCCACCACGGTCTGGATCAGGGTCGTGTCGGCGGTCATGCGCGACAGGACTTCGCCGGTACGGGTGACTTCAAAGAATTGCGGCGACAGGCCCAGCACATTGCTGAACACCGCCTTGCGGATGTCGGCCACCACTCGCTCGCCCAGCCAGGTGACCATGTAGAAGCGGATTGCCGAGGCCAGCCCCAGCACGCCCGCGGCCACCACAAAGGCGAAATAGAAATCGGCCAGGCCATGCGCTTGGGCGGCGGAAAGG
The DNA here is from genome assembly GCA_945860165.1 of Rhizobium sp. Q54. Classification (GTDB taxonomy): domain Bacteria; phylum Pseudomonadota; class Alphaproteobacteria; order Micropepsales; family Micropepsaceae; genus Rhizomicrobium. Next base: position 49,258 of record CAMAPL010000004.1, read on the forward strand.
CCGCGGGCGTCTATCAAGCCCCGGGCGAACTGGGGCAGGGCCAGGGTCGCGGCGGAGGAAGCCAGCAGGGCCAGCACCGCCAGGGTGATCCGCCCCCGGTAAGGCCTCAGAAACGGCAGGATTCCCCGCAAAGGGCCCATGGAGCGGCCTTTGGGCCGCCCCGCCGCCACCCGGGCGGCTTCCTTCGCAAAATCATCGCCGGCCAAGGGTTCGCCCATTCGTTAAACCACGGCTGTATATAGGCAATGGCCGGGCGACCAAAGCCCACTATTGCCGCCTTGCGAGGCCGCTTGCCCTCCCGTATAAGCCCCGCCTCGCGCCCGTCGGAAATGGGCGCCATCGAAAGGTCATTTGGATCATGAAAAAGGGCATCCACCCCGATTATCACTTTGTCGACGTTCAGCTTAACGACGGCACGACCTACAAGACCCGCACCACCCATGGCACAGCGGGCCAGAAGATCACCTTGGACATCGATCCTTCGACCCACCCGGCCTGGACTGGCGGCGACGCCAAGCTGATGGACCGCGGCGGCCGTCTGACCCGCTTCAACAAAAAGTTCGCCAGCTTCGTGAAGGCCCCGACGTAAGGGTCTTTACCTGCGAAAATGCAAACGCCGCCAGTCACCCGGCGGCGTTTTTGTTTCTCAGCCTTCAGTCACCATGGGCGGGCGTCGCTACGCTGACGCTAGCGACCCCAGCCCATCCAGAGTCCATCCGCACCAAAGTTGGATGGCCGGCTCGAGAAGTTTACCCTCCGACCGCGCTCCGCGCGGTGCGGGGGGGCCGGCCATGGTGAGTAGATTTGGATTATTTTGACGCGAAGGCCTGGGCCAGCATATCGAGCTGGCCGCGCGCGCCCGGCGACGGCATCTCGCCTTCGCCGAACAGGATGTCGTCCAGCCGGGCGATGCGCCGATACAGGCTGTCGCTGCGCACCAGCAGGTCCTTCAGTTCGCGCGGCAGCGGTTCGGTATCCTCGGCGCATTGACCCAGGCAGATTTCCCGGCTGCCGAGCCGATAGCGGCCATTCATCGCATCGTCGCGTTCCATGTCGCCGTCGCGCACCGCACGCTGCACCAACAGCCAGCTGGCAGCCTGCATCAGGCGGGTGGTGACGCGCATGCTTTCGCCGGCATAGAGCATGGCGGCCTTGCGCGGCAGCACGCGCGCTTCCTCGCGCCCCTTGCCGTCGAGATAACGTGCGGTTTCTTCCACCAGGGCCATGCCTTCATCGAAGGTGCGGTCGAACATGGCGGACTCGGTGAAATTCTCGTTCTCGGTGATCTGCATTCTCGTCCCCGTTTATGGACCGGACGCTAACAAGACGCGCACGAAGCGCAAGGCCCATCGGTTGGTAAATAGCGAGAAATGGGGACCGCGCCGCGCCCGCGCAACATTCTTAGTGTGCGTATTAACATTGATACTTCACGCATTTACTTCTTGATGAAGTGTTACACCGCGGATTTTGTGGCGCTGCGGGCCGCAATGGCCTGGCGGCAATGCGCGATTTCCGCTTCCAGCCGCGCGATGCGCAGTTCTAGTTCATGCGCCGAAAAGGCCGAGATGTCTTCGCTCAGAACGATGTCGGGAAGTTTCTTGCGCGGCTGAAAATCGTCCAAGTCCATCGCCTTGCTCCTGTTTTTCGTTTAGTCTGTGCCCGCGAAAAGCAGCGCGCAAGCCATGAAAACCATCCATATTTCCAGTCCGGGCAAGGAATATCGTTTGCTCCTAGGCGAGGAACCTTGTCCCGTGCCGGGGCGCGGCGAAGTCCTGATCCGGGTCGCCGCCGCAGGCCTGAACAATGCCGACCTGCTGCAAGCGCAAGGGGCTTATCCGCCGCCGCCCGGCGCATCGCAGATTCTGGGGCTGGAAGTCTCCGGAACTATCGCTGCGCTGGGCGATGGCGTTAACGGTTTGGCGGTGGGCGCGCGTATCTGCGCCCTGCTCAGTGGCGGTGGCTATGCGGAATATGCCTTGGCCGATGCCGGGTCCGTGCTGCCGGTGCCCAGCGATGTCGACCTGATCCACGCGGCGGCGCTGCCCGAGGCCGCCTTCACCGCCTGGACCAATATCATCGACACGGCGCGCCTGAAGGCCGGCGAAACATTGCTGGTGCATGGCGGCACCAGCGGCATCGGCAGCCTAGCGATCCAGATGTTTGCTGCTCGCGGGCACCGCGCCTTCACCACCGCCGGCTCCGATGAAAAATGCGCCGCGGCCGAAGCGCTCGGCGCGGCGCGGGCGATCAATTATCGCCGCGAGGATTTTGTCGCCATGGCCAAGGCAGAAACCGGTGGCAAAGGCGTGGACGTCATCCTGGACATGGTCGGCGGCGATTACATCCAGCGCAACATCGAAGCCGCCGCCCCCTGGGGCCGGATCGTCAACATCGCCTATCAGCAAGGCTTCAGGGCGGAGGTGAATTTCGCGCCCGTTCTTTCCAAGCGCCTGACCCTGGCGGCCACCACCCTGCGGGCCCGCACGGCTTCCGAAAAACAGGCTATCCGCGATGCCCTGCGCCAAGAGGTTTGGCCCCTGCTCGGCAACCGCATCCACCCCGTGGTGGCGCGGGTGTTCCCGCTGGACCACGCGCAAAAAGCCCATGAAACCATGGCCAAAACCGGCCATATCGGCAAAATATTGCTATCTCTGACCTGAAAGTCTTTGCGCTGGCCTTGCCGTGTGGCTAAAAGACCGCATTCCTCGAAAGGATTAGCCTGACGAGGGGCGGTGGGCCCGGATACGGCCCCCGCTCAACGGGAGAAAATACCATGGCCGTCGAACAGAAGCCCCTGATGCCCAAAGCCACCGCCGTCTGGCTGGTGGACAATACCGGTCTGTCCTTCGAGCAGATCGCCGATTTCTGCGGGTTGCATCCGCTGGAAGTCAAAGGCATCGCCGACGAAGACGTCGCCAAGGGCATCAAGGGCCAGGACCCAGTCGCCACCGGCCAGCTCACCCGCGAGCAGATCGCCGACGCCGAAAAAGATCCCAAGAAGCGCCTGAAGATGGCGGCGCCCAAGCACAAGATGCCGAATGTGCGCCAGAAGCGCGCCCCGCGTTACACCCCGGTCAGCAAGCGCCAGGACAAGCCAGACGCGGTCTATTGGCTGATCCGCAACCATCCTGAATTCACCGACAGCGACATCATCAAGCTGATCGGCACCACCAAGGCGACCATCGCCAAGATCCGCGAGCGTTCGCACTGGAATGCGGCCAACATCAAGGCGGTGGACCCGGTCACGCTGGGCATGTGCTCGCAGCTGGAACTGGATTTGGCCGTGACCCGCGCCAGCGTCAAGTTCGAGCGCGCCCAGAAGCGCGCCGCCAAGAAGGGCGCGGCGCTGAAATCCATCGCCGAAACCACTGCCCGGGCTGCCGCGGTGACGGAGCTGCCGGCGCGCGAGGAAGAACCGTCGGAAGGCGCGCCTGCGCCGGACGACTCCGCTTTGTCCAGCGAGATGGAACAGGACTAGCTGCTGCCGCCGTCGGATATCAGAAGAGATATTTGACGGCGACGAAGCCCGAAACGATTACCAGCAGGAACACGAACAGCGTGGCCTCCAGCCGCTTTTCGATGAAGCGGCGCGCCACGTCGCCTTTCCAGTAGAGCAGGCCCGCGACCAGAAAATAGCGGCCGCCGCGGGTGAGAACCGACAGGACCATGAACATCGCAAAGCTGTATTGGGCAAAGCCCGATGCGATGGTGACCAGCTTGTAGGGCAGCGGGCTGAACCCCTTGCCGATGATCACCCAAGCGCCGTAGGTCGCATACCATTGCTGGAACTGCACCAGATCGTCGCCCATGCCATAGATGCTGATCAGCCATTGGCCCAGGGAATCAAACAGGAAGACGCCGATGGCGTAGCCCGCCGCGCCGCCCAGCACCGACCAGAGGGTGCACCAGGCTGCCAGCGCCCAGGCCCGCTGGCGGTCGGCGATCACCATCGGGATCAGCATGATGTCGGTGGGAATAGGAAAGAAGGAGGCCTCGGCAAACGTCAGGCCGCCCAGCGTAGCCCAAGCGTAGCGGCCCTTGGCGTTGCGCATCATCCAGTCATACAGCGCGCGCACAATGCCAGCTTTGGCCGCCGGCGGATCGGTAAAAGTCATGTCACACTCCTGAACGGCCTTCCTAACATCGCCGCGTCTTTCGTCAAACTGGACGTCAACCTTGCCGTCAAATGCGACTTTCTTTAGCGTGCTGGGCGATGGCGACCAGAAAAACAAACGCTAAAAGCGTCACAAAGCGTGCGGGTAAACCGCGGCGCGCCAAGGTGTTTGAAAGCGGGCTTGACCGTGCGGCCGCCAACCACCAGCCACTGACCCCGCTGACATTCCTGGAGCGGGCCGCAGGTACTTTTCCCGATCACACCGCGATCATTCATGGCCGCCAGCACATCCGCTATGCCGATTTCTATGCCCGCAGCCTTCGCCTGGCATCGGCGCTGGCGAAGCAGGGCATAAAGAAGGGCGACACGGTGGCGGTGATGCTGGCCAACACCCCGCCAATGCTGGAAGCCCATTATGGCGTGCCCATGCTGGGGGCGGTTCTGAATGCGCTCAACACGCGATTGGATGCCGCGGCCATCGCCTTCATGCTGGAACATGGCGGCGCCAAGATCCTGATCACCGACCGAGAATTTTCCGCCACCATCGCCGGTGCCCTAAAGCTGCTGAAAAAGAAGCCGTTGGTGATAGATTATGACGATCCCGAATTTCCCCAAAGCGGCGCGCGACTAGGCAAGATCGACTATGAGAAATTTCTAAAAGGCGGTGATCCGACGTTTGCCTGGAAGATGCCGGACGATGAATGGGACGCCATCGCTCTGAACTATACCTCCGGCACCACCGGCAATCCCAAGGGCGTGGTCTATCATCATCGCGGCGCGGCGCTGATGTGTTACGGCAATGCCCTGGCTGGCAGCATGATCGAGCATCCGGTGCTGCTGTGGACCCTGCCTATGTTTCACTGCAACGGCTGGTGCATGCCCTGGTCGCTATCGGCGGTGGCAGGCACCCATGTCTGCCTGCGCTGGGTGCGGGCGGGTCCGATCTTCCAGGCGCTGGCTGCGCACGGCGTCACCCATCTGTGCGGCGCCCCTGTCGTGATGTCGGCGCTGGTCAATGCCTCAGACGCCGAGCGCAAAAGCTTTCCGCAAAAAGTGCGCTTCATGGCCGCCGCCGCGCCGCCGCCCGAAAGCGTGCTGGTGGCAATGGCAGAGGCTGGTTTCGAAGTGGTGCATGTCTATGGCCTGACCGAGGTCTACGGCCCGGCGGTGGTCAATGAATGGCACGCGCAATGGGATGCGCTGGACAGTGCCGGACGGGCCTCGAAGAAAGCGCGCCAGGGCGTGCGCTATGCGCCGCTGGAAGAGTTAGCGGTACTCAATCCCATGACGATGAAGCCGGTACCCGCCGACGGCATGACCATCGGCGAGGTGATGTTCCGCGGCAATATCGTGATGCGCGGCTATCTGAAGAATCCCAGGGCAACGCGCGAGGCCTTTGCCGGCGGCTGGTTTCATTCCGGCGATCTGGGGGTGATGTATCCGGACGGCTATATCCAGCTGAAGGACCGTTCCAAGGACATCATCATTTCCGGCGGCGAGAATATCTCCTCCATCGAAGTAGAAGACGCCATCGCCGGGCATCCCGCCGTGCTGTTTGTGGCGGTGGTGGCACGGCCCGATGCCAAGTGGGGCGAAAGCCCCTGCGCCTTCGTGGAGCTGCGGCCGGGGAAAACGGTTTCGGAAAGCGAAATCCTGAATTTCACGAAGCTGCGGCTGGCCAAGTTCAAGATGCCGCGCTGGATCGTGTTTTGCGAACTGCCCAAAACCTCCACGGGCAAGATTCAGAAATTCGTCCTGCGGGACATGGCGAAAAGCCTATGAAAATTCTTGAGCTGAATATTTCCCGCGGCCGCAGCGGCCCTCGCCTGCTGCGCAGGCTCGAAGCGGCGCTCAATTTTCCTGACCTCGCTTCGCTCGCTAAGGAAAACTGGCGCGCGCCGCCGGGGAAGAAGGCTCAGTTACCGGCGCGAAGCTGCTCGAGCTCATCCTTAATTCGGAGTTTTTGCTTTTTCAGAGCTGCGACCCGGATTTCATCCCAATCGGGATTGGCCATCTCGCTCTCGATTATATGCTCGATTTTCTTGTGCTGGTTGGACAGATGGTTGATGTGTCCTTGTATCGCCATGCATTCACCTCATCGTTAGATTTCGGCTGACGCGCAACACAAAGGTGGTACGCACCTGGCCCGAAAATTCAACCACCAAATCCGCGCGCTGTCATCCCAAAAAATTGCAATAACGGAACTCTTTGAGCCAGCCTTAAGAAGTGCTAACCGGAGAGCCATGAAGCGGCAGGAAACAGCGAAAAGCGAAGCGGAACGGCTGGTTATCGGCCTGTCCGGGGCGTCGGGCGTGGCCTATGGCATTCGCATGCTGGAAGCGTTGCGCGACTTGGGGGTAGAATCACATCTGGTTATGACCAAGCCGGCGGAAATGACCATCGGTTATGAAACTGAGCTTTCACCAAAACAGGTTGCCGCGAAAGCGGACTACACCTACGCGGTCACCGATATCGCCGCACCCATCGCCAGCGGCAGTTTCCGGACGCGCGGCATGATCGTCGCGCCCTGCTCGGTGCGCACCATGAGCGAGATCGCCACCGGCGTAACCACCAACTGCCTGACCCGCGCCGCCGACGTGATGCTGAAGGAACGCCGCCCGCTTGTGCTGATGGTGCGCGAGACGCCACTGCATCTGGGGCACCTGCGCACCATGACGGCGCTGGCGGAAATGGGCGCGATCATCCTGCCGCCGGTTCCGGCCTTTTATGCCGAGCCCAAGACATTGTCCGACCTGGTGGACCAGATGGTGGGCCGCGCCCTGGACCTGTTCGGCTATGACTGGCCCGACATGAAACGCTGGGGCGAGACCATCGCCAAAAGCCGCCGCAAGAAGAGTGTGAAATGAGCCGCGTGGTTGGTCCCGACGAAGTTGACGCCCGCGCCAAGCTGACCCAGCTGACGCAGGAGCACCGCGACCTGGACCAGGCCATCGATGCGATGACGCAATCGGGCAATACCGATCTGATGACGATGGCGCGGCTGAAAAAACGCAAGCTTCAGCTGAAGGACGAGATCACCGAGATCAACAACGACTTGCTGCCGGATATTATTGCTTAAACTCTTACTGTCATTCCCGCGCAAGCGGGAATCCATCTTTCGTGAAGTTGGACTCCCGCTTTCGCGGGAGTGACAAACGTGGGGGTTAGGCCGGCACCAGCTCGCCGAGTTTCTTGCGAATAGCATCCAGGGCAAGAGACGGATTGCCATTGTCGGGTCCGCCGGCCTGGGCCATGTCGGGACGGCCGCCGCCGCCCTTGCCGCCCAGCGCTTCCGCCGCCACCCGCACCAGATCGACCGCGCTGATGCGCCCGGTGAGATCGTCGGTGACGCCGGCCACGATGGAGACCTTGCCGTCCGCCGCCGCGACAAAGGCGACCACGCCGGAACCGATCTGACTTTTCGCGCCATCGGCCAGGCTCTTGAGATCCTTGGGCGAGACGCCCTCCACTAGCCGCAGCACGGCTTTCAGGCCGGCAATGCTTTCCACGGCGTCATCGCCGCTTTTGGCGGGACCCGCCAGCGCCAGCTGCTTCTTGGCTTCCGCCAGTTCGCGTTCCAGTTTGCGGCGCTCGTCCGACAATTGCGCCACGCGCGCCGATAGTTCGCCGATCGGCGCCTTGATGGCGGAGGCGGCGTCGCGGGCGATTTCCGCCTGACCCGACAGGTAACGGCGTGCGTGTTCGCTGGTCAGCGCCTCGATACGGCGCACGCCCGCGGCCACGGCGCTTTCCGCCAGGATGGTGAAAAGGCCAATATCGCCCAGGCGATAGACATGGGTACCGCCGCACAATTCGACCGAATAGGACTTGTCGGCCTCGAGGTCGGCGCCCATCGAAAGAACCCGCACCTCGTCGCCGTATTTTTCGCCGAACAGGGCTTCGGCGCCCGCCGCCACAGCCTGGTCGGTGGGCACAAGGCGTGTTGTGGTGTCGGAATTCTGGCGGATCACCTGGTTGACCTGGGCTTCGATCTTTTCCAGCTCTTCGGCGCTCACCGGCTTGGGATGCGAGAAGTCGAAGCGCAGACGCTCGGCATTGACCAGCGAACCTTTCTGGCTGACATGCGTACCCAGCACGCGCTTCAGCGCGGCATGGAGTAGATGGGTAGCGCTGTGATTGGCGCGGGTGGCGCGGCGGCGCTCGGTGTCCACTTTCAGGTCCACCGCATCGCCGGGCGCGAAACTGCCTTCGGTGATGCGCACGACATGAACATGCAGCGCACCCAGCTTTTTCTGGGTGTCCGCCACCTGCCCCTTGGCCCTGGCAGATCCGATATGACCAACATCGCCGGCCTGGCCGCCGGATTCGCCATAGAAAGGTGTCTGGTTGGTGAGAATTTCCACCGCTTCGCCGGCGCCCGCCGCCATCACCCGGCCGCCATCCTTGAAGATTGCCAGGATCTGGCCTTCGGCTTCCTCGGTGTCGTAACCTAGGAACTCGGTGCGGCCGACTTCGTCCAGCACCGCGAACCACTGCGCTTCGCTGGCCGCTTCACCCGAACCCGACCATGAGGCGCGGGCTTCGGCTTTCTGTTTCTGCATGGCAGCGGAAAAACCGTCGGTGTCCACGGTGACGCCACGCGCGCGCAGCGATTCTTCCGTCAGGTCGAGCGGAAAGCCGTAGGTGTCATACAGCTTGAAGGCGACACCGCCCTTGAGCTGCTCGCCCTTCTTGAGGCCGCCACTGGCTTCGTCAAGCAATTTGATGCCGCGCGCCAGGGTTTCGCGGAAGCGGATTTCCTCCAGCTTCAGGGTTTCGGCGATCAGCGCCTCGCTGCGCTTGAGTTCGGGATAGGCCGAGCCCATCTCGCCCACCAGCGCCGGCACCAGCCTGTGCATCAGCGGGTCCTTGGTGCCCAAGAGGTGCGCGTGGCGCATACCGCGGCGCATGATACGGCGCAGCACATAGCCGCGGCCTTCGTTGGACGGCAGCACGCCATCGGCGATCAGGAAGGAGGTGGCGCGCAGATGGTCGGCGATGATGCGGTGGCTGAAGGTCGCCTCGCCCCTGCTTTCGACGCCGCTGGCGGATTCCGACGCCGCGATCAGGTGGCGGAACAGGTCGACATCGTAATTGTTGGTGACGCCCTGCAAGATGGCGGCGATACGCTCCAGCCCCATGCCGGTATCAATGGAAGGCTTGGGCAGATCGAGGCGGGTGTTTTCGTCCACCTGCTCGAACTGCATGAAGACCAAGTTCCAGAATTCCAGCCAGCGGTCGCCATCTTCATCGGCCGAGCCGGGTGGGCCACCAGCGACGGACGGACCCTGGTCGTAGAAGATTTCCGAGCAATAGCCGCAGGGGCCGGTGGGGCCCATGGCCCAGAGATTGGACTCATGGCCGATGATGCGGTCATCGGAAATGCCGGCAATCTTCTTCCATAACTGGCGAGCCTGATCATCGGTGGGATAGACCGTGACCAGCAGCTTGTCCTTGGGCAGGCCGACCACCTTGGAGACAAAATCCCAGGCGAAGGTGATGGCCTCTTCCTTGAAATAATCGCCGAAGGAGAAATTCCCCAGCATCTCGAAGAAAGTGTGATGGCGGGCGGTGTAGCCGACATTGTCCAGGTCGTTATGTTTGCCGCCGGCGCGAACGCATTTCTGTACCGTGGTGGCGCGGCTGTAGGGGCGCTTTTCTGCGCCCGTGAACAGGTTCTTGAACTGAACCATGCCGGCATTGGTGAACAACAGGGTTGGATCGTTGCGCGGCACCAGCGGCGAGGACGGCACTACGGTGTGGCCGTGGGTCGCGAAGAAATTGAGAAATCCACTGCGGACGTCGGAAAGGCTTTTCATAGGTTAAGGGTTGTAACGGCCCTCAAAAGCCTTGTCACGCCTGGGTTTTTCGGGGAAGCCATGCCCATTTCCGCCCGATCCGCCGCATAAAAACAAAAACTAAGGGCGCCCCGCATTCACACGGGGCGCCCTCTGCCGAGGAGCTGATGGCCCCCATGGCTAGGGACGTATCAGCGTTTGATAGGGGCGCAGGCGCGAGCCGGAGCCCCATTCCAAGACCTTGCGGCCTATTCTTCTTCCGCGTCCGCCTTCTCGCTGGCATCCAGCACCAGGTTCTGGCCGATCTGGCCGGAGGCGGCGCGGATGGCAGCTTCAACCTTGTCGGCGATGTCGGGATTGTCGGTGAGGAAGGTCTTGGCCGATTCCCGGCCCTGACCGATGCGCGACCCGTCATAAGAGTACCAGGAGCCCGATTTCTCGACGATCCCGGCCTTGACGCCCAGATCGACCAGTTCGCCCACCTTGGAAATGCCGACGCCATACATGATGTCGAACTCGACCTGCTTGAAGGGCGGGGCGACCTTGTTCTTGACCACTTTGACGCGGGTCTGGTTGCCGACCACTTCGTCGCGGTCCTTGATGGCGCCGATGCGGCGGATGTCGAGCCGCACCGAGGCATAGAATTTCAGGGCATTACCGCCAGTGGTGGTTTCCGGGCTGCCGAACATGACGCCGATTTTCATGCGGATCTGGTTGATGAACAGCACAATGGTGTTGGACTTGGAAATGCTGCCCGTCAGCTTGCGCAGCGCCTGGCTCATCAGGCGGGCCTGCAGGCCGGGCAGGGAATCGCCCATTTCGCCTTCCAGCTCGGCCTTGGGCGTCAGCGCCGCAACCGAGTCGATCACCACGATGTCGACCCCGCCGGAGCGCACCAGCGTGTCGGTGATCTCCAGCGCCTGTTCGCCGGTGTCGGGCTGGGAGACCAGCAATTCGTTGATGTCCACACCCAGCTTGCCGGCATAGACCGGGTCCAGCGCGTGCTCGGCATCTACAAAGGCGGCGATGCCGCCCTTCTTCTGGATCTCGGCAATGACATGCAGCGCCAGGGTGGTCTTGCCCGAGGATTCCGGACCATAAATCTCGATCACCCGGCCGCGCGGCAGACCGCCGATGCCCAGGGCGATGTCCAGGCCGAGGCTGCCGGTGGAAACGGAGTCGGTGGCCAGGCCCAGATCGCGGCTGCCCAGCTTCATCACTGAGCCCTTGCCGAATGCCCGATCGATCTGGCTCAGCGCGGCCTCGAGAGCCCGCTTGCGATCGTTATTCTGTTCCTTACCAACCACCCGCAAAGCCGCCTGTGACATGTGATGTCTCCCGGTTATTCCACAGCACCCGCTGATCCCCAAGTGAATCCAGCGTCGCGGGGAAGACCTGAAAGTACACGGTTTGTTCTCTTAGGCAAGACACTGCCTAAAGCATTGATTTTGAGCATTAATACTACATCTTGTTCTAGATACGTTCCCATATCCTTGGGGGGGCCCTTTCAAGGCCCTCCTCCCCCGGATAGATTCGCCGCCAATCCGGGAAAAAACGGGACGGGACATGGGCGGGATCAGGCTATTGGCTACGGCTTTGACGACGACGGTGTGGACCGCCTCGCTGGCCATAGCGGCGCCGCGCCTATGAATAGAAAACAAGAATCAACAGGGGGATATAGAATGAAGAAGATCGCACTTGCTGTGGCGTGCCTGTCGGCGCTGGCCCTGCCTGCGGAAGCCAAGGTCGAGCGCGCGCCCTGGGGCGAAAGTCCCGACGGCCAGAAGGTTGAGCTCTATACTCTGACCAATGCGCGCGGCGCCCGCTTGCGCATTTCCACCTATGGCGCCACCTGGGTGGGTCTGGAAGTGCCGGGTAAGGACGGCAAGATGGCCGAGGTGGTGCAAGGCTTCGACAATGCCATGGGCTACAAACAGTATGGCGCCATGAACGGCGCCGTGGTCGGGCGCTATGCCAACCGCATCGGCGGCGCCAAGTTCACGCTCGACGGCAAGACCTATCAGCTCACCGCCAATGGCGGGCCCAACAACATCCATGGCGGCCCCGCCGGCTTCAACACCCGCGTCTACAGCGCCACGGCGGTGGACGGCACCAATCCCAGCGTGATCCTGAACATGGTCAGCCCCGATGGCGACCAGGGCTTTCCCGGCCGGATGGATTTCACCGTCAGCTACACGCTGAAAGCCGACAACACGGTGCGGATCGAATATCGCGCCACCGCCGACAAGCCGACGGTGCTGAACATCACCAACCATGCCTATTTCAATCTCAAGGGCGCGGGCAATAGCGATGTGCTGAACCACCAGCTGCAGATCTTCTCCGACGCCGTGACACCGACCGACGCCAATCACATGGCGACCGGCGCGGTAATGAAAGTGTCAGGCACGGGCTTTGATTTCACCAAGCCCAAGACCATCGGCAAGGACATTGACGGTCCCGATCCTGCGATCATTGCCACGCCCGGCTGGGACATCAACTTCATCGTGCGCGGCGCGATAGGCACATTGCGCCCCGCCGCCCGCGTGACCGAGCCGGAAACCGGCCGGGTGATGAGCGTGTGGACCACCCAGCCCGGCGTGCAGCTGTATGTGCCCAATGGCGGGCGCACGGTGCCGGGCAGGCACGGCCAGCAATATGGCCCACGCCAGTCCTTCTGCCTGGAGACCCAGCATTTCGCCAATTCACCCAATATCCCGAGCTTTCCCAGCACCGAACTGCGCCCCGGGAAGATCTTTTACGAAGTGACGGAGTTCAGGTTCTCGACGGCGAAATAACACCTCTCCATGGGCGGCCATCGAGCCGCCCATCCAGGGCCGTATGCTGTGGACAAGAAATCTGTTGCTCTGGATGGCCAGCCCCTCTTTTCATGAGAAGTGGGCCCGGCAATGGTGAGTGGGATGGAGACAGAACTGCTTTTTTCCTACGGCACCTTGCAGCAGGAAGACGTGCAGCTGGCGTCGTTCGGCCGCCGTTTGAGCGGCAGGGCGGACGCGCTGGTGGGCTGGCGGCAGGAGATGGTGGAGATCACCGATCCCGACGTGCTGACCAAGAGCGGCAAGGCGCTGCATCCGATTCTGATACCGGGGCGCAAGGACGATAGCGTTGCGGGCACGGTGTTCGAGATTACCGCCGAAGAACTCACTGCCGCCGACCGCTATGAAGTATCGGACTACAAGCGGGTGGCGGCTTCGCTGAAGTCCGGCCTCACCGCCTGGGTTTACGTCGGAAGCCGAAAAGAATAAGGGCGCCGCGGTTCCCGCGGCGCCCCTGTTCTTTTGATACAGCTACTTCTTGGCGAACGGCCCGACTTCCGGGACCGGCTGGGTATCGAGCAGCGGACCCAGTTCCTGCTTCACGCCAGTGGCGATGGCCGCCATCTCGCTGCCCGCCTGGAAGCAGGTGAAGTCGGGACGGTCGCGCCAGGCCAGCGGCCCGCACAGCCGCACCCCCGCCTTTATCGCGGCATCATGGACGATGTTGATGTTGCGCTCATAGTCCGGCTCGCCCGGGCGATAGCCGGTGTGGTTGGCCAGGTCGCCCGAAGCGGCAAAGATGGCGGTCACGCCCGGAATCTTGGCGATGCGGTCGGCATCCTTCAGGCCGTCCAGTGTCTCGATCATCAGGATCAGGACCGCATTGTCGTTCCAGGTCTGGCGATAGCCGCCCGGCACGCCGCCCCAGAAGGCGCCGCTAAAGGCCTGGCCGCCGCCCTGGCTGCGCTTGCCCAATGGCGGGAAGAAGGTGTAGTCGCGCGCCCGGATCGCTTCCTCATAGGAACGGATGGTCGGGACCACGATCACCAGCGCGCCGGAATCAGTGGCGGTCTGGATCTCGCGCTCGTCCGCCAGGGCGACGCGCACGCCCGGCACCGCCTTGGCATGGGGACAGGCCGCCCACATGCGCGCGGTGGCGGCCCAGTCGCGCGCGGTGTGCTGGTGCTCGACCCAGATGAAGTCGTAACCGGCATTGGCCATGGCGCAGTAGGTGGACGGATCCTGAGAGGAGTTCATAGTGCCGCCGGTGACCTTGCCGCCCTGCATCATCTTGAGCTTGACCGGATTCCAGATCTTGGCGGGGGTGGCCATGTCGTACGCCGTTCCGTATTTCCAGGTCTTGTCGTTGAACTTGCCCTGGTTGACGGCTTTGGGCGGCGCGCGGTCGATGGACCTGGTGTCGTAGCCCTGGGGCGCGGCCAGCGGAAATTGCATCGTGCCGGCGGCGGCATTGTTGGCATAAGGATCGGCGCTCTGCGAAAGTGCCGCAACCGTGCCAAGACCGACAGCCCCGACCAACGCGGCTGAAAACAACATACGTTTCATGAAATTCCCTCTCTCGGCCGGCATCTCATGGCCGGTTGTGAGAGCTAATCAGGCATGGCGGGGCCGGTCAAACGCCACGAGCCAAACTTCGCGCTTGCACAACGCGTCAGATGGCGCGGCAGGATGGCGCAGCTGCTGGGCGAATTGCTAGGGTGCCTGCCTGTCGGGAGAGCCACATGAAAATCCGTTTCGTTATCGCCGCGCTGACGGCGCTCGCCTTTTCGCCGCCGGCGCATGCCGCCACCACCGTCCAGGCCTGGGGCGGCGTGGACAATAAGGGTGTGGACCTTTTCACCCTGACCAATGCGCGTGGCATGGAAGTCAAAATCTCGAATTACGGGGGTATCATCACGTCCATCCGGGTGCCCGACAGAAACGGCAAGCTGGAGAGTGTGACCCTGGGTTTCGACCGGCTGGAAGACTATACCAGCCCGCGCTATGCTGGGCGCTATGGCGCGCTGATCGGGCGCTTCGCCAACCGGATCAAGAACAACACGTTCCAGATCAATGGCATCACCCACCGCGTCTCGCGGGACGCCTATGTCCAGGGCGAAAGCGAGAACAAGCCTTATGACGAGCGGGTCTGGACCGCCGACACCAAGAAGGATGGCGACGAACCGCAGCTGTTCCTAGGCCTGCGGGACCGCAGCGGCACCATGGGCTTTCCCGGCACCTTGCGGGTGCGGGTGATCTATACCCTGACCCGGGACAATATCCTGCGCATCACCTATTACGCGTCCACCGACAAGGAAACCGTCGTCAGCCTGACCAACCACGCCTATTTCAACATGGCGGGCGATACGTCCGGCAGCGTTCTGGACCAGATCCTGACCGTGAATGCCGATGCCATCACCCCGGGCGATGAGAGCAACACGCCCACTGGCGAGATCCGCGCTGTAGCCGGCACGGCCTTCGATTTCCACCAGCCCACCCCGATCGGCGCGCGCATCAAGGACCCCGATCCCCTGATCGTGCGCGCCCGCGGCTATGACCAGAATTATGTGATCAACGGAAAGCCGGGAACGCTGCGGCTGGCGGCGCGGCTGGAAGATCCCAAATCGGGGCGGGTGCTGGAGGAATGGACCACCCAGCCGGGGCTACAGGTTTACACCGCCAATTACACGCCGCCCCCGGTGGCGCTGTCGAAAGGCTATGTGCAGCAAGGCGCGGTCGCATTGGAGGCACAAGGCTTTCCCAACGCGCCCAACATCCCGAGTTTTCCCAGCACGCGCCTGCTGCCCGGACAAGATTATCGCCACATCACGGAATATCGCTTCAGCGTGAAGTAGCATAAAAATTAGCGCGAG
The DNA here is from genome assembly GCA_945860165.1 of Rhizobium sp. Q54. Classification (GTDB taxonomy): domain Bacteria; phylum Pseudomonadota; class Alphaproteobacteria; order Micropepsales; family Micropepsaceae; genus Rhizomicrobium. The sequence goes on from CAMAPL010000004.1 coordinate 64,817, forward strand.
GATATTTGTGTCCTGAGCAGGAGCGAGGAGCGATGTGGGCCAAAGCGCCCATGAGCGACAAGCGACGAACTCAGGGCGCAAAAAGACCGCGCTAGGCGGCGGAGAGAACTGCTTTGACCTTAGCCGCCAGTTGCTTGAGGCCGAAGGGCTTGGGCAGGAAGTGGATGTCTTCCGAACTCTGGTCGTTGCGGCGGAAGGCTTCCTCGGCATAGCCGGACATGAAGATCACCCGCAGATCGGGCTTCAGTTGCTTGACGTGCCGCACCATGGTGGGACCGTCCATGCTGGGCATCACCACATCGGTGATGATCAGATGGATGGTGTGCGCCTCGCTCTTGACGATCTCCAGCGCTTCCTCGCCGCCGCTGGCTTCCAGCACATTATAGCCGCGCATGCGCAGCGCCCGCGCCGCGAAGCTGCGCACCGCTTCCTCGTCTTCCACCAGCAGGATCGTGTCCTGGCCGGTGACGTCGCGCGCCTGGACGGGGGCTGCTTCCACCAGCGCGGTGGCGGCATCTACCCTGAGGCGCGGCAGATAGATATGGAAACTGGTGCCGTTGCCGACTTCCGAATCCACCGTGATGAAGCCGCCGCTCTGCTTGACGATGCCATAGACGGTGGCCAGCCCCAGGCCGGTGCCCTGGCCCACCGGCTTGGTGGTAAAGAAGGGATCAAAAATCTTGCTCTGGATTTCCTTCGACATGCCGGTGCCGGTGTCGGAGACTTCGATATGCACATAATCGCCCGGTGGCATGATGGCGGTGCCCAGCGCCGATGACTGCTTTATCGTTTCATTGATGGTCTTGATGGCGACCGTGCCGCCCGAGGGCATGGCGTCGCGGGCATTGACCACCAGATTGATGATGGCGTTGGAAAGCTGCGCCTCGTCGGCATGCACGGTCCACAGATCGGAATCGCGTTCGACGTTCAGCGTGATGCCTTCGCCCACCAGGCGGCGCAGCATCTGCGCCAGCTCGCCGATCATGTCCCCAAGCACCAGCGTTTTGGGCTGCATGGTCTGCTTGCGGCTGAAGGCCAGCAGCTGGCTCACCAGGGCGGCGGCGCGCAGCGCATTCTGATGCACCTCGTTGATTTCCTTGAAAGAGGGATCGCCCGCCTGATGGCGCATCAGCAGGAATTCGCAATTGCCGATGATGACGGTGAGAAGATTGTTGAAGTCATGCGCGACGCCGCCGGCCAGCTGCCCGACCGCCTGCATTTTCTGCGACTGGGCAAATTTGGTTTCCAGCGCCTTCTGCTCGGAAACGTCCACCAGATACAGAATGGCTTTGCCGGCTTCACCCTTGGACGAGGGCATGGGACTGGCGAACAGCTCAGCCATGCGCTCGTCGCCGGCGCCGGATTTTCCCATGCGCAGTTCGACGGGCTTGAGGCCGGTTTCGCCGCTGCCGGCCCGGGCGATCAGGGACGAGACCAGGGCGCGGTCGCCGGCCTCAGCCAGTTCGCTGAAATTGCGCGCCACCAGCTGGCCTGAGACACCGAAGAATTTCGCCAGCGCCGCATTGGCATCGCTGATCACGCCCGCGGCATCGGCAAAGGCCACGCCCATGGGCGCATCACGAAACAGGTCGCCAGCATTTTCCAGCGGACGCGCTGGCGACGACGACGGCACATCGGGCGCCGAGACAGACGGCGCGGGCGCTGCCGCCACGGCGCGGGTCAGCACCGGCTGCGGCGAGGTGCTGGCGGCAAGGCGGGGGGTGAACCACCAGGCGGCCTGCTTGTCAGGCAACGGACGCACCGCGGCGACGATTTCCAGTCCCGGCACGACGACAAAGGATTCTTCGCGGGCGCGTCCTTCGCTGGCGTCGCGCGACAGCCGGTACAGCACTGCCGCCGAAGGCTCGCCCGCCAGCGCCAGTTCCGGCGGCGGCGGCGTTTCCAGTTCGCCCACGCCCGCCATGCGGCGGTAGACGGGATTGCAGTCCAGCACCGCGCCGCCTTCGCCGGTGATCGCCCAGGCAATATTGGCCTTGGCGGCGGCTTCCGCAACGCGCAGCGCATCAGCCGAAGCGCGACCGCCACGCGGCCACACCGCATAAATGAAAAGAATGGCCAGGATGGCGATGCCGCCCAGCAGCACATAGCCCGCCAGCCCCGCCACTTGCGGCATGGCGATGGTCAGTCCGGCGGCGACCAGGGCCAGAAGGACAAAGCCCAAGGCAGCCCAGCGCCAGGCGCCGGTCGGCACACCCACAGGGCTCGCGGAAAGCGATTTTGCGGCGTTCATAAATGCAGAATACAAGATTTGGTTAACCAATCCTTTCCAAGCCCCAAGGGGTTGATTTGGTTAACAGATTTTAGGGGCCACCGAACGCCGTTCGGAGTTTTTGGGACAGAAAGTTAACGCCCGAGAATCACCCTGCTAAAGCCACCGTCCTTAGGCGCGAGGGATTTTGTGACCTGAGCAGGAGCAAGGAGCGATGTGGGCGAGCAGCCCATGAGCGACGAAGTGAGTAGCGCCAGCGTACTAACAACTCAGGGCGTCCACCGCCCTCGCCCGTTGAGCGGGCTTGAAGCGGGGCCAGCTTTTCTAAGTTCGCGTCGCTCACCAAGAAAAGCTAGGCCAAAGAACCGCGCCTACCCTGCGCGGGCAGGCAACTTTCCTTGCAGCCGCAGGACGTAGCCGATCACCTGCGCCACCGCCTTGAAATGTTCGGCCGGGACGGGTTCGTCGATCTCCACCACGGCGTGCAGCGCGCGCCAGCGGCGCGTTCTCCACCACCGCGACATCGTTTTCTTCCGCCACCGCGCGAGTGCGCAAGGCTAGCGCGTCCATGCCCTTGGCGACACAGACCGGCGCCGCCATCTTGCCGGATTCATACTTGAGTGCCACCGCATAGTGGGTCGGGTTCATGATCACCACCGTGGCGGTCGGCACCGCCGCCATCATGCGCTTGCGCGAGCGCTCACGGTGATCACGCCGCTGATGGACGTGGACTTCTACAACCGCATCACGGCGCGTTACGGCCAGGCCGCGACCGACGATTTCCTGCGCTACTTCATGCTGCCGGGCATGGGGCATTGCTCCGGCGGGGTTGGCTTTTCGCGGATCGGCGGCGCCACCGGCGCCCCGCTCAAAGACGATCCGGATCACAGTATGGTGAAGGCGCTGGATGCCTGGGTACGCAAAGACGCCGCGCCGTCGCTGTTCATCGCCGCACAGGTGAAAGACGGCAAAGTCAGCGCCACCCGCCCGGTCTGCCGCTATTCGCTGGAAGCACGCTATTTGGGGCGCAGCCAGGCCACGGAAGCGAGAAATTTCGTCTGCCGCGTGCCGGAACCCCTGCCGCCGCAACCGATGTAGCGCCTGCGCGGCACACCAGCTAAACTGCCGGCATGGCCCACGATCACGCTTTGCATAACCATTCCGATGGGCACAAGCATGGCCATGACCATGCGCATGACGAGCCGCATACCGATCCCCACAGCCACGGCATCTGGACCCGCGATCATATTTTTCTGGGCCAGGGCCACAGCCGCGCCGAAACCCGCGCCCGGTTGGCCGCCCTGCTCACCGGGCTTTTCATGGTGGTGGAGATCGGCTGCGGCATCGCCTATGGCTCCATGGCGCTGCTGGCGGACGGCGTGCACATGGCGACCCATGTCGGAGCGCTGGGACTGGCGGCAGGCGCCTATTGGCTGGCGCGACGCCATGCCGGCAACACCCGCTTTACCTTCGGCTCCGGCAAGTTCGGCGACCTGGCGGCCTTCACCAGCGCCATCATCCTGGGCCTGACGGCGCTGGCAGTGGCGGCGGAATCGGCTCTGCGCCTGATCACGCCCGGCACGGTGCGCTATGGCGATGCCCTTTTGATTGCGGTGATCGGGTTGGTGGTCAATCTGGTCAGCGCGGTGATCCTCAAGGATTCCCATCACGGCCACAGCCATGACAACAATATGCGGGCCGCCTATCTGCATGTGCTGGCCGATGCCATCACCTCGGTCCTGGCCATTGTAGCGCTGGCGGCGGGCTATTATTTTGGCCTCGCCGTCCTGGACCCATTAAGCGGACTCGTGGGCGCCGCGGTCATCGCGGCCTGGTCCTATGGGTTGATCCGCGACAGCGCCATGGTGCTGCTGGATGCCGACGCCGATCCGGACATGTCGCAAGACATCCGCAAGACCCTGGAGGGCGAGCTTGGCGCGCGCGTCGCCGACCTGCATCTGTGGCGGCTGGGACCGGGGCATCACGGACTGATCGTCTCATTGGTCTCGCCGGGCGCCACCAGCGCGGAGACCATCAAGGCGGCGCTGCGCCGCCGTCATCCCGATCTTTCCCATGTCACGGTGGAAGTCGCGGTTTGTGCTGACTGTACATGAAGCGACGGGCAGGCGAGCGCTAGCGAGCCGTCGACCGCGCGAAAAGGAATAAAAGTTGTTCTGGCGCAAGAAGAAAAAACAGGTCGAACAGGCGGTGGACGAGGTGGCGATTGCCGCCAACGATCTGGTCGAGAAGAGCATAGTGATCGGTCCCACCGGCGTACTGCTTTTGCTGGGCGCGGCGGCGGTGGGCGCGGCCGCCAGCTACTACGTCACCAAAACCAAGAAGAACCAAAAGTCGGCCGACAAGAAGCCCTAGGTGTCCTTGCGCTGGTGCGCATACAAAAAGGACAGGGTTGCGGCGACGAGCACGAGCGCGGCGGCCTGCACCGCGCCCAGGGCGCCGGCGGCTACCAACCGGACCGGGGTTATCGGCAACGGCAAGGCGGGCGGCGCGCCGGCCGCCAGTTTCGCCGGCGGCGGCCCGCCGGAAATCCGCGACAGCACGACCATCAGGATAATCAGGGGGATCAGGGTCAGCGCGATGGTCCGCAGCAAAAGCAGGAAGCGACCCTCGCTCATGCGAAAGCCGGAATCGATGCGCTGCTCCATGCTGGCGGCGGGCACGCCGGTGGCGATGGCGGGAAAGATCAGGCCGATCTGCAGCGCGACAATCACCGCGCCGATAGTGACGGTAAACTCCGTCAGGCCGCGCACGAACGACACCGCCGACAGAAGCAGGCAAAAAGCGCGGGCGGCGAGAAATGCCAGACCCAACCCGGCAAGCCACAGGAAAAAATGCCGGACTTCGAGAAGGCGCGGCCGGGGTTGGCGCAGCAGGATGAAACGATGCACCGCCACCGCCAGCGGCGTTGCCAGCGCCGCCCAGAACAGCAGGTCCAGGACATGCGCGCCGGAATAGACAGCCAGTGTCTGGGCGCTGAAATCCTCGAACTTCGGCACCGTCATCGCGGCCTTGAGCGCCGCGATCGCCACTACCGCCACGCACCAGGCAGCACCCAAACTCAAGGTGACAATGAAAAGCAGCGGCATGACGCGGAAGGCGGCGCCCAGGCTGCGCCAGGAACGCAGGGCAATGTCACGCGCCGTTAGCTTTTCCTCGATACCGATCACACGCCCCTCCCGTTTCGCAAAGCTTAGGCTTCACCCGGGCAACAAAAAAGCCGCCTGTCGCCAGGCGGCTTTTTAGAAATTCGTCAGACGCGTTTTAGCGCGGCAGCAGGCCTTCGCGCTGCATGCGCTTGCGCTGCAGCTTGCGATAGCGGCGCACGGCTTCGGCACGCTCGCGGGCACGCTTCTCGCTGGGCTTCTCATAGGCGCCGCGCAGCTTCATCTCCCGGAAGATGCCTTCGCGTTGCATCTTCTTCTTCAGCGCCTTGAGCGCCTGGTCGATATTGTTGTCGCGGACGATGATCTGCAAAGCGGGCTCCGGGTCGGGAAATTTGAGGCGCGGGTAATACCAGAGGGCATTTTCCCTGTCCACCTGTGGGGTTCGGGGGTGCACAGGCCCGCAAACCGGCTTTGATCCCGGCCTGTTTCCCCCCATATTCAAGCCATGGCAATCCTGAAAATCGCCCGCATGGGCCATCCCGTACTGGCCACGCCGGCCAAGGCCGTGGAGGACCCCAAATCCCCGGAAATACGCCGTCTGATCAAGGACATGGTGGAAACCATGATGGACGCCAACGGGGCCGGCCTGGCCGCCCCCCAGGTCCATATTCCCCTGCGGGTGGTGGTGTTCCAGGCCCCCGGCGAGCGGGCCGGCTTACCCCGGGAAGAAGATGGGGGCCTGAACGAGGAGGAGCGTTTTGACCACACCGCCCCCCAGACCGTGCTGATCAACCCGGAAATCGAGGTGCTGGGGCCGGAAATCGAGGGGGGCTGGGAAGGCTGCCTGTCGGTGCCGGGCCTTCGCGGCTGGGTCGAGCGGCCCGCCCATATCCGCTATCGCGGCGTCGGGCTGGACGGCGAGACGATCGAACGGGTGGCGCGCGGCTTCCACGCTCGGGTGGTGCAGCATGAATGCGATCACCTGGAAGGGCGACTCTACACCTCGCGGATGAGCGACCTGTCGCGGCTGATTTTTGAATCCGAAATCCGGCACTTTCATTCCAACGAGGGGCAGGCGGCCTCATGAGCGACGCACCCAAGAAACCCGCCCGTAAAAAGGCATCGCCCAAGGAAGACGCGCCCCAGACCGATGCCGCAGCGGATCCGCGCCAGGCGGTGCTGATGGCCGCCCTGCCCCATGCCGCGTTCGATGGCTTTACCGACTCCGTTCTGGAAAAGGCGGGCAAAGAAGCGGGTATCGACAAGGCGGAAGTGGCGCGACTGTTTGAAGGCGGGCCATCCAGCCTGATCGAATTTTATTCCGTCTGGGCCGATGAGCAGATGGAGACGGCGCTGGCGGCAAGCGACCTCAAGGCGATGAAGATCCGCGAACGGATTGCCGCCGCCGTCCGGGCGCGGCTGACTGTCTTAAAGCCGCACAAGGAAGCCGCAAGGCGGGCCGCCGCCATGCTGTCGCTGCCGATGAACGCCGCGCTGGGCGCCAGGCTGATGTACCGCACGGTGGATGCGATGTGGCGCAGCGTGGGCGACACCTCCACCGATTTCAATTTCTACACCAAGCGCGGCATCCTGGCCGGCGTCTATGGCGCCACCGCGATGCGCTGGTTCACCGACGACAGCGCTGACCAGAAGGTGACCGAGGAATTCCTCGCCGCCCGTATCGAAAACGTCATGCAGTTCGAGAAGCTCAAGGCCAAGGCCAAGAAAGCTTTGTCGAACTTCCCCGCCTTTGGCGACTGGGCCAAGCCGAAATAAATCTCCTTGTCATTCCCGCGCAAGCGGGAATCCATCCATCCCTCTGCGCGACAGCAATGTCCATGGATGCCCGCTTGCGCGGGCATGACAATGGAGGTCAGAGCAACTCGGCGATCTGCACCGCGTTCAGCGCAGCGCCCTTCAGCAGCTGGTCGGCAGCGACGAACAAGCTGATCGACTTGCCGGAAGGATCGGACAGATCCTTCCGGATGCGGCCCACCAGCACATCGCCCTGGCCTGATGCGTCCTTGGGCATGGGGAAATAATTGTTGGCCCAGTCGTCCACCAGCTTCACGCCCGGCGCGTTGGCCAGCAGCGCCTTCACTTCTTGCGGCGTGATCGGGCGCTCGCATTCGAAGGTCATCGACACCGAATGGGCGCGCAGCACCGGCACGCGGATGCAAGTGGCCGACACCGCGATGCGGTCGTCCTCGAAAATCTTCCTGGTTTCCTTGATAACCTTGGACTCTTCATCGTTATAGCCGGTGGCCATGTCGATTTCGGTGTTGTGGCTGAAGAGATTGAAGGCATAGGGATACTTCACCACCTTGGGCTCATAGGTCTTGCCGTCCAGATAGGCGCGGGTGGATTCTTCCAGCTCTTCCATCAGCGCCGCGCCGCCGCCCGACGCCGCCTGATAGGTGGAGATAATCAGCCGGCTCAAGGGATTCACCTGATGCACCGGCCATAGCGGGACCAGGGTCGTGATCGCGGCGCAATTGGGATTGGCGATGATGCCCTTGTGATCCTTCATGCGGTGGGCGTTGATTTCCGGCACCACCAGCGGAATCGCCGGATCGGCGCGGAAGGCCGACGAATTGTCCACCACCACCGCACCGGCTTTCACCGCGATGGGCGCATAGTGTCTGGAAATGCCGCTGCCGGCCGAGAACAAAGCGATGTCCACGCCGTTGAACGCGTCTTCATTCAATTCCTTGATCACCAGTTCCTGGCCGCGAAAACGCTGCGTCTTGCCCGCCGATTTGGCCGATGCCAGCAGCTTCAAGGACGCCAGCGGGATACCGCGGCTTTCAATGCAGCCGACAAACTCGCGGCCCACGGCGCCGGTGGCGCCAACAATCGCTATATTCTTGTTCTTCACGTTCATTTCCTTAAGGCAACAAAAAAGCCCCGTCCGGTTTGGAGCGGGGCTTAGGTCTGTTCGGTTCGCTTTGGTTTAAGCGCGCGCGACTGTCCCAGCCCCGTTGGGCTTGGTGGCGGTCTCGGTGCGCTTGGTCAGAAAATTCATTGCGGCAAGGCTTTCAATTCGGCGTCCATCGAGGCCAGCTTTTCCGGCGTCACGACATCGGGCAGATACTGCACAACCTCCGGCAGGGTCAAGTCCAGGCCTTCGTTGAACTGCGGATGGTTCACCACTTCCGGAAAATGCAGGAGAAAAATGGCCTTGGCTGCGGGGGCTACCGCCAACTGGCCCAGGCGGCTGGTCTGGACGGAAAATTTCGGCGCCGTGACGACCGGATCGGCAGGAACCTGCGCCAGGACAGGACCGGCAAGGCCGGCCAGAAGTGCAAAACCGATCAGCGTCCGCTTCATGGCGGCTTCTCCTATTTGGCGCGGATGCGGGTGATATGGCCCATCTTGCGCCCGGTGCGGGCTTGCATCTTGCCATACAGGTGCAGGGCGCCGGTTTTGGCAAGCGATTCCCAGGCGTCCACTTCCGCCCCGATGATGTTTTCCATCACCGCATCGGCATGGCGAACCACATTGCCCAGCGGCCAGCCCGCCACGGCGCGGATATGCTGTTCGAACTGCGAGCAGGCGCAAGCCTCGATGGTCCAGTGCCCGCTATTGTGAACCCGCGGCGCGATCTCATTCACCAGCAGCGCGCCATCCTTACCCACAAATAACTCGACAGCGAAGACACCGACATATTCGAGCGCCTCACCGATCTGCTGCGCGATGGCTTTGGCCTCTTCCACCTTGGCGGCACCAAGGCGCGACGGCACGGTGGAGCGGCGCAGGATATGGTTTTCGTGTTCATTTTCCGGCGGGTCGTAAGCGGCAAAACCACCATCGCCGCCACGCGCCGCCACCACCGAAGCTTCATATTCAAAATCGACAAAGCCTTCCAGGATCGCCGGTGCGCCCTTGAAACTGTCAAAGGCTTTTGCCGCTTCGTCGGCGCTGGCGACCTTGGCCTGGCCCTTGCCGTCATAGCCGAAGCGGCGCGTCTTTAGAATGCCGCGTCCGTTCAGCCGGGCGAAAGCCTCGCGCGCCCGCTGCGCAGACGACACTTCGAAAAAGGGCGCGGTCTTCAGACCCAGTTTTTCGACAAAGGTCTTTTCGCTCAAGCGGTCCTGGGTGATCGCCAGCGCATGCGCGCCCGGCCTGACCGGCACACGTTCGGCAAGATGGGCGATGGCATGGGCGGGAAGATTTTCGAACTCGAAGGTCACCGCGTCGCAGGCCTGAGCAAAAGTGGTGAGCTTGACCAGATTGTCATAGGGCGCGGTCAGCGATTGCTGCGTCACCTGGAAGGCCGGTGCATCGGGCGTGTCGTTGTAGATGCAGGTCTTCAATCCCAGGCGCGACGCCGCCAACGCCAGCATCCGCCCCAACTGCCCGCCACCAATAATGCCGATGGTGCCGCCCGGCGGGACGGGTCTGGAAAGTTGCTTGATGCTGCTCATTTCGGCGTCTTGGCCACGGACTTGGTCTGTTTGGCGCGCCAGGCGTCCAGCCTTCTCTTCAGGCCTTTATCCGACAGGCCCAGAATGGCGGCAGCATGCAGCGCGGCATTCTTGGCCCCGGCTTCGCCGATAGCAAAGGTCGCCACCGGCACGCCGCCGGGCATCTGGGCAATCGACAGAAGCGAATCCAGGCCTTTCAGGGTGCGGCTTTGCACCGGCACACCCAGCACCGGCAGGGTGGTCATGCTGGCCACCATGCCGGGCAGATGCGCCGCCCCGCCCGCGCCCGCGATAATGACCTTGATGCCGCGCCCTTCCGCCTCCTTGGCGTAAGCCGCCATGCGGTCGGGGGTGCGATGGGCCGAAACGATGCCTGTCTCATGGCCGACGCCCAGGGCCTCCAGCATATCGGCGGCCGCCTTCATGGTCGGCCAGTCCGACTGGCTGCCCATGATGATGCCGACTTGCTTGCGGCCCGCCGCGCGACGCGCGGCATTTTTGCCCCCCGCGCGGCGCGCGGACTTTTTGGGAGTGCTTCGAATCGACATGTGCGGCCCTGCTGTCCACGAAGCGGGGCATTATAGGGGCGAAAAAGCCCAAGGAAAGAGAAGTTTAACCCGCGTTAACCATTCGTTGGGGATCGTAAACGCATCCTTAAAGGCGTCCCCGCTAGCCTTGGGACGCCAGAAGGCGAAAAACATGAAGGTCGAGCGCAACAGCCCCGTCCGCCCGGCCCGTTCGGTGGCCCAGGCCGCCTATGCCCGGCGCATCGAGGCGGCGGACAGCGTCAGCAATATCGACGCCGTGCCCCCCCGCCGCCAGCGTGCTGGGCATTCCCGAATCCGAATTCACCCCACGGGTGCGCGACGCCATTATGGGATTGATGGGCGAAGTGGACAATCTGCGCCGCGAGCTGACCCAGACCCGCGCCCGGCTGGAAGACGTGGTAAAGACTGCCGACCAGGACGGCATGCTGCCGCTGCTCAACCGCCGCGCCTTTGTGCGCGAGCTGACGCGCTATATCGCCTTCACCGGCCGCTACAACACACCGGCCTCGCTGATCTATTTCGATCTCAATCACCTGAAGCGGACCAACGACACGATGGGTCATGCCGCCGGCAACGCGGTGCTGGCGCATTTCGCCGATGTGCTGCTGGCCCATGTGCGCGACAGCGACTGCGTCGGGCGGCTGGGCGGCGACGAATTCGGCGTGCTGCTGAGCCACGCCAACCAGAAACAGGCCTTGAAGAAAGCCGACACATTGGCGGTCGCACTGAAAGCCTCACCCACCAGCTGGAACGACCAGAGCATTCCGGTCAGCTTCGCCTATGGCGCCTTTGAACTGAAATCGGGCGACAATCCCGACTTGGCCATGGCGCGCGCCGACCAGGCGATGTACGCGCAGAAGAAATCGCAGCGCAGCGCGGCTGAGTAGTTTTCAGGGACCCAAAGAAAAAAGGCGCGGGTGTGCCCGCGCCTTTTGTTTTATCGTCACCACCGGCCGCTCGCCCAAGCTCGCGACATTAATCCGCTTTCGCAGGCCCACTGGGCCTGCTCACGCGCGTTGCGCGCCGCAGCTTAACCCATCGCCTTTTTCAGATTCTCGTCAACCTTGTCGAGGAAACCCTCGGTCGTGAGCCACTTCTGGTCGGGGCCGACCAGCAGCGCCAGGTCCTTAGTCATGAAGCCCTGTTCCACCGTATCGACGCAGACTTTTTCCATGGTCAGCGCGAACTTGGCTAGCTTGTCGTTGCCGTCCAGCTTGGCGCGATGGGCCAGCCCGCGCGTCCAGGCGAAGATCGAGGCGATCGAATTGGTCGAGGTAGCCTTGCCTTTCTGATGCTCGCGGTAATGGCGCGTCACCGTGCCATGCGCCGCTTCGGCTTCCACCGTCTTGCCGTCGGGGGTGAACAGCACGCTGGTCATCAGGCCCAGTGAGCCGAAGCCCTGCGCCACCGTGTCGGACTGCACGTCGCCGTCGTAATTCTTGCAGGCCCAGACATAGCCGCCGCTCCACTTCAGCGCCGACGCCACCATGTCGTCGATCAGGCGATGCTCGTAAACAATACCTGCCGCCTTGAACTTGGCGGCGAATTCCGCCTCGTAGATTTCCTGGAACAGGTCCTTGAAGCGGCCGTCATAGGCTTTCAGGATGGTGTTCTTGGTCGACAGATAGACCGGATACTTGCGCATCAGGCCGTAATTCAGCGAGGCGCGGGCGAATTCGCGGATCGACTCGTCCAGGTTGTACATCGCCATGGCGACGCCGCTGCCCGGCGACTTGAATACTTCGTGCTCGATGACCTTGCCGTCTTCGCCGACGAACTTGATCGTCAGCGTGCCCTTGCCCGGGAACAGGAAATCGGTGGCGCGGTACTGGTCGCCGAAAGCATGGCGGCCGACCACGATGGGCTGGGTCCAGCCGGGCACCAGGCGCGGCACGTTGGAGCAGATGATCGGCTCGCGGAAGATCACACCGCCCAGGATGTTGCGGATGGTGCCGTTGGGCGACTTCCACATCTTCTTGAGCTTGAATTCCTCCACCCGGGCTTCGTCCGGGGTGATGGTGGCGCATTTCACGCCCACGCCATGCTTCTTGATCGCCTCGGCGGCTTCGACTGTCACCTTGTCGTCGGTGGCGTCGCGGTTTTCCATGCCCAGGTCGTAATAGTGCAGGTCGATGTCCAGGTAAGGCAGGACCAGCTTTTTCTTGATCAGATCCCAGATGATGCGGGTCATCTCGTCGCCGTCCAGTTCGACGACCGGGTTGGCGACCTTGATCTTTTCCATGGACTTAATTTCCTTGCCTTAAGAAAGCCTCGAAAAACGGGCCTGTACGGGATATAGCGGGGCCTCAAATAGCCCGACAAGAACAGGCCCGTCAAAGCGCCAAATGACCGCTCCCGCCATCATCCTGTCCCACACCCAGATGGGTGAGAATGTCGGCTCGGCTGCCCGGGCAATGAAGAATTTCGGCCTGTCGGACCTGCGCCTGATCGCCCCCAGGATGGAGTGGCCCAACGACCGGGCCCATATGCTGGCGTCGGGTGCCGGCGACATACTGGAGCGGACGCAGATCCATGCCGACGCAAGGGGCGCGCTGGCCGATTGCCAGCTGGTGCTGGCGACCACGGCGCGGGGCCGGGACGTGACGCGCGAGGTGTTGACGCCTGAGGCCGCAGTCCGGCGACTGCGCCAGGCATCGGACGCCGGGCTCAAGACCGCCCTGCTGTTCGGCGGCGAGCGGGCGGGCCTGGACAATGACGAGATTTCGCTGTGCGACGCGCTGATCACCATTCCCACCGCGCCCCTGCCGCAGATCAAGGACTCGGAGATCAAGGCCTCCTCCCTGAATCTGGGACAGGCGGTGCTGCTGCTGGGCTATGAATGGCTGAAAAGCGCCGATGCGACCCCGGCCAGCCGCACCCGCCCCAGCATCGCCGTACCCGCCGCCCGCCAGGAACTGGTAGACCTGTTCGAGCATCTGGAGCGCGAACTGGATTCGGGCGGATTTTTCTTCCCACCCGCCAAGAAGAGCGCGATGGTGCGCAACATACGCGCCATGATATTGCGCTCCGGCCTGACCGATCAGCAGGCCCGCACCATCCGCGGCATGATTGTGGCGCTGGTGCGCAACAAATATAGAGGACAGACGTGAGCGCCATTCCTGTCATTGGTTTCTTGGTCGTGGCGCTGCTGGCCATCGCGTTTGCGGCGGTGCCGCTGTTGCGTGGCCCGAACAAAAAGCGCGGCACTTTGCTGGTCGCCGCGATCGCCCTGTTCGTGCTGGCCATCGGCAGCGGCGCCTATTGGATGGTGGGCCGCCCGCAGCTGGCGCAGCGAGAGGCGCGCGGGCTGGAGACCAAAGAGGTCAATGCGCTGATCCCCTACCTGATCGGGCGGGTGCGCCAATATCCCAATGACGGGCGCGCCTGGCGCTATCTGGGCCAAGCCTATATGAGCGCGCGCGATCCGGCCAATGCCGCCAAGGCGCTGGCCCGCGCCATTGCAGTGGACGGCAAGGGCGATCCAGAATTGAACACCGCTTACGGCGAGGCGCTGGTGATGGCCAATCGCGGCGTCGTGCCGCCGGAAGCGGAAAGCGCCTTCACCGCCGCACTGGCAGTCGATCCCTCCAATGAGCCGGCGCGCTTTTATCTGGGCGACGCGCGGCGGGCCAGGGGCGATGCCGCCGGCGCGGCACAGATGTGGCAGAGCCTGCTGGCTGAGACGGCGGTCACCACGCCGCTGTACCAGATGCTGGTGGACCGGCTGGCGCTGCTGACGGCGCAGGCATCCGGCGCGGGCGGCGGCGCGCCCGACCCCAGACGCATGGTGGAGATGCTGGCGGCGCGGCTGAAGGGCGACCCCAATGACGCGCTGGGCTGGGTGCGGCTGATGCGCGCCTATGCCGTGCTGGGCGAAACCGCCAAGGCCAAGGAAGCACTGGCGACGGCGCGCAAGACCTTCGCCAACAACAAGGACGCCCAGACCGCATTTTCGACAGCGGCCCGGGCGCTCAAATTAAACGAAGCTGGATTCCCGCTTGCGCAGGAATGACAAGAAAAAAATCAGTACGGCATCTTTCGTTTCGTATAGAGCCGGTCCTCGTGTACGCGTTGCTCGTTACCGGCAGGACCCATGCGCCTGCCCTCATCGATCTCCTGGTTGCGGGTCGCACCGCTCGGGCCGTCGCCCAGCCATTGCACTTTGTGCTTCTTGGCCGCGAGCCGGATACGTTCCAGATTTTCTTCCAGGCGCTTGGAGGCCGGCAGGGCGGCGCGCTGTGCCGGCGTGATATCCCCTCTGATCGCGTCCCAGCCCAGATGTGACAGACCATTGTCGCTGGGGCCGGGCTCGGCAAAAGCCAGACCCTTCGTCGACAGAATATTTTCGCAACTCTCCACCGAACGGCGGTTTTCCAGCTTGAAGCCCATGGTGATTTCGCCCTTGGGATTGTGCGGCCAGACATCGGCAACCCGCGAATATTCGGCAGGGGTGATGCCCCAGATATGCGCGGCGAAGGACTGGCTGCCTGCCCCGCGGCAACCCTCGAGGGCAAGCTGCTCAACACCTGGCCAGGTCCACTTGTAGCGCGCGCCCGCGATGGCGATCTGGGCCGCTTCCGGCGATTCCATTTCACAGATCAGGACGCCATGCACGCCGGCCGCGAGACACTGGGCGATCTGCCACACATTGGCGCGCATCGAGGGGCCGTCGAAGCCCCAGGCCGGAATGGTCGCAAACACCATGGGGGTGCGATGACCGGACGGCGTGGGCCCGCCATCCACCAGACCCTGCATGAAGTTGCGCAGGCCGTCGATGCTGAAGGAGTCGTTCTCCATCTCGTAATTGATGGCGTCGCAATAGGTCTGGGACATGCGCTTGCCTTCCTCGTACGTGTCCGGCGCACCGGACGCTCCGAATTCGGCATAGGCCACGACCTGGTTGTCTTCCCACAACTCGATCGCCTTGTTGATGCGGCGCGGCTTGTAGTTGCGATCGACCGTGGGAACCAGCGGCAGCTTGCGGGCCCAGTTTGGCTGGAAGCCATAACCCTTGCTGGCGTAGCCGATATAATGCGGGCTATCCAGCATGCTGCGGCCGGTGGCCTTGGGAACACCGGGCGGATAGCCACCGCCAGGCTGCCGAACGGGCTGGGCCAAGGCACCGGTGGCGGCGGCCGCCACCACGCCTGCGCCGAAAAGAAAATCGCGTTTCTTAATGTCCATCTGCTTTCCCCTTGAGAGTTTTTGTTGGGGAAAGCCTCTCACTTCGGGGCGGCGCTGTCAGCCGGATTCTATAGGTGCGGTGCAGCACTCATCGCATTGAGCGAAAATTGCGCGTGCTTACGCCTGCGTCATGCAGCCGCGCGTCAGACCACGGTGATGGAAAGTTCGCCGATCTTGTCGATGCGGCCCTGCATCTTGTCGTCCTTCTGAAGCGGGCCGACGCCTTCGGGCGTGCCGGTGAAGATCAGGTCGCCGGCTTTCAGCTCGGCCTGCGCCGACAGATGATGGATCACTTCGGGAACGTTCCAGATCATCTTGCCCAGATCGGAATCCTGCTGGATCCTGCCATTCACCGCGAGCTGGATGCGACCCTTGGACAAATGTCCCACCGCACTGACCGGATAGATGGTGCCGCAGGGCGCGCTGTCCTCGAATGACTTGCCGATTTCCCAAGGCCATTGCTTGGACTTCATGCGGCTCTGCTGGTCGCGGCGGGTCATGTCCAGGCCCACGGCATAGCCATAGACATGGTCCAGCGCAGCTGCGACCGGGATGTTCATGCCGCCCGACTTCATCGCCACCACCAGCTCGATCTCGTATTGGAAATCCTTGGTCAGCGCGGGATAGGCGCAGGTGCCGCCATGCTGCACGATCATGTCGCGATGCTTGGAGAAGAAAAAGGGCAGCTCGCGCTCGTCATTGCCCATCTCGCGGATGTGCGCCAGATAATTTCGCCCCACGCAATAGATGCGGCGCACGGGGTATTGCTGGCTACTGCCATGGATGGGCAACAGGATGGCTTCCGGCACCGGAAAAACCGATTGCGCCTGGGCCGCACCACCCGCCGACATGCCCGCAGTCACAACGGCACCGCCAACCAGAAAGTCACGCTTCTTGATATCCATATGGTGTCTCCGCAGCTGCGCATGGCGGCAAGCCTGTCATTTCACATGCGCGCTGTCAGCCGGATTTTATACGCTGCGGCGCAGCACCCAACGACCGTATCAGGGATTCCAACGCCACCGCGGCGCGCTCCACCGCGCTCCCGTCACGGCCCCGCACCACAAGCTGCGCGCCGAAGGGTGCGGCGGTACCTTCGCGGTAAAAGGGATAGGAGCCGATGGCGACGTCCTTATGGTCTTTCTGCAGCGCAGCTAGGCCCGGCGCGATGGCGCCTTCGGGAATCGCGGCTTCCACTGCCACGCTGGCGACCGGCAACCCGCGCGGCAGACCGGGCTCGATCGCTTCCAGCATGGCGCGCATCACCATCGGCACGCCCGCCATCACATAGACATTGCCGAGCTGAAAACCCGGTGCGCCCGAAACGGTATTGGCGACCAGCGCCGCCCCATGCGGAATGCGGGCCATGCGCTTGCGCATGTCGTTGAATTCGCCGGGCGGATAGCGCGCCTCCAGCAGGGCATAGGCCTCGGGATGATAGCCGATCCCGACCCCGAAGGCCCTGGCCACCGCGTCGGCGGTGATGTCGTCATGCGTCGGACCGATGCCGCCGGTGGTGAAAACCAGGTCATATCTGGCGCGCAGGGCATTCAGCGCCGCGATGATTTCCTCTTCGACATCGCCGACCACCCGCACTTCCTTCAGGTCGATGCCCAGCACGGTGAGGAATTTGGCGATAGTGGTGGTGTTGGTGTCCTGGGTGCGGCCCGACAGTATTTCGTCGCCAATCACCAGAATTGCCGCGCTATTTTCCAATTTATGCGTCCCGAAACAGGTTGGGTTTTGCGATTGTCGCCATTATATTGATCCCATCATGACCATCGTACCCCAATCCGAGATTTTTGAGGCGGCGCGCAACGCCCATTTTGCGGTGACCCTGCACAGCGCCGCCGACTTTGACGGCATGCGCAAGGCCGGCCGGCTGGCCGCCGAGGTCCTGGATCTGATGGTGCCGCTGGTCGTGCCGGGTGTCACCACCGAAGCGCTGGACAAGGTGGCTTATGACTACATTGTCGCCCATGGCGCCATTCCGGCCTGCCTGGGCTATCGCGGCTATCGCCACACCGTCTGCACCTCGATCAACCATGTCGTGTGTCACGGCATTCCGGGCGACAAGCCGCTGCGCGATGGTGACATCGTCAATATCGACGTCACCGTGATCCTGAACGGCTGGCATGGCGACACCAGCCGCATGTATCCGGTGGGTGACGTCAAGCGCAAAGCCGAGCGGCTAGTCGAGATTACCTATGACTCCATGATGCGCGGCATCGCGGCAGCCAAGCCGGGCAACACCACCGGCGATATCGGCCATGCCATTCAGTCCTTCGCGGAAGGCCAGGAGAAATGCGCCGTGGTGCGCGATTTCTGCGGCCACGGGTTGGGCAAGGTTTTCCATGCCCTGCCCAATATCGTGCATTACGGCAAGCCCAGCCATGGCATCGCGCTGAAGCCCGGCATGTTCTTCACCGTCGAGCCGATGATCAACCTGGGCGGTTATGGCGTGAAGGTGCTGGGGGACGGCTGGACCGCGGTGACGCGCGACCGTTCACTGTCGGCGCAATTCGAACATTCCGTGGGCGTGACCGAGGACGGCGTGGAGATTTTCACGCTGTCGCCCAAGGGATTGCACAAGCCTCCCTATTTCTGATCTGCGTGACCGACTCCCAGAACAACGGGTCGGCCGGCCATCGCGAGCGTCTTCGGGCGCGTTTTCTGAAGGGCGGCGCCGATGCCATGCCCGATTACGAACTTCTGGAATTGACATTGTTCGCCGCCCTGCCGCGGCGGGACACCAAGCCGCTGGCCAAGGTGCTGCTGGCGCGCTTCGGCAGTTTCGCGGAAGTGATCGCCGCGCCCCGCGCCCGGCTGCTGGAAGTGCAAGGCGTGGGCGAGAGCGTCGTCAATCATCTCAAGATCGTGGAAGCCGCCGCCCAGCGCCTGGCCAAGACCAAGGTGATGGGCCGCGCGGTACTGTCGTCCTGGTCAGCGCTGCTGGATTATTGCACGGCGGCGATGGCGCGGTCGCCGAACGAGGAATTCCGCGTGTTGTTCCTGGACCGCAAGTCATCGCGTGTTGTTCCTGGACCGCAAGAATGTGCTGATCGCCGATGAAGTGCAGACCAAAGGCACCGTCGATCATGCGCCGGTCTATCCGCGCGAGATCGTCAAGCGGGCGCTGGAGTTCAGCGCCTCGTTCCTCATCCTGGCGCACAACCATCCCAGCGGCGATCCCACGCCGTCGAAGGCCGACATCGCCATGACCCGCGAGATTACAGCCGCCGCCAAGGCGCTGGGCATCACCGTGCACGATCATCTGGTAATCGGACGTGCTGGGCATTCCAGCTTTAAAGCCCTGGGATTGCTGTGAAATAACGAGGCTTTCGCCCATGCCGTGGACGCGCTAGAAGCACCCGTAACATTTCCCCGGTGCCCCCATGATCCCCCGCTATTCCCGCGAACAGATGGTTTCGATCTGGTCGCCCGAAACCAAATTCCGCATCTGGTTCGAGATCGAGGCGCACGCCACCGACAAGCTGGCCGAGCTGGGCGTGGTACCGAAAGATGCCGCCAAGAAAATCTGGGAAAAGGGCAAGGACGCCAAGTTCGATGTGGCGCGGATCGACGAGATCGAACGCGAGGTCAAGCATGACGTCATCGCCTTCCTGACCCACCTGTCGGAAATCGTCGGCCCCGAAGCGCGCTTTGTGCATCAGGGCATGACCAGCTCCGACGTGCTGGACACCTGCCTGAATGTGCAGCTGGCCCGCGCCGCCGACATCCTGATCGCCGACACCGATGCCCTGCTGGCGGCGCTGAAGACACGCGCCATGGAATACAAGATGACGCCAACCATCGGGCGCAGCCACGGCATCCATGCCGAGCCCACCACCTTCGGCGTCAAGCTGGCGACCTATTTCGCCGAGTTCACTCGCGCCCGCAAACGGCTGGTGACGGCGCGTGAAGAAATAGCCACCTGCGCCATTTCCGGCGCGGTCGGCAGCTTCGCCAATATCGATCCGCAGGTGGAAGAACATGTCGCCAAGCAGATGGGGCTGGCGGTGGAGCCGGTTTCAACCCAGGTGATTCCGCGCGACCGCCATGCAGCTTTCTTCGCGACCTTGGGCGTTGTCGCCTCGTCGCTGGAACGGCTGGCGGTTGAAATCCGTCACTTGCAGCGCACCGAAGTGCTGGAAGCCGAGGAATATTTCTCGCCCGGCCAGAAGGGCTCGTCGGCCATGCCGCACAAGCGCAATCCGGTGCTGACCGAAAATGTCACCGGCCTGGCGCGCATGGTGCGCAGTTACGCCATTCCGGCGATGGAAAATGTCGCGCTGTGGCATGAGCGCGACATCTCGCATTCATCCGTCGAACGCTATATCGGCCCCGACGCCACCATCACTTTGGATTTCGCGCTGGCCCGCATGACCGGCGTGATCGAAAAGCTGGTCGTATACCCTGCGCGGATGCAGCAGAATCTCGATGCCACCCACGGGTTGGTGCACAGCCAGCGCGTACTGCTGGCCCTGACCCAGGCGGGCTTGCAGCGTGAAGACAGCTATCGGCTGGTCCAGAAGAACGCCATGCGCGCCTGGAACGGCGAAGGCAATCTGCTGGACCTGCTCAAGGCCGATCCCGATGTGTCAAAAGCCCTGCCGGCCGCCCAGCTCGAAGCCATGTTCGACCTCGGCTATCACCTGAAAGCCGTGGACGCGATCTTCAAACGGGTTTTCGGCTAAGGCGGATTACTTCGGCGCCAAGGCGGCGACGGCGGTATCCAGCGCTTCCTTCATCTTGTCGCGGATGACGGCGTCGGACACCGACACATCCAGCTCGGACCTGAGCTTACGGAACACATCCTCGTCGCCCGCTTCCTGGAAATCGGCGGCGACAACGCTGTCGGCGAAGTCTTCGGCGGCCTGGCCGGTCAGGCCTTTTTCGCCCGCCGCCCACAGGCCGAGCGCCCGATTGCGCCGCGCTTCGGCCTTGAAGCGCAGTTCCGCGTCATGCGCCCATTTGGATTCAAAGCCCTTGCGGCGGTCGTCCATCCCGTTGGCCATAATCAACTCCCTGTAATCACTCGATTTTCTGCATGGTGCCACGGCATCTTGTCAAGATTGCGCCATGACCCGATATGGATGTGGGTATGCGCTTTGGCAACATTGCCGCAACGCCGCACAATCCGGTAAGTTTCCTGTCCAGGGCTGCGGGCGGAGCCGCCCTTTTTGAGGACCAATTCCATGAAACGCCGCCGCGTCATCTACGAAGGCAAGGCCAAGATCCTTTACGAAGGAACTGAGCCCGGCACCGTCATCCAGTATTTCAAGGACGACGCCACCGCCGGCAACGGCGCCAAGAAAGACACGATCGAAGGCAAGGGCGTCCTCAACAACCGCATCAGCGAGTATTTGATGACCCAGCTTTCGGGTATCGGCGTGCCGACCCATTTCGTGCGCCGTCTCAATATGCGCGAGCAGCTGATCAAGGAAGTCGAGATCATTCCGCTGGAAGTGGTGGTGCGCAATGTCGCCGCCGGCTCCATGTCCAAGCGGCTGGGGATCGAGGAAGGCACCGCCCTGCCCCGCTCCATCATCGAATATTATTACAAGAATGACGGGCTGAACGATCCCTGGGTCAGCGAAGAACATATCACCGCCTTCGGCTGGGCTTCGCCGCAGGACCTGGACGATATCGTCAATCTCACCATCCGGGTGAATGACTTCCTGTCCGGCCTGTTCCTGGGCGCCGGCATCAAGCTGGTGGACTTCAAGCTGGAGTTCGGCCGCCTCTGGGAAAACGACTATATGCGCATTGTGCTGGCCGACGAGATCAGCCCGGACAATTGCCGGTTGTGGGACGTCACCACCAACGAGAAGCTGGACAAGGACCGTTTCCGCCGCGACATGGGCGGCGTGGTCGAGGCCTATTCCGAAGTCGCAAGGCGCTTGGGCATCATGCCCGAATCGGTGCAAGGCGAGAACAAAGGCCCCGTCCTCGTACAATAACTCTTACAATAACTTGTCATTCCCGCGTAAGCGGGAATCCATCGGAATAAAAAGTTGAAAGCGCGCGTTTTTATTACTCTAAAGACTGGCGTTCTGGACCCGCAGGGCAAGGCCATCGGCCACGCTCTCAACGGGCTGGGCTTCGCCAGCGTCGGCGAAGTGCGCCAGGGCAAGGTGATCGACCTGGAACTGTCGGGCAACGATCAGGCCGCGGCCAAGGAAGAACTCAAGGCGATGTGCGAAAAGCTGCTCGCCAACACCGTGATCGAGAAATACGAGATCGAGCTGAAGTAATGAAAAGCGCCGTCATCTTTTTTCCGGCTTCCAATTGCGACCGCGATGCCAAGACCGCGCTGACGCAGATGACCGGCAAGGCGCCCGCCATGGTGTGGCACCAGGACAGCGAACTTCCCGATGTCGACCTGGTGGTGCTGCCGGGCGGTTTTTCCTACGGCGACTATCTGCGCTGCGGCGCCATGGCCAGCCAGTCAGTGGTGATGAAGTCGGTGCGCGCCCATGCCGACAAGGGCGGCATGGTGCTGGGCATCTGTAACGGTTTCCAGGTCCTGACTGAAAGCCATCTGCTGCCCGGCGCATTGATGCGCAATGCGGCTCTGAAATTCGTCTGCAAGCCGGTGGGCCTGGAAGTCGATGAAACCCAGTCGGCCTTTACCCGCCATTATTCCAATGGCCAGCGCGTCACCTTCCCGGTGGCGCATGGCGAGGGCAGCTATTTTGCCGATGAAGAGACGCTGGACCGGCTGGAAGGCGAGAACCGCGTCGCTTTCCGTTATGCCAAGGGCGAAAATCCCAACGGCTCGGCCCGCAACATCGCCGGAATCTTAAGCGAAAAACGCAATGTGCTGGGCCTGATGCCCCATCCCGAACGGGTGGTGGACGATGTTCTGGGCGGCACCGATGGCCGCGCCCTTTTCCAAAGCCTGATCGAAAACCTGTCATGACAAAAATCACGCCTGAGATGGTCCGCGAGCATGGGCTTTCGGAACCCGAATATGCGCGCATCCTGACCTTGATGGGCCGCGAGCCATCCTTCGTCGAGCTGGGCATCTTCAGCGTGATGTGGAGCGAGCATTGCTCCTACAAGTCCACCCGTTTCCATCTGAAAAAGCTGCCGACCAAGGCGCCCTGGGTGATCCAGGGCCCGGGCGAGAATGCCGGCGTGATCGACATTGGCGACGGCGATGCCTGCATCTTCGAGATGGAAAGCCATAACCATCCCAGCTTTATCGAGCCTTATCAGGGCGCGGCGACCGGCGTGGGCGGCATCATGCGCGACGTCTTCACCATGGGCGCGCGCCCCATCGCCATGATGAACGCGCTGCGCTTCGGAGAGCCCAGCCATCCTAAGACGCGGCACCTGGTGTCGGGCGTGGTGTCGGGCATCGGCGGCTATGGCAATTGCATGGGCGTGCCCACCGTGGGCGGCGAAGTCAATTTCCACAAAAGCTACAACGGCAACATTCTGGTCAATGCCATGTGCGTCGGCCTGGCGCGGCAGGACAAGATTTTCCTCTCCGCCGCCAAGGGCGCGGGCAATCCGGTCGTCTATATCGGCTCCAAGACGGGCCGCGACGGCATTCACGGCGCCACCATGGCATCGGCCGAATTCGACGACGCCTCGGAAGAAAAGCGCCCCACCGTGCAGGTCGGCGATCCCTTCACCGAAAAGCTGCTGCTGGAAGCCTGCCTGGAACTGATGGCCACCGACGCCATCATCGCCATTCAGGACATGGGCGCGGCAGGCCTCACCTCGTCCTCCGCCGAGATGGGCGACAAGGGCGGCAGCGGCATCGAGCTGGACCTGGACAAGGTGCCCCAGCGCGAAACCAACATGACCGCCTATGAGATGATGCTGTCGGAAAGCCAGGAGCGCATGCTGGCGGTGCTCAAACCCGGCCGCGAAGCCCAGGCTGAAGCCATCTTCAAGAAATGGGAACTGGATTTCGCCGTCATCGGCATCACCACCGACACCAGCCGTCTAGTGGTCAAACATAAAGGCACGACCGTCGCCGACATGCCGATCACCGCTTTGTCCGACGAAGCCCCGGTCTATGAGCGGCCCTATACCGAGCGCGCGCCGCTGACCGGCGAGCCGGCCTTCGACAAGAAGAAGAACGTGCTGGAATCGCTCAAGACCATCCTGGCCTCGCCCGACATGGCCTCGCGCCGCTGGGTGTGGGAACAGTATGACCATACGGTGATGGCCGACACGGTGCAGGTACCAGGCGGCGATGCCGCAGTGGTGCGCATCCATGGCACCCAGAAAGCACTGGCGATCACCACCGACGTGTCACCGCGCTATTGCCGGCCCGATCCGTTTGAAGGCGGCAAGCAGGCCGTGGCCGAAGCCTGGCGCAACCTGACCGCGGTGGGCGCGACACCGCTGGCGGTCACCGACAATCTCAATTACGGCAATCCGCAAAAGCCCGAAATCATGTGGGAAATCGTGGCCGGCATCGACGGTATCGGCGCCGCCTGCCGGGCGCTGGATTTCCCGGTGATCGGCGGCAACTGCTCGCTCTACAACGAGACCAACGGCGAAGGCATCCTGCCCACCCCGGCGATCGGCGGCGTCGGCCTGATGAAGGACGTCAGCAAGATGGCGACCGTCGCCTTCAAACGGTCGGGCGATGTCATCATCCTGATCGGCGAAACCAAGGGCCATCTGGGCCAGTCCATTTACCTGCGCGAAATCGAAGGCCGGGAAGAAGGCGCCGCCCCCAAGGTCGATCTGGGCGCGGAAAAGAAGCATGGCGACTTTGTGCGGGGGCTGATCGAGGCGGGCCGCGTGGATACGGTGCATGACCTGTCCGACGGCGGCTTGCTGGTGGCGATTGCCGAAATGGCGATGCCGCGCGGCATCGGCGCCAACATCGGCATCGCCGGCCTGCCTGACGACATCCCCTTCTGGTTCGGCGAGGACCAGGCGCGCTATTGTCTAGCCGCGCCCTTTGCCGAGGCCGAAAAGATCGTGGAGGAAGCCCGCGCCGCCTTCATCACCGTGGCCGAACTGGGCAAGACCGGCGGCGACAGGCTGACCCTGGACGACAAGAGCAGCGCCGGCATTGCGAGCCTGAAGGAGGGTTTCGAAAGCTGGTTCCCGAACTTTATGTCGGGCGAAGAAATCCCGGTTACGAATTAGGCGCCCTGGTCGTCACCCTTCGACAAGCTCAGGGTGAGGACGTAAACTCAAATCCTCATGCTGAGCTTGTCGAAGCATGATCCTACACAAGAATAAGGTTCAGCCATGGGCATGAAGGGCAGTGAAATCGAAAAGTTCATCCGGGAGGCGTTTCCCGATGCCGATATCGAGATGAAAGACCTGGCGGGCGACGACAATCACTGGTCCGCCACAGTCACATCGTCTGCCTTCAAGGGCAAAAGCCGCGTCGCACAGCACCAGATGGTTTATGCCGCATTGAAGGGCAATATGGGCGGCGTGCTGCACGCGCTGCAGCTGCAGACTGTGGCGAAAGACTAGAACAAGCCTCCCCAAGCGCGCTTCTTGACGCGCCGATATTCGGCCTTGTCGCGGGCCGCGACAAACTGCGCCCGCAATCCCGTTTCATCGCACAGCTTGAAGGTTAGCCCCGGTTTGGTTTCCAGCGGTGGCGCTAAAATGCGCGCGCCCGTGGCAACGCTTTCGCGCAGCACTGCGACATAGGCGTAGCGTTCATCCTCGAATGGCACCGAAGCGTCCTTCATCTGCATATGGTCGCGGCTACGCGGCAGACGCTGAGAAAAATGGCACCAATCACCTTCCGGCATGGGACAGGCCATGTCATGGGTGCAGGGCGCGGCAACATGCGCCCCCGCCGCAATCAGGGCGGCGCGGGCAGCGCGGATGCGGGCAAAGCCCTGCGGCGTGCCCGGCTCGATCAGCACCAGCGCCTTGTCCGTCCAGCGCCACAACTCGGCCGCCACGGCAGCAGCGCTGTCTTCCGTCAGTTCGGCCAGCACATAACTGGCCACGATCATCTCGGCTTTTGCCTCCACCAGCCCGAGGTCACCGCCAAGCATCTCCGCATTGGCCAGGGCCGGCGGCCCAGCCTCGGCTAGGCCGCGCGCGAGCGTCCGCAGCGCTGCATTGTGATCCAGCATGGTCAGCGACCCGATCTGCGGCCAAGCCGTCACCGCGGCCCAGCTTGCCGCGCCAGTGCCGGCGCCCACATCCAGCAGGCTGGCGGGCACCAGATCGGGCGCCACCTCCATCAACCGCGCGAACACCGCGCTGCAGGCGGCATAGGTGGCGGGCATGCGCGCCACGGCATAGGCGATGGCGTCCTGCGGGCTGACAATGACGCGGGAGGTTTGCCCCTGCCGGTAGCCGGCCGACATCTTCTGGGCGCTGGCCGCCAGCTCCTTGCGCGACACCCCTTCCAAGGCGCGGTCCAGGGCGGCCGCAAGAGCGGAGGGCAAGGCAGGGTTCATTTTAATCCAGTCAAATCGGGCATTTTCGGGCTGTCTTGACCCTTCGCGCCCCCATGCTTAGATCATAGCCGAGTTTCCATGAGAGTTCCCACATGTCCGACGTTCAGGTCCGCATTGCCGACGATGTGAAGACAAACGATGTGCTGCTTTACATGAAGGGCACGCCAGCCTTTCCGCAGTGCGGCTTCTCGGCCGTGACGGTACAGATTCTCAATCACATCGGCGTCAAGTTCAAAGCTGTCAATGTGCTGGAAGACGCCGAAGTGCGCGACGGCATCAAGGCCTTCTCCAACTGGCCGACCATCCCGCAGCTGTATGTGAAGGGCGAATTTGTCGGCGGCGCCGATATCGTCAAGGAAATGTTCGAGCAGGAGGAGCTGATCCCGTTCCTGGAACAGCACGGCGTCGCGCTAGAATCCGCGTAACGGCAAGCGCATCACGCAATAAAAAAGCCCGGTGTTTCCACCGGGCTTTTTTTTGTCTTCTCGCGGCCGCTCGCCCAAGCTCGCGGCGTTCGCCGGCTCTCGCATGTCCACCGGACATGCTCGCGCGCAAAGCGCGCCACCGGCTCACTAGCGCGAGTAGAATTCGACGATCAGATGCGGTTCCATCTGCACGGCGTAGGGCACATCCGCCAGCTTGGGAGTGCGCAGCAGCTTGGTGGACTTGCCTTCGGCCACTTCCAGATAGTCGGGCGTGTCACGCTCGCCGCTCTTGGAGGCTTCCAGCACCAGCGCCATTTCGCGGGCCTTGGCGCCCAGCTCGATCGTGTCGCTTTCCTTGACGTGATAGGAGGCAATGGTGACGCGGCGGCCGTTGACCTTCACATGGCCATGGCTGACCAGCTGGCGGGCGGCGAACGGGGTCGGCACAAACTTGCTGCGATAAACCACGGTGTCGAGACGGGTTTCCAGCAGGCCGATCATGTTCTCGCCGGTGTCGCCGGGACGGCGGGCGGCATCGGTGTAATATTTGCGGAACTGGCGCTCGGTGATGTTGCCGTAATAGCCCTTGAGCTTCTGCTTGGCCTGCAGCTGCGTGCCATAGTCGGAAAGCTTCTTGGCGCGGCGCTGGCCGTGCTGGCCCGGACCATAGGAGCGCTTGTTGACCGGGCTCTTGGGGCGGCCCCAGATATTCTCGCCCATGCGGCGGTCGATCTTGTACTTCGAATTTTGGCGCTTGCTCATTGGTCCTCAGGCTCGTTGGCACCGGCTTGGTGCCGGAAAGGTCGCGCACTATATGCAGCGACTTCGCCAAGTCAAACGTCTGCAACTTGTAGTTTAGTATGCGATTTGTAACCCATATATTCCAATGGGTTATACCGTCACCGCGCGCACTTAGGCACTGGTACAGTTTGACCGAATCCTGAGATTGCGGGGGGAGGGGCCAAAGCCTAGGGGTCAACCATGACAAAAAAGCGCCCCGCCTCAAAAGGGGTATTGGGCAGACGCCGCGTCATCGACAGCCGGTTCTAGCGCTTCCCACGCCACATGAAAAATCCCGTGACGAAGAACAGCAGCGGCACGAAACCGGTCACGAACGCCAGCAGCCAATAGAGCGGGCCAAAGCCATGGCCGATATGCAGCTTGACCATCTGCATAGACAGGCCATCAACCCGGCTGGGCGACTGCGGATCGGCCACCAGGCTCGCGCGATAGGGATCGACAAAGACAATCCTGCCTGTCCAGTCCCCCAGCTGCACCTTGATCGCCTGTCCCTCCCGCACCGGCAGCGTCACGCTGGTGGGGTTTATGCGGGCGTGTCCGGCTTGCGCCAGGGCCAGCGCCTGCCAACCGCTGATCACCGTGCGGCCGGAAACCGCGGGCACATCGGGAATGAGGCTGGGGTCGCGTTCAGGCGTGTTGGGTGAGGCGCTGGCAAACGCCAGGGTGGCGCGCGCGCTTTGATGAAACACCATGCCCACGCCCGTCAGCGTGATCGTCAGGAACAGCAGCAGCGACCAGATGCCCACCGCACCGTGCAGTTCGCGGTACAGCCGCAGGCCCCGCGCCTTGCCGCTGACAGTGAAAGCCCGGTGCCAGGGGCCTTTCCTGGGCCACCACAGATAAAGGCCGGAAAGCCCGAGGCCCAGCATCAGGACGCACAGCCAACCGACCGCGATGCGGCCCGCGCGCGCCACGAACAGATGACTGTGCAGGTCGCTGAGCACCGCCAGCGCCGGATGCATGCGCT
The DNA here is from genome assembly GCA_945860165.1 of Rhizobium sp. Q54. Lineage (GTDB taxonomy): Bacteria > Pseudomonadota > Alphaproteobacteria > Micropepsales > Micropepsaceae > Rhizomicrobium. The sequence goes on from CAMAPL010000004.1 coordinate 92,939, forward strand.
GCTGGTAGCGTGCGACCTCGCGCCCTGTCGCCGGGTTCAGCAGCACATTGGGATAAGGCGAATTCCAGCCGCCGAAATGCACCCGTCGCAGGCCGCTCGGGGCCTTCCGGCAAAGTCACTTCCGCCGCCACGCCGGATGGGACGGACGCGGCCCGGCGCGCGCGGGTGATAAGCCCTTCCAGGGAAAGCGGCGGACCGGCAGGGGAAACGCGGATCGCCGGCTTGCCGGTATCCAGGCCCGTGACCGGCCCCAGCATCAACAGCGAACCGGACAGCGAAACCAGGGCGAACAGAACACCCAGCACCAGCCCGATCCACAAATGCAGCTGGAACAGAAGCCTGTGCAGCCCCATGCCTCACTCCCCTTTTTGCCACAACAGTGCAGAATCGTCGTCCCTGCCGCAATCGCGGCTTGCTGGCGCAGGGGCGCCACAGGCAGGTATCATTTGCGCGGATGAGCCGCACTCAGTAAGTGGTCGGACATCGGCCCCGTGGCGGAACTGGTAGACGCACCGGACTTAAAATCCGTTGATCCGAAAGGGTCGTGTCTGTTCGACTCAGACCGGGGCCACCAACGCTTGTTTCTCGTTTGCGGTGTTCAATTCTGGAATTCCACATGCCTGCAGGAAGCCTGCGATTTCATCATAGATACTAGGCAGGCGTGTAGGATCAGCCTGCAGAAATTCTTCAACTAGAGCGGTGTAGTATGCCGGTTCAAGTCTAGACGGCCGGTCATACATTGAGAACCGCTTCGATCAGGCGCGGGCCCTTGCGCGCCATCGCGTCGGCGAACTGTGCAGCGAACTGTTCAGTCGTTTCGGCGCGGCTGGCTTCCACGCCCATGCTTTGCGCCATTTTCACAAAATCCAGCACGGGATTGTGCAGGTCCAGCATGGCCAAGGTCTTGGGGCCGGGATTGATCGCACCCACCCGCCCCAGCTCGATGTTGAGGATATTGTAGCTGCGGTTGGCGCAGATGATGGTCACCACATCGAGTTTCTCGCGCGCCATGCTCCAGAGCGCGGGCAGCGAATACATCGCCGCGCCGTCGCCCGACACGGCGATCACCTTGCGGTCGGGGCAGGCCAAGGCCGCGCCCATCGCCATGGGCTTGGCATCGCCGATGGCGCCGCCGGTGAGGAAGATCGCGTCATGGCGCGGCGCATGGACCAGATATTTCTGCAGCCCCGGCCCGGCGGTCAGCGAATCGTCCGACCAGATCGCATCTTCGGGCATGAAGCGCGCAATGATCGCGCCCATGGCGTCACTGGTCAGGCTGCCGTTTGCGGGAACGTCAGGCCGCACCAGCTGCACGATATTGCCCGGCGCCTTTGCGCCCAGAGCGTCGGCCAGCACGGTCAGTGCTGCTATGGCGTCTTCTTCGGGCGTGGCCAGGGTCATTAGCTCGCAGCCCTTCGGCGTCACCCAGCTGGGCTTGTCGGGATAGGCGAAGAAGGTCACCAGCGGCGGCGCACCCACCAGCACGATCTGCTCCAGCCCGGCCAGGCATAGGGCGATCTGTTCGGAGAAATAGGGAATGCGCTCGATATCGGGAAGCCCCGCGCCGCGGGTGATGCGCGGGGTGAAATAGTCATGGGCGATGCGCGCGCCGGTGGCCGCCGCAATGCGTCCCGCCGCTTCCATGCCGGTGCGTTCCAGGCAGCGGCCGCGCAGCAGGAGCAATGTGCGTTTGCCGCTGCGAAGCGCGACGGCGATCTTGTCGATGGTGTCTGGCACAACCACGCCGGGCGGCACCGCCGGCAACGGCGGCGCGGGTGCATCGGCTGCTTCCCAGGCGCAGTCGGCGGGCAGCACCAGGGTCGCGATGCCGCCCCTACGTGCCGCCTGCACCGCGCGGGCACCATCAGCCGCCACTCCGGCGGGGGTTCTGCTCTGGTGCAGCCAATCCGACACCGAACCGCAGATCGCCATGATGTCGGACGTCAGCGGCGCCTGGGCATATTGGGAATGGCTGGTGGCGTGGTCGCCCACGATATTGACGATGCCCTGGCCTGCCTTGCGCGCATTGTGCAGGAAAGAAATGGCGTTGGCGAAACCCGGTCCCAGATGCAAGAGGGTCGCGGCGGGCTTGCCCGCCATGCGGGCATAGCCATCGGCCGCCCCCGCTGCCACCGCCTCGAACAGGCAGAGCACGCCGCGCATCCGGGGCTCGCGGTCCAGGGCGGCCACGAAATGCATTTCGGAGGTGCCGGGATTGCCGAAGCAGATCTCGATGCCGCTGTCGGCCAAGGTGTGAACCAGTGTTTCGGCGCCGTTCATGGCCCCAATAAACAAGCCTGCTTGCCAAAAACAAGCCGCCTTATAGAAACAAGAAGGGCCGCCTCCCCGAAGGAAAACGGCCCCGCATTGTCGTACTGTGTCCGTCGCTTACGCGGCGCTGTCTTTCGCAAGAAGAATCCAGTTTGCGGGTTTCGACGTCCGCAGGTAGTGACAATGAGACACTGGATCACCTCCTTCTGATAAATTGTTGCAGTGCAAATATAGCCCGAGCAAGGCTTTTTTCAATAGAGTCGGGCGGGGGGGGCTGATCCGGCATGGAAACAATTTTGACCAGTTGCGTCATTGCCGGCGACGGTCCCGCCGGGATGATGTGCGGCTTCTGCTGGCCCGCGCCGGGAACGACGTGACGGTGCTGGAAAAGCATGCCGACTTCCTGCGCGATTTCCGCGGGGACACGGTGCATCCCTCAACCCAGCAGATCATGCATGAGCTGGGGCTGCTGGAGCGTTTCCTGCAGCTGCCGCACGCCAGGATACGCCAGGTAAACCTGGATTTCGGCGACGCGCATTTCACCATCGCTGATTTCACCCGCCTGCCCACAGTGAGCAAGTTCATCGCCCTGATGCCGCAATGGGATTTCCTGGATTTCATCGCCGACTAGGCCAGAAAGCTTACCAACTTCCATCTGCTGATGCAGACCCAGGCTCGGGATTTGATCGCCCAGAAAGACAAGAATGGGGGCGACCGCATCGCCGGCGTACTGGCGACGGGACCAAACGGCAATATGCAAATCCGCGCCGGCCTCACCATCGGCGCCGATGGCCGCCATTCCATCCTGCGCGAAAAGTCCGGGCTGAAGGTCAAGGAACTGGGGGCGCCCTTCGATGTCCTGTGGCTCAGCCTGCCGTTCAAGAGCGGCGATCCGGTGGACCTGGTGGGGCGCATCCAGGGCGGCGCGTTCTTCGTGATGATTTGTCGCGGCGATTACTGGCAATGTGCCTTTGGCATTCCCAAGGGCGGCTTCGACACCATCAGGGCCGAAGGCATCACCGCCTTCCGCGCCAAACTGCGCGCGGTCGCCGGTTTCGCGGCGGACCGCATGGATATCATCACCGGCTTCGACCAGGTCAAGCTGCTGACGGTGGCGGTGAACCGGCTGGAACAGTGGGCGCGCCACGGCCTGTTGATGATCGGCGATGCGGCCCATGCCATGTCGCCCGCCGGCGGGGTGGGCATCAACCTGGCGATTCAGGACGCGGTGGCGACCGCCAATATCTTGGGACCAGTGCTGCTGAAGAGCGTGCCCAAACTGTCAGACCTGAAGAAGGTGCAGAAGCGGCGCGCATTTCCCACCCGCATCATCCAGACCTTCCAGCTCTTCGTGCAAAACGTGATGCTGGCGCCGACCCTGCGCGCCAAGCAGACCCCGAAGGTGCCGTTTGTCGTCCGGCTGCTGAATGCCTGGCCGTGGGCGCGGCAATGGCCGGCACGGCTCCTGGGCATTGGCCCCCGGCCGGAGCATGTGCGGCTACAAAAACGCTAGGCAGATTGCTGCACCGTCGCATCGAATGTCCATGCACCGCGCGGACCAAAGGGATTAGACTCGCCGCAGAGACCAATGCGGGAGCCGACCATGGCTGTGCTGGATCATCATGACCGTCCTGATCACAAGACAAATCGCTGCGCCGCCATGTTCTGCCTGACATGGGTCGGATTCTTCGCGGCGATCGGTATGCTGACCTATCTGGTCAAGCTGTTGTAAGGCTGGATCGTTCGTACGCTGTCGCTACGGACGGGATGACATCGCGCTTTTGGCACGATGTCACATCTGCATCGTCCAGCCCTCCACGCCCATAGCAGCTTGTCTGACTGCCTCGGTCAAAGTCGGATGCGAATGGCAGGTGCGGGCGATGTCTTCGGATGAGGCGCCGAATTCCATCGCCAGCACCACTTCGGCAATCAAATTGCCGGCTTCCGGCCCGATGATGGCGCAGCCCAGTATCTTGTCGGTCTTGGCATCGGCCAGGATTTTCACCAGCCCGTCGGTGGCCATGATGATCTTGGCGCGGGCATTGGCGGTGAAAGGAAACTTGCCGACCTTGTAGTGCACACCAGCAGCCTTCAGTTCCTCTTCCGATTTTCCAACGGTGGCGACTTCCGGGAAGGTGTAAACCACCGACGGGATGACGTCGTAATTCACATGGCCCGCCTTGCCAGCGATCAATTCGGCGCAGGCCACCGCTTCGTCTTCGGCCTTGTGCGCCAGCATCGGGCCTTCGCGGCAGTCGCCGACGGCATAGATGCCCGCGACATTGGTCTTGTAATGCGCGTCGGTGACAATGCGGCCGCGCTTGTCCATCGCCACGCCGACTTCCAGAAGGCCGAGATTGGCGGTGTAGGCAATGCGGCCGATGGCAACTAACATGACATCGCAGTCGATCACGCTCTTGTCGCCGCCCGCCGCCGGTTCGACCGTCACCTTGAGGCCGCCGCCGCCTTTTTTCTCGGCACCGGTCACTTTGGTGGAAAGCTGGAAGGTGAAGCCCTGCTTGGTGAGAATGCGCTGGAAGGCCTTGCCGACTTCGCCGTCAATGCCCGGCGTGACGCGGTCGAGGAATTCCACCACCGTCACTTCGGCGCCCAAGCGCTTCCACACCGAGCCCAGTTCCAGCCCGATCACGCCGGCGCCCACCACCAGCAATTTGCGGGGCACAGAGGTTAGCGCCAGCGCACCTGTCGAAGACACGATCTGCTTTTCGTCGATGGTGACACCGGGCAGCGGCGCGACATCGGAGCCGGTGGCGATGATGATGTGCTTGCAGGTCAGGTTGCGGATCTTGCCGTCCGCAGCTTTCACTTCCACCTTGCCGGGCGCAGTGATGCGCGCTTCGCCGACAATGGCTTCCGACTTGGTTTTCTTGAGCAGGAATTCCACGCCCTTGGTCAGCTCGCCGACCACCTTGGTCTTTTGCGCCATCATGGCGGGCAGATCGAGTTCGACCTTGGTCTTGATCCCGAGCTTGGCGAAATCTTCCTTGGCTTCGTGAAAACGCTCGCTGGCATACAGCAGGGCCTTGGAGGGGATGCAGCCGATGTTCAGGCAGGTGCCGCCGAAGCTGCCGCGCTTGTCGATGCAGGCCGAGGTCAGGCCCAGCTGGCCCAGCCGGATCGCCGCATTGTAGCCGCCGGGGCCGCCCCCGATTACGATTGCGTCGAAATTGTCCGCCATGTCCTGCCCGTATGTGATTTTCCCGGCGCGGGATCGCACCCGGAATAGTGAGCCGGAACATAACCATCGGGGGCTTACCGAAAACAGTCCCAAACGCATGTCTGCACTGAATTTATCCGTGCGCGCAGGGCAAGGGCTAGCCTGCGGACTGCACTCGCCTTCAGGTCGGGATCAGGGAAGACCAGATCGACCACCGTGCCGCGGCCCGGCTAGGAAGGGACGCTGGTAACACCCCCCAGCTGCAGGCCGAAGGTCTTGATCAGGCGGCTGCCCACGCTTTTGCGGGTTTCGTCGATGGTAATGCCCGGGCCGTTGTCGGCGATGGCCAGCTTCAGCTTGCCGTCCGGCAGCGTCTCCATGCTGACCCGGATCACGCCCTGCCGGCCGTCCGGGAAGGCGTGTTTGAAGATGTTGGTCAGGACCTCGTCCGTGAACAGGGCCAGCGCTACCAGAAATCGCGCGGTACGGCGTGTATTTCCGTTCCTTCGACCCCATTGCAGTCCCCTTCTCAAGGTTCCAAACGAACAGCCTTCGCGATGGTTCCGACAGGCTAGGGAACTTTTTGGGCTGGCGTAAGTTCCCCTCTTGAGCTTTCTATCTAGGGCCGAAGGAGCCAATCCATGAGCATGTCGCAAACCCTTGCGCCGCATCTTCAATATCTGCGCTGCTATACCCGGACCTTGACCGGGTCGCAGTCGAGCGGGAATGCCCATGTCCAATCCGCCTTGACGGCACTTATGGCGGGAGATCAAAGCCTTATGGAGCCCCCCCGTGTGGGCCCCTACCGGCTGTTCCACGCCATCTGGCAGTCGGGCGCCGAGCATTTTGACGAAACCGCCGAGACCCCCGGGAAAAACCCGGAAGGCCGGCTGAAATCCCTGTCCGCCTCCAAGCGGGCGGCCCTGCCTTTGACCGCAGTCGAGGCCTTTAGCCTGGAGGAATCCGCCTTCATCATCGACGAAAGCCCCGAAGAGGTCGAGGCCGCTATCCTGGGCGCCCAGAAGACCATCGACACCCAACTGGCCAGCAAGGTGCTGATCATCGAGGACGAGCCAATCATCGCTCTGGACCTGGAAAACCTGGTCACCGAACTGGACCACAAGGTTGTCAGCTTCGCCGCCACCCGCGACAATGCCGTGGGCAAGGCGCTTTCCGAGCGCACCGGCCTAGTGCTGGCCGATATCAATCTGCGCGAAGGCGGCAGCGGCATCGACGCGGTCAGCGAGGTCCTGGCCTCCTTCGACATTCCGGTGATTCTCATCACCGCCTATCCGGAAAAGCTCTTGACCGGCGAAAGTCCGGAACCGACCTATCTGATCGCCAAGCCCTTCCTGCCCGAAACCGTGCAGGCGACCGTGGGGCAGGCGCTGTTCTTTCATCCGGTGGCGAAGGAAGACGCTTAGCCGCCGGTGCGATATGTCTTTTGTTGATCTGGAGATTTGAATCATGGCCGCCAAGAAAAAGTCCGTGGCACACGGCAATATTGAAGCCCGCCTTGCAGCCCTGCGCGCCGATTTCGGCGTGTTGCAGGAAGACATGAAAGGCCTTTACGGCGACGTCAGCGAAGTGGCGTCGGAACGTGCCGCGCTGGCGATGAAGTCGGCCGAGGAAATCGCCGACCGCGCCGTGGCGCTGGCCGAGGAAGCTGCCAAGGAAGCCAAGTCCACCGCCCTGGAATACAAGGACGAGGCGGAAGAGTGGGCAGAAGAAAATGCCGAGGAGCTGCGTGGTTATGTCCGCGCCCAGCCCATCCAGTCGCTGCTGATCGCGGGCGGCATCGGCGCCTTTCTGGGCGCCATCTTTCTGCGCCGCTGATTTTATTGGTACGGCGCGACGCTCCGCGGGGTCATTTCCCTGTTAACCAGCGCTGTCGTATAAGCGGGCAGCAGCATGGGGATTTGAAATGTTCGCGCGACTGACCGCCAAGGCCATTCTGGTAGCCATTGCCATCGCGATGGCGTTTTGCGGCGTCAGCCTTCTGGGCACGGCGCTGGCCTCGACGCTCGTCGTCACGCTGGGCGTTGCCGGCGCGCATGCCGTCGCGGGCGCGATCCTGCTACTGCCGCCCCTGATCTGGGCCGTCATCGCGCGCCCGTCGCGTCCGCGCAAGCTGCCACCGCAAACTAACAATGAACTGATACGCGCCCTTCTCGCCGCAGTTGCGAAGGAAACGCCGTGGCTGGCCATTGTCGGCGCGGGCGTTGCTGGTGCCGTCAACATGTTCCTCAATCGCAACAAGCCCGGCAAATAGCGGCACCCATCCCGCATCAGCCTGTGGATATGCGGGAACCCCAATCCTGATCAAAGCGTTTTTGTGGCCTAAACTCTGGTTGCAGGAACGATCCGTCATGCTTGGTTGGGCGCTTGCTTTCCTCATTCTCGCGCTCGTCCCGGGCTTTATGAGTTTTTTTGGACTGGCGGGAATTGCCGCCACCATCGCGTAGTTATTGCTTTTGGTTTTTCTGATCCTTCTAATTTTCAGCGCTTTTTCCGGCGCGTTGCGTGGACGGCCGCCGACCTAAATCTGGTTTTCAGTATCCGGTTTTCAGTTTTCGTGTCGAAGGAAGATTAGCCCATGCGTGTTTCCGTTTTTGTCACCGAACACCCAGTCGAGAGCCTGCTGGCCTGCGTGCTGCTGCTGGCGGTGCTGTTCGGCTCGGCCGACCGCCAAGCCGCGGAAGCCGCCAAACCGGCGGCACAGGTCGCAGCTGCGCAGAAGATTTAAAAAAACGCGTCGGGGGCGGGAACGCTTTTTTTCTCAGCCATTCTCTAAGACGAGCGGACGTCTGTCCGGAACGCCCCTAGCCCCTTCGACAGCCCGCTTCGGGTGTCCGCTCTCTTCTAAAAGCCCCGCTCTGGGGGCATTTTCCTTGCTTTTTTGATTGTCGCACCACGATGCCATCCGCTGCGCTCCGGGTTCGTGGTCGCTCCTATGGCCGCCCCGAACTTAAGGCATACGACCGATCTGGGAATTTTTGGGGCGGGCCATCGGATAGAGCATGTAAAGCACGCCCCGCCCCTGAAGCTGGGTGGGATAGCCGACATAGCCGAAGGACTGCTGCACCAGCCTGTGCTGGTCGCGCCGCAGTTCCGCCAGGTACCACAACTTGCCTTGCAGCAGCCTGGCATTTGCCGCGGGCGCGGCCGGATAGCGGTGCGGTTCATTCACCTGGATCACTTTCACACCGGGCTGGGTGAAGCGCAGCCAGGCGGTGGTCTGATAGTCGGTGGTAAGGATGGCGTCGGCGACACGCGCCATGCTCAGGGCGCCGATCACGTCGCCGATGGGCGCAAAATCGCGGCCCAGGATTCGCGCCAGCGGATCTTTCTTCAGTGGTATGGTGCGCCATTGCGCCGCCTGATTATAGGTCAGCAGCAACAACATAGCTGCGACGGGTGCGGCGGCGAAGGAAATCCAGCGCCATTTGCCTTGCGTCCTGAATGCGTCCGCCGCCAGGATCGCCAGTGCCGGAAAGAGGAAACAGGGCCAGTTGCCCTGTATCTGGTCATGCAGCGCGTGTTGCAGGAAATAGGCGATGCCGGTCCAGGCCAGCACCCCCAGAACCAGGCGATCGTCGCCGCGCCGTGTCGAGCGCCACAGGCCCATCACCATCAGGACAAAAATCAGCGGCGTGGCGAGACCGATTTGCGCGGCTAAGAATTCGCCCAGGTATCGCAGCGTGAAAGCACCGCCGCCGACCCGGCCGAACTGGAAGGCGAAGGTCATCCAGTGATGCTGCGCCTGCCAGAGCAGATGCGGCGTGACGATGAGCAGCGCCAGACCTGCGCCCAGATACGGCCAGGGCGAGACCAACCATTTGCGATTCCGTGCATCCACCACCAGCCAGATCAGCGTGCCGAAGCCTAGAAACAGCGCGGAATATTTCGACAGTAGGCCGAGACCTCCGGCGATGCCAACCGCCAGCCACCAGTGGCCCTCACCGTTGGCCTGAACCCGGGCTAGGAAATAGACAAAGGCGGCGGCGGCCGCGACCGATGGCATATCCGGCGTCGCCGCCAGCAATTCCACCGAGATCATCAAGGTGAGATTGAACAGAAGGGCCGCCAATGCGGCGCGGTTCGCGTCTTTCAGAATCAGCGCCGCGCCTTGCCAGACAAACCAGCTGGCCGGCAGTGACAGGACAATGCCTGCGAAACGCACGCCCAGCGGCGTGTCTCCGAACAGCATGGTTCCGGCGCGGATCAGCCAGGCAATCATCGGCGGATGGTCGTAATAACCCGCCGCCAGATTCTTGGACCATAGCCAGTAATAGGCTTCGTCGGCCGACAGCGGCAGCAAACCGGCCATCACCGCGCGCAGAAAAATCAGTGCTGCAATCAGAGCCAGGCTGACGCGGGCGGGAATCATCTCGCGCGCCAGACAAACAAGGTGGACATGGCGTAGTTCCACAGCGCGCTCATGATCGCGCCCGCGGCGCCCGCCAGCAGCCAGCGCGAACGCTCCACATACAGCCAGGAGGCCAGATCGATATTGGCCAGCACGCCGACCGAACCGATCAGGCAGAACAGCATAAAGCCCCTGAACATGCCCCAGCCCTTCAGCCGGCGATCGCGATAGGTCAGCTCATTGTTGAGCAGAAAATTGCTGGTCATGGCGATGAAGGTGGCGATGAACTGCGCCGTGCGGAACAGATCGGGCAAGTCGTCTGGCAGCAGCCACAGCGACAGGCGCAAGGCCACCAGATGGACGAACAGGCCGATGGTGCCGACAATGGCGAAGAAAATGAACCGCGGGTCCACCACATCGCCGGTCATCTTGGCCAGCAGCAGCCCGAGAAATTCCACGCCGATCTGGGCGTTGAACTTGCTTTCTCCGTCAAACCGCTCGCCGAAACTGTAAGGCTGCTCGGCGATGCGCAAGCGCCCCGCCCCGGTGGCCGCGATATCGAGCAGTATCTTGAAACCCACCGGCGACAGGCGCGGCGCCAGTTCGTCCAGCCGGTCCCGCCGCAGCATGAAGAATCCCGACATGGGATCACTGAGATTGGTGCCCACCAGCCGGTGGGTCAGCCTGGTGGCGAGGCGCGAGATGGTGCCACGCCCTCCCGAGAAACTGGCGGCGCTACCACCTTCGGCATAGCGGGAGGCCGCCACCAGGTCAGCCTCGCCTGCCGTCAGTTTGGCCAGCATGGCGGGCAGCACTTTCTCGTCATGCTGCAGATCACCGTCCATCACCGCCACATAGGGCGCGGCAGAGGACAGCATGCCTTCGATGCAGGCCCCGGCCAAACCGCGCCGGCCCACCCGGCGCAGGCAGCGGACCCGGGTATCGACGGCCGCTATCTCTTTCGCCGCTGCCGCCGTGCCGTCCGGGGAATTGTCGTCGACGAAGATCACTTCCCAGGCGATACTGGACAGGGTCAGGTCCAGCCGCCGCACCAGCTCGGAGACGTTTCCGCGTTCCTTGAAAGTGGGAACGATCACAGAGAGTTGGGGAATTGACACCGGCACAAGGTCCTGAGCGAGTTGGTCGCCCTTGGTGACGGGATGGGGGTGAACCGTCAAGCTTGGACCCGTTGGATAAGGAATTTTCAACCCTATCAGCAGCTTAGGTGTGGCCTTGGGCGGCGCTCGAAACTTCTGCACCGGCCATGCGTTCAAAACCAATGGCTAATTGCACAACACCCCATCCATCGCTCCACCGGACCCCGGGTCTGCCCGCCAATCACTCACCCCTGCGCCTGATGGCGCCCCGGGTGCTGGTGGTAGAGGACGAGATGACGGTGGCGATGCTGATCGAGGACACGGTCAGCGAGCTTGCCTATGAGGTCGCTGCCGTGTTGCCCAGGGTGGAAGATGCCATGCGCCTGCTCGACAGCGACAGTTTCGATCTGGCCATGCTGGATGTGCATCTGAACGGCAAGACGGTGTTTCCCTTCGCCGCTTAACTGCAAGCGCGCGGGGTTCCATTTTTATTCGCCACCGCCTATGGCGCGCGCGGCCTGCCGGAAGAATTCCGCGGCTATCTGGTGCTGCAAAAGCCGTTCGGGCCGGTGGAAATGCGCCGCGGCCTGATCGAACTGTCCGGCCGTATCACCCACTGATCCTTAACCGAAGCAGATCGTGTAGAGCACAATGCCGGCGATCACCGACAGCGCCAGGCTGGTGTGCAGCACATAGCGCATCACGCCCAATTCCTTGCCCCGCGCGCTTCCTGGGTGCTGAGAACCACATGGCCTTCTTCGGTATGCATCTTCGTCTCCTTGGTATCGGCTATTCCGCGGCGTGATTGCTGGCTGTATAGAGGCGCCCTTCCACTTCCGTGATCAGTGCGTTGATCTCAGCGGCATCGTCCGCGTCATCCCTGCTGATCCGCCAGGCCCGCAGAATTTCCAGACGGTCCGCATCGCCGAACCGCCGATCCCGCAGGACATCTGCCGGCGTGCGATAAATCCGCACCGGGCTTTGCTGTGCGGCTAGGATGGCCATGCGCCTAGCAGAAGCAGAAGCACAATCAGAATTGTTCCGAGCATTTTGAAATTCCTCCGGATATATGGAGGAAGGAACACATCCGAACCCCGGCGGCCCCCATTAAACTCGGTGTAAGTTCCTGCTGTTCCGACGAAATCGCCCGGAACGCGCGGTTCACCGCCCGGCGCACAAGAACGAGATCACCGCCCAGGGCTCCATTCCGTCCAAGGGCTAACGAGATACCGCCGCAAATGCGGCCGAGGTTTTACCTTGCCAGTTTGATCGCTGCCAGCGCGGCCATGCTTGCCGTCAGGCCCGTCAGGAGCGTGCCCCAGGCCATATCGATTAACGACACTTTCAGCGACCACACTTTCAGTGTCGCCAGATTGGTGAGGTCGTAGGTGGCATATGCGAAGAAGCCGAACAGCGCGCCGAATACCGCCGCCGTGCGCCAGTCGCCGCTGGCCAGCGCCGGGCGCACGGCAAATATCATGATACCCAAGATATAGATGAGATAGAAAGCGACAGCGGCGGTCATATTGGGGTTTTCCGCCATCACTGCGCCCAGGGCACGATGATAAATCGGTCCGGAAGTGTTGCTGAGCCAGAGATAATCCAGTCCGCCCATCACTAGGGCAGCCGTGACATAGGCGAACACATAACTCATCGCACACTCCCTTGCTCGTCTGTCTTTTACGCAACCCCTCCCCCGCCGGATCATGGCGGATTTGGTGATCCGCCCCGCAAAAGGTCCCGTACCTGTCGCAATGGCAAAATCATCAGTAAAGTAGTGTCATGAGTAAGATCGCGATTGTCGGTACGGGGATTTCAGGACTGGGGAGCGCCTATCTGCTGAACCCGGAACATGAAGTGACGGTTTATGAGAAGGCCGGGCGGATCGGTGGCCATAGCCGCACCATCACCCTAGACTATGACGGCGCGCGCATCCCGGTCGATACCGGCTTCATCGTCTTCAACCGCCCCAACTATCCCAATCTGTGCGGATTGTTCGCGCATCTGGGCGTTCGCACCCATGCCAGTGACATGACATTCGCCGCCTCCATCCGCGATGGCTGGCTGGAATGGGGCGCGCGCGATCTCAATGCCGTGCTGGGCCAGCGCCGCAATCTTCTGCGTCCGCAATTTGGCTTCCTGGTGCGCGACGTGATGAAATTCAACGCCGAGGCGCAGGATACCGTGGATCGCCATCCCGAACTCACCCTGGACGGCCTAATCACCAAGCTGGGACTGGGCGAATGGTTTCGCCACTATTACCTGCTCCCCATGTCGGGCGCAATCTGGAGCTGCCCACCCTGCGAGATGATGAATTTCCCGGCCCGCCCCCTAGTGCGCTTCTTCGCCAATCATCATCTCCTGTCCTATTCCGGCCAGCCGCAATGGCGCACCGTCACCGGCGGATCGCAGGAATATGTCAGCCGCCTGACCGCCCCCTTCGCGCGCCGCATCCGCACCAATTGTGGCGCCGTGGCGGTGACGCGTTTCGCCGCCGGCAAAGACGCCGGCAAGGTGGAAATCCGCGACGCCCAGGGCGGCACAGAACTCTATGACCAGGTGGTTATGGCCTGTCATGGCGATGAGGCGCTGGCGCTTTTGCTCGATGCCGACGGAGCCGAGCGCGCTGCGCTGTCGTGTTTTCGCTATCAGAAGAACACCGCCGTCCTGCACCGCGACACAAGCATGATGCCGCGCCGCAAGCGCTGCTGGGCCAGCTGGGTTTACAGTTCGGACGGAGACTTCCTGCACCCCAAGCTCACCGTCACCTATTGGATGAACCTTCTGCAGGGCATCGATGAAAAATACCCCCTGTTCGTCAGCCTCAATCCCAAGCGTGCGATATCGGAGGAACTGATCTTCGATGTGTGCGAATTTGACCATCCCGTGTTCGACACCGCCGCCATCGCGGCCCAGCACAGGATCGCCGCACTACAGGGCCGCCGGGGCACCTGGTTTGCCGGTGCCCATCTGGGCCATGGCTTTCACGAAGATGGGCTGTCCAGCGCGGTCCGGATGGCGCGGGGGCTGGGCGCGGCCATTCCGTGGGAGGCGGGCACGTACTCTCCCGCCGCCGATGCGGCGCAGCAAAAACCATCGGCCCTGCCCCACTTTCCGCCCGCCAGTCTCGTTCCGGCCGAATTGTTTTGAACCGCGTAGGCGCTTAATCCTTGCCTCGTCTTTTTACCACGAGAAGCCGCAATGGCCCTGATACCCGCGTACTACATCGAGAAAAGCTGGCGCAAGGCGATCGGCGCGCTGGAATATGGCAGCCTGGAATTCATCGCCCCCAATGGCGAGGTAACGCACTGCCGGGGCGCGAATCCCGGCCCCGCGGCGCGCTTTCACATTCACGAATGGGATGTGCTGCGCCGGATCATGGCGCGCGGTGATATCGGCCTGGGCGAGGAATATATCGCCGGCAGCTGGGACACCGACAGCGTCGAAAATCTGGTGAGCCTGTTCCTGCTCAACCTGGATCATTTCGACAATTTTTCCGACGGCAATCTGATCAACCGGCTGGGCTTTGTGATCCACAATGCCCTGGTACGGCGCAATTCCATTTCCGGTTCGGCCCGCAACATCAAAGACCATTACGACGTCGGCAACGACTTCTACTCGCTGTGGCTGGACCAGAGCATGACCTATTCCTCGGCGCTCTATAACGGCACGCAGGATCTCTATCGCGCCCAGCAGAACAAGTATGAGCGCATCCTGTCCAAGTTCGACAAGCCCAACTCCAGCGTGCTGGAGATCGGCTGCGGCTGGGGCGGCTTTGCCGAGCGCGCCGCCGCCGACAATCACAATGTCACCGGCCTGACCATTTCACCGTCCCAGCACAGGTTCGCCACCCAACGGCTGAACGGCGCCGCCGACATCAAGCTGGAGGATTATCGCCGCTCCACCGGCAGATTCGACAACATCGTCTCCATCGAGATGTTCGAGGCGGTTGGCGAGCATTACTGGCCGGCCTATTTCGCCTGCGTCGCGCAGCGGCTGAAGCGCGGCGGCCGGGCCGTGATCCAGACCATCACCATCAAGGATGAACTGTTCGACGGCTATCGCACCCGCAGCGACTTTATCCGCCACTATGTCTTTCCGGGGGGCATGCTTCCGTCCCTGGCGCGCTTCCGCGAGGAGGCCGAAAAGGCCGGGCTGAAATTCGCCGGCGCCTTCGGGTTCGGCAAGGATTACGCCCGTACCCTGCGCGAATGGCTGGTCCGGATGCAGGGCGCGGAAAGCCAGATCCGGGCCCTGGGCCATGACCAGCAGTTCCTGCGGAACTGGGAATTCTATCTGGGCATCTGCGCCGCCACCTTCGAGGTGGCGCGGACCGATGTGGTCCAGGTCGAGCTTGTCAACGCCTGATCTTCAAATGTAGGTCGGGTGCGGCCAAATATCGGCAGTTTTCACCGGCAAGATCGGATAAGGAAGCGCTACCAAGAAAAGGCTTCTTCTATGCTTCGGAAAATTTTCAGCGCGCTGGCGCTGCTGGCCGGAACGACCTTGGCCGCCCAGGCTGCGGGCGACCCCGTCAAGGGCAAGAATGTCTATAAGCGCTGCGCCGTCTGCCATACCGACGACAAAGGCGGCGGCGATGCCCTGGGCCCCAATCTGTTCGGCATTGTCGGCCGCAAGGCGGCCATACGCCCCGATTACGCCTACTCGCCCCCGCTGAAGGCCGCGAATCTGACTTGGACCGAAGCCAATTTGGCAAAATGGTCTGCCGGACCGGCCCGGATGGTGCCTGGCACCAAAATGTTTTTCGCCGGCATCACCTCCAAGAACCAGCAGGCCGACCTGGTCGCTTATTTGGCGACACTGAAGTAGCCAGATACCTATGCGCGTAGCGCATACATTGGGGAGGTGGCCGGCTCATAGCGGCAGTGCGTGGACGCGCTTGCGATGCGAAGGCCGGAGTGGTGTGGCGGAGTGACGCATAAAGGCCGGGGCGATTAACCGGCTATATTGCAATGCAACAAAACCAGATCGATACCACGTCCGGTTTCGTTGACAGCCCTCTGGCTGCGGCAATAGTTTTTGCGCCGCACAAGAGCAGGACGGCACCCGTTTCGGGATGGTCGGGAAAGCGCCGTCCATTGGGGATCAAAGAGACGCCATGAAGGTCCTTGTACCCGTCAAGCGGGTGATCGACTACAATGTGAAGGTTCGCGTCAAAGCGGACCAGAGCGGCGTGGACTTGGCCAATGTCAAAATGTCCATGAACCCGTTCGACGAAATCGCGGTGGAAGAAGCCGTTCGCCTGAAGGAAAAGGGCAAGGCGACCGAAGTCGTGGTAGTTTCCATCGGTCCGCAGCAAGCCAGCGAAACCATCCGCACCGCGCTGGCGATGGGCGCCGACCGCGGCATCCTGGTAAAAAGCGATGGCGCGGTGGAGCCACTGGCCGTCGCCAAAATTCTCAAGGCCATCGTCGATGCTGAACAGCCACAGCTGGTGATCACAGGCAAGCAGGCGATCGACGATGACGCCAACCAGGTTGGCCAGATGCTGGCCGCGTTACTGGGCTGGCCGCAGGGCACCTTCGCGCACGCACTGGAATTGGGTGACGACACCGCCAAAATCACCCGCGAGATCGATGGCGGCTTGCAGATGGTAGAAGTGAAGCTGCCAGCGGTGATGACCACCGACCTGCGCCTCAACGAGCCGCGCTATGCCTCGCTGCCAAATATCATGAAGGCCAAGAAGAAGCCGATAGAGGAAAAGACTCCGGCCGATTTCGGCGTCGACGTCACGCCGCGCTTCAAGGTGCTGAAAGTGGCCGAACCGCCCAAGCGCGCCGCGGGCGCCAAGGTCGCCAGCGTCTCCGAACTGCTGGACAAGCTCAAAGCCGATGGGGTCATCTGATGGCGTCCCTAGTGATTGCCGAGCACGACAATGTTTCGCTCAAGGACGCCACCCACAAGTCCGTGACCGCGGCTGCCGCCGTGTCGTCGCCTGTTCATATTCTGGTGGCGGGCGAGAATTGCGCCGCCGTGGCGGACGCAGCGGCAAAAATCGCGGGCGTGGGAAAAGTTCTGCTGGCCGATAGCGCGCTCTATGCCCGCATGCTGGCCGAGCCGATGGAAGTGCTGATCCTGTCGCTGGCGGATAGCTATGACGCCATCCTGGCGCCGGCCACCACCACCGGCAAAAACATCCTGCCGCGAGTCGCCGCAAAACTGGACACGCCACAAATTTCCGAAATCCTGAAAGTCATTTCGCCCGACACCTTCGAGCGGCCGATCTATGCCGGCAACGCCGTCGAAACCTTGCAGGCGCCCGAGGGGAAGAAAATCATCACCGTGCGCACCACCGCCTTCAAGGCGGCGGTGGAAGGCGGCAGCGCGGTAATCGAAAAAATTTCCGCCGCATCCGATCCTGGCCTTTCCAAATTCGTGAGCGAAGCCCTGTCCAAATCCGAACGTCCGGAGCTCACCTCGGCCAAAACCATCGTCTCCGCCGGGCGCGGCCTAGGGTCGGGCGAAAACTTCAAACTGCTGGATTCCATTGCCGACAAGCTGCATGCCGCCATCGGCGCCAGCCGCGCTGCGGTGGATGCGGGCTATGCCCCCAACGACTATCAGGTGGGCCAGACCGGCAAGGTCGTGGCGCCCGAACTCTATATAGCCGTGGGTATTTCCGGGGCCATCCAGCATCTGGCGGGCATGAAGGCTTCCCGGGTCATCGTGGCCATCAACAAGGACGAAGAGGCGCCTATCTTCCAGGTCGCCGATTACGGACTGGTGGCGGACCTGTTCAAGACGTTGCCCGAGATCGACGAAGAGCTTAGCAAGCGTGGGTACAAGTAAAAGGTAAAGAGCGACATGACGGTTGAGAAAATTGGCGTAATCGGTGCAGGGCAGATGGGCACCGGCATTGCCCATGTGCTGGCGCTGGCTGGCTATGACGTTGTGCTGGACGACATCAACAAGGACGCACTGTCCAAGGCGGTCGAGCGTGTCGAAAAGAACATGCAGCGCCAGGCCCAGAAAGGCGTCATCAACGAAAACCAGATTGCGCCGGCGCTGGCGCGCATCCGCGTCACCCAGGCCATGGACGATTTTCGCGACCGCGACCTGGTGATCGAGGCGGCGACCGAAGACGAAGTCATCAAGAAGAAAATCTTCCAGGATCTCTGCACGCGCATTTCCGACAAGACGCTGATCGCCACCAACACGTCTTCCATCTCGGTGACGCGCCTGGCCTCGGTCACCGACCGGCCGGAGAATTTTATCGGCCTGCATTTCATGAATCCGGTGCCGCTGATGCAGCTGGTGGAAGTGATCCGCGGCATCGCCACCAATGATTCCACGTTCCAGGCCGCGCTGGAAGTCGTCAAGCGCGTCGGCAAGACGGCTTCCTATGCCGAGGATTTCCCCGCCTTCATCGTCAACCGTATCCTGCTGCCGATGATCAACGAGGCGGTCTATACGCTGTATGAAGGCGTCGGAAACGTGGACGCCATCGATACCGCGATGCGGCTGGGTGCCAATCATCCCATGGGTCCGCTGCAGCTGGCCGATTTTATCGGGCTGGATACCTGCCTGTCGGTGATGCAGGTTCTGTATGAAGGGCTGGCGGATTCAAAATACCGTCCCTGCCCGCTGCTGGTGAAATATGTCGAAGCCGGCTGGCTGGGCCGCAAGACCGGGCGCGGCTTCTACGATTACCGTGGGGAGCATCCTGTTCCGACGCGCTAGTCAAATTCTCCATGGCCGGGCTTGGTGAGTAGCGGCAGCGTACGAACGCCATCCAGCGATTGGGTAGGCATGGATGGGCGGCTCAAGGCCGCCCATGGTGAGGAGAAGATTAACTCCCCGTCACGCGCTTGAAATATTTGACGGCCTCCGGGCTGTCCCAGTCGGCGGGGCCTTCGGCACGCGCGACGATCTTGCCTTGGGGATCAATCAGCACCGTCAGCGGCAAGCCATAGGCCTTGAAGCTGCGCAGCATGGTCACATCGCTGTCGCGATAGGGCACCAGCGCCCGCGCGCCGTTGGCCCTGAGAAAGGCGGCGGCATCGATCTGGCCGCGGTCGGTATTGATCGCCACCACCCGCAGGCCGGGCGCACGCGCCTGCA
This sequence comes from Rhizobium sp. Q54, assembly GCA_945860165.1. Taxonomy (GTDB): domain Bacteria; phylum Pseudomonadota; class Alphaproteobacteria; order Micropepsales; family Micropepsaceae; genus Rhizomicrobium. Next base: position 111,936 of record CAMAPL010000004.1, read on the forward strand.
GCCGCACCAGCGCCGGCAATTCGGCGACGCAGGGCGCGCACCAGGTGGCCCACAGGTTGAGCAGCACATAGCGGCCCCGGAATGTCTCCAGCGCATAATGGCGGCCGGCGGCGTCGGTAAAGCCCACGGAAGGTACGTTTTTGGGCTCTTTTTCCAGCTTCAGGACAGAAAGGGAGGCCGGCGGCTCCAGCCCGTGATGGACAGAAAGCAGGCCTTTCCCATATAGAAACCCGAAAGCTAGCGCGATAATCACGGCCAGGCTGATGATGATTTTCTTGGTCATGGCCTTTGGATGAGAAAAATGGGCACCAACGAAATGTGGGGCGGACGGTTTGCATCCGGTCCCGCCGCCATCATGAGGGAGATTACCCCCTCAATCGATTTCGACAAGCGCCTGGCGGGTGAAGACTTGGCGGGAAGCCGCGCCCATTGCCGCATGCTAGCGACGGAGGGGATCATCTCCAAGGATGACGGCAAGGCGATCCTGGGCGGCCTGGATGCGATCGAGAAGGAAATCGCCGCCGGAACCTTCGTCTTCAAGCGGGAGCTGGAAGATATTCACCTCAATATCGAGGCGCGGCTGGCCGAACTGATCGGTCCCACCGCCGGACGGCTGCACACCGCGCGCTCGCGCAACGACCAGGTGGTGACCGATTTCCGCCTGTGGGTGCGCGCCGCCTGCGCCCGCGCCGACGAAGGCCTGATGGTGCTGCAAAAGGCGCTTCTGGCCCAGGCCGAACCACACCTGGACACCATTATGCCGGGCTTCACCCACATGCAGGTGGCCCAGCCGGTGACCTTCGCCCATCACCTGATGGCCTATGTTGAAATGTTCGGACGCGACCGTGGCCGGTTCGAGGACGCCAAGAGGCGGCTGAATGAATCGCCGCTGGGCGCTGCCGCCCTAGCGGGCACCTCGTTTCCCATCGACCGCGACGCCACCGCCAAGGCGCTGGGCTTCACAAGGCCGATGCGCAATTCGATGGACGCGATCTCGGCGCGTGATTTCGCGCTGGAATATCTAGCGGCCTGCACGATCAGCGCGGTGAACCTGTCGCGGCTGGCCGGCGAACTGGTGCAATGGTCCACGCCGGCCTTTGGCTTTGTGAAATTGTCGGATGCCTTCACCACCGGCTCGTCCATCATGCCGCAGAAAAGAAATCCCGACGCCGCCGAGCTTATCCGCGGAAAGAGCGGGCGGGTGCTGGGCGATTTTGTGGCGCTGGCCGTAGTGGTCAAGGGCCTGGTGCTGACCTATGGCACCGACCTGCAGGAAGACAAGGAGCGGGTGTTCGACGCCGCCGACACGCTGGAAATTTCACTGGCCGCGATGGCGGCGATGATCGCTGACCTCACCGCCAATCCGCAAAAGATGCTAAGCGCGGCGGAAGCGGGCTATCCCACCGCCACCGATTTGGCGGACTGGGTGGTGCGCGTCCTGAAGAAGCCGTTCCGCGAAGCCCATCATATCTCCGGCTCCATCGTGAAAGCCGCCGAGGGCAAGAGCGTGACCCTCGACAAGCTGCTACTGGCAGATATGCAGGCGATCGAACCCACCATTACCCAGGATGTCTTCCAGGTCCTGTCGCTGGAATCGTCGGTGAAATCGCGCATGAGTCTTGGCGGCACCGCCCCGGCTCGGGTGCGCGAACAGCTGGCGCATTGGAAGGTGGCACTGCAATGAAACATGTTCTGATCATCGTGGCGCTGTCGCTTCTGGTGACGGCCTGCGGCGTCAAAAACGACTTGGTAAAGCCCAGCGGACAGGCCGCGTCCAAGGACAAATCCGATCCGTCAAGGCCGCCTTCCCCCCTGGGCCGGTAGGCGCAAGACGAACGGCCAATTAGAAAAGACCGGTAGGCGTCAGCAAGAGAATCGAGTCCGCGTGTGAATTATTTCCAGTACAAGAACGGTGTGCTGTGCGCGGAAGGCGTGCGGCTGGATCAGCTGGCGCAAAAGGTCGGCACGCCTTTCTATTGCTACAGCGCCGCCACCTTGGAACGCCACTACAAGGTATTTGCGGGCGCGCTGCCCAAGGGATCGCTGATCGCCTTTTCGGTCAAGGCCAACGGTAATCTGGCGGTGCTGAAAACCCTGGCTCGACTGGGCGCGGGCGCCGATGTCGTGTCGGGCGGCGAACTGGCCAAGGCGCTGGCGGCCGGCATTCCCGGAAACAAGATTGTTTTTTCTGGCGTCGGCAAGACACGGGATGAAATGCGCGCTGCACTGGACGCCGGCATCCATCAGTTCAATGTCGAGAGCGAGCCGGAACTGGTCGCCTTGAACGAAACAGCGCTATCTGTGGGCAAGCGCGCGCCTGTCACCTTGCGCGTAAACCCCGATGTCGATGCAAAAACGCACGCCAAGATCACCACAGGCACCGCCGAAACCAAGTTCGGCATTCCCTTCGGCCATGCCCGCGCCGCATATGCCCATGCCGCGACGCTGAAAGGCATCGAGATTGTCGGCGTGGATGTGCATATCGGCAGCCAGCTGACCGACCTGGAACCCTTTGAAATCGCCTTCACGCGCGTGGGCGAACTCATCAAGGAATTGCGCGCCGACGGCCATGGCATCCAACGCTTCGATCTGGGCGGCGGACTGGGCGTGCATTACGCGCACGACAATGACGTGCCGCCCGATCCGGCCGCTTATGGCGCCATGGTGACACGGGTGACCAAGGATCTGGGCTGCCATCTGGTATTTGAACCGGGCCGGTTGATCGCCGCCAATGCCGGCGTGCTGGTGAGCCAGGTGATTTACGTCAAGCGCGGCAACGCCAAGACCTTCCTGATTATTGACGCGGGCATGAACGATCTGATCCGTCCGGCCATGTATGACGCCTGGCACGAGATCGCGGCGGTGACGGAACCCGCGCCGGGATCGCCGCGCCCGAAATACGATGTGGTCGGACCGGTGTGCGAAACCAGCGACCTGTTCGCCGCCGACCGGGCGTTGCCGGAACTCAAATCGGGCGATCTTGTGGCAATCCTGTCGGCAGGTGCCTATGGCGCGGTGATGGCCGGTGACTACAATGCCCGTCCGCGGCCTCCGGAAGTCTTGGTCGCGGGCGAGCAATGGGGCATCGTGCGCCCCAGAGAAAGCCATGCCGATCTCATTGCCAAAGACCGCATTCCCGACTGGCTGGCCGACTGATCCACTGGATCGGCGGCTGCTTCTCGCGCTTGCTGTTCTAGCCTTCGAGCGATTTCTGCCGCGGCTATGGCCTGCTGCGGGGTTCATAACTTTCTATCTTGCGCTGGCACTGACCGGCATCTTCACCTTCATCACCTGGCCGCTACAGGCCTTGTTGCTGGCAGCCACCATCACCGCCAGCGCCCTATCGCTTTACGATGGCTTTGAAGATTTCATCTGGCCACGCGCGATTGACGCTGCCCGGCGGCTGGAGCGCGACAGCGGCCTGGCGCATCGCCCGGTATCGGAACGCGACGATGTGCTGGTGGGCGCCGACCCGTTCGCACAAAGCATTTGGGCGTTGCACCGCCAGCGCAGCCTTCCCAAAAAATTTCGTCTGGCCCTGCCCCGCGCCGATATCGCACAGCGCGACCCGCAAGGCTTGCGCTGGTATCTACTGATAGCGCTTGTGGCGGGACTGGTGATGGCGCGCGGCGATACCGGCGAGCGGCTGATCTTGGCCTTTGACAGCGGCGCCGGCGCCGCGGCGCGCATCGACGCCTGGATCGATCCGCTGCCCTATACCGGCCTGCCGCTGACATCCCTGCGTGTCAGCGATACTGGCATCATCACCGCGCCGCAGGGCTCGGTGCTGAACTTGCGGGTGTATGGCGCGCCCCGCACACCGGGCCTGACGGCAGGTGGCAATCGGGCGCCGCGCTTTGCCGGCGCGGACGGCGAATATTCCAGCAATGTGATCCTTTCCGCCGATGCGCGGGTGCAGGTGCGGGTGGGCGGCCACGCCATCGGCAAATGGCATATCCGCGCCGCGCCCGACAGCGTTCCCAGTATCGCGCTGACCGCCACCCCGAGCCGCACCGAACAGCTGGCCACCAAATTCGCCTTCAAGGGCAGCGACGATTACGGCATCGCCACGGTTCATGCGGTGCTGGTTCCCAAGGGCCGCAAGAATGCTAAGCCCCTGGTGGCCGACCTGCCGCTACCGACCGCGTCGGAAAAGTCGCTGACGCAGACCAGTTTTGTTGATCTCACCAGCCATCCCTATGCCGGGCTGATGGTGGACGGGCATCTGGAAGCGCGCGATGCCACCGGCCAGAAAGGCGTCAGCCGTACCGTCAGCTTCCGCCTGCCGGCGCGGATATTCACCGATCCCCTGGCACGCGCGCTGACTGAACAGCGGCAGTTGCTGGCAACATCTGACGCCAATGGACGGCGCATCGTGCTGCTGACCCTGGATGCGCTGGCCATCGATCCCGAGCGTTTCTATGAAGGCCAGCACGATATCTATCTCGCCATGCGCAACGCCTTTTACGGCGTGCGCAATGCCAAGAGCGAAGCCGACATCCAGCGGATGCAGACCCTGTTGTGGGAAACCGCGCTGAAGCTGGAGCGCGGCGGGCTGCTGTCGGCGGCGGAAGAATTGCGCAAGCTGCAACAGATGCTGACCGCCGCCATGGCGACCGGTGCGCCGCAGGAAGTAATCGACGAACTTCTCAAACGCTACAATGAAGCGATGCAGCGCTACATGCAGGCCATGGCCGCTAATCCGCCGTCCGAAAATCAGGCGCCGATGTCGCACGACACCAAGACGTTGGGCGAGAATGACATCCAGCAGCTTATGGAGATGATCCAGAAACTGTTACAGGCCGGCGACCGGCAGCAGGCTGCGCAACTTCTGGCGATGCTGCAATCCATGCTAGAAAACATGCGCATGACCCAGGGCGGCAGCGGCCAGGGTCAGGGCCAGAGCCAGCGGGACATGGCGCTGAATGACAAGCTGCAAAAATTTGGTGGCCTGATGGGCAAGCAGCGCGAATTGCAGGACAAGACATTCCGCCAGCGCCAGGGTCAGGGCGATTCCAAGGACGGTGGCCCCCAAGGACTGCAGAAGCAGCAGCAGACGCTGGAAAGACAATTGCAGGAATCCCTCAAGGGCATGGACGGCAAGTCGGCGCAGAAGCTGCGCGAGGCCGGCAAGGCGATGGGCGAGGCGCAAGGCGCGCTGGGCCGCCGTGATCTGGACAATGCCGGCAGTTCGCAGAACCAGGCGCTGGAAGCCCTGCGCCAAGGCGCCGAGCAGCTAGCACAACAGCAGCAACAGGGCGCCAAACAGCAGCAGGGCGGGCGCCAGGATCCGCTGGGCCGTGGCAACTCGCCGTTTGGCGCGTCCGGGGTGAAGATTCCCGGCGCCGCCGACCTGGCCCGCGCCCGCGCCATCCTGGAAGAACTGCGCCGCCGCTCCGCGCAGATGAACCGCCCGCAAGCCGAGCGCGATTATCTCGATAGGTTGCTAAAAGCGTTCTAAATTTTTCCGATGTAAGGCAAGCCACGATACTTGCCCGCATCGTCCATGCCATAGCCGATGACGAAATCATTGCCGACCGTGAAGCCGACATAGTCGGCCTTGGCCACCGCGTCGCGGCGCTGCTTGTCCAGCATCACCGCCACCTGCACGCTGGCGGCGCCCGCCGCCTTGATCAGCGATACCGCCTTGGCGATGGTGCGCCCGGTATCCAGCACACCGTCGATCACCAACACATGACGCCCGGTGATCTGTTCGGAAGGCCCCGCCACCATCGAAATGGCGCTGGCCACCCGCTTGTCGCCATAAGAACGCAGCCAGATCATTTCCACGTCTAGCAGCACGCCTTCCCAGGCCAGCGCCCTGAGCAGATCAGCGGCGAAGACAAAGCCGCCGACCAGGACCGGCATGGCGATATCGGGACGCAAGGGAGCGGAGGCGATTGTGCGCGCCATCATCCCGACCCGCTCCTGAATCTGCTGCGCGGAAAACAGGGTGGCGGGCGGGTTCATGGACCGTCTTTGGCGAAGCGCACTTCCAGATGGCGCGCCGCGGCGGGCGGACTGGAAAACCGGGTGGTGAAAGGCACCGACTGGCCCGGCTTCAGCACCGTGGCGGTGGGTTTGAAATTCCAGTGATAGAGCTCGCGCTTGCTGGCGTCGCTCAGGGTGACGCGCACGGTCTGCGGCACCGGCAACTCGCGCCCCCCGGCATTGACGATCATGCCCGTCACCGCCAGCACGATCTGGCCGTCTTCGCTTTCGCGTTTGTAATCCACTTGGCGAAAATCAATGCCGCTGGCATTCACGGGCAGCCCCAGGCTGGAATAGACGCCCGCCGATTGCGGCCAGATCACCGCGATATCCTGGCGATAGCGCACTGCCGACACCGCGATCAGCAGCACCACCGCGATCAGTCCCACCCAGCCCGCCACCACCGCCAGCTTGGGGCCCAGGGGGGGCGCGCGGCGTCGGTATGCTGGGAAGCGGCGCATAGGCGCGGGTGGCCGAAGGGTTGACGGGATAGGGATCGGACGAAGCTGCGTCCGCCGGGACGGCATGCGGCGCGGGATCTCCCTGCAACGGCAGCTCGACGAAATCGGGTGCGATCTCCGGTTCTGGCGTTTCCCCCGCCTGATGCCAGCTATGGCCGCATTTGGCGCAGCGCACGGTGCGGCCAGCGGCGAGAAACTTGGACCTATCCACCGAATAGCGCGTGTCGCACGAGGGACAGGTGAGAATCATGTCCGGCCTGTTGAAAAACATGCGGAAAATAGGGGTCGGGGACCATGACCGCAAGGCGTGTGATGTTTATGGTCCGGTCATGGTTCGTTTTGAAAATGTCGGGATGCGCTATGGCTCAGGACCGGAAGTGCTGCGCGATGTCAGCTTCTCGCTGGAGCCGGGCTCTTTCACCTTCCTGACCGGCCTGTCGGGCGCGGGCAAGACAACGCTGCTGAAACTGATCTATGTCGCCGAGCCGCCCAGCCGCGGCCTGATCACCCTGTTCAGCACCGAGCTGGCGACAGCCCGGCGCCGCGACCTGCCGGCCATCCGCCGCCGCATCGGAGTGGTGTTCCAGGATTTCCGCCTGCTCGACCATCTCTCGGCCTTCGACAATGTGGCCCTGCCGCTCAGGCTGGCGGGCAAGAAGGTAAGCGATTTTTCTCATGACGTGCGCGAGCTTCTGTCCTGGGTGGGGCTGGGCGACCGCATGAATGCGCGCCCCGCCACCCTATCGGGCGGCGAGCAGCAGCGGGTCGCCATCGCCCGCGCCGTGGTGGCGCGGCCCGATCTGCTGATCGCCGATGAGCCCACCGGCAATGTCGATCCCGAAATGGGCGCGCGGCTGATCCGCTTGATCGCCGAACTCAACCGCCTGGGCACCACCGTCCTGATCGCAACCCATGACCGCGCCCTGATCGAGGCGACGCGGGCGCGCGAGATGCGGCTGATCGAAGGCCGGCTGGTCGAATTGCGGAGCTCCATGGGTACAGGCACATGAGCGAGCGCGCAACTTACATTCTTCCAAGAGACAAGGGCGCCGCGCCGCTGGATTTCGTCATCGCGGTGATTACATTCCTGGCGGCATTGGCGCTGGGCGCCTCACTGGTCGCCACCCGCGCCGCCCATGGCTGGCAGAGCGGACTCTCCGACCGCATCACGGTGCAGATCATGCCGCCGGAGCAGGGCAGCGATCCGCGCGCCTCACTCGAGACCGAAACCAAAATCGTGCTGCGTGTGCTGAACGCCACGCCCGGCATCGCCCATGCCACGCTTCTGTCGGACGCGGAGATCAACGCCCTAGTCGAACCCTGGATCGGCAAGGATGGCGTGGTGGCCGGCATCCCGATGCCCCGACTGATCGATGCCGCGGTGACGCCGGGCAGCGATGTGAATATCGCCAAACTCACCGCCGACCTGGGGCGCGCCGCGCCGCACGCTTCGGTGGACGATCACCGGCGCTGGATCGCGCGGCTGCGGGGCCTGGCCGATGCGGTGCGCTGGTCGGCCTATGGCATTCTGCTTTTGATCGCGGGCGCGACGGCGGCGGCGGTGTCCTTCGCCACCCGCGCGGGCCTGGATGCACATCATGAGATGGTGGCGCTGCTGCACCAGATGGGGGCGCTGCCCAGCTTCATCGCCCGCGCCGTAGAGTGGCACTATTTCGTCTCGGCCCTGCTTGCGGCCGCTTTGGGCACGGCCTTCGCGGCGCTGTTCTTCCTGGGCGCCAGCGGGCTGGAGATATTCGGACTGGAAGCGGCTACCTTCCTGCCGCCCTTGTCGCTGAAATGGACGGAAATCCCCTGGCTGGCGGCGGTGCCCGCCACCACAGCGCTGATTGCCTGGGCCACGGCGCGCTTTTCTGTGCTGTCGGTGGTCAGGGCGATCTATTAGTATCTTCGGCCTGGGAGCCTTGTTTTGCGCATTTTCCTGACCGTGATCATTCTGGCGTTGCTGGGCTATGCGATCGGCTTCGTGCTGTTCGTGGGCAACCTGCCCATCGCGCCCACCGCAGTGCCCAGAGCTGACGGTATCGTGGCGCTGACCGGCGGCGAAGATCGGCTGAATACCGCCGTGTCGATGCTGGAGCACGGCGTGGCCCAGCGCCTGCTGGTCAGCGGCGCATCCCTGTCCATCACCAAGGAAACCGTGGGCAATATTTCCGGCGGTGGGCCGCGCTTCGAATGCTGCGCCGATATCGGCTATGCCGCCGAGGACACCCACGGCAATGCCGAGGAAGCCACCACCTGGGCGCGGGAACATAAATTCTCCAGCCTGGTGATCGTCACCGGGCGGCACCACATGCCGCGCACCTTGCGCGAATTTTCCACCGCGATGCCGGACATCACCCTGATCGCTTATCCGGTGGAACAGAGCCGCGCGGTTCTCAGCGGCTGGTGGCGGCATCCACGTACCGCCCAGCTGCTGCACCGCGAATATTTCAAGTATCTCGCCAGCCTGGTGACAACGCGGCTGGCAAGCGGATGACCGCCTTGCGTTCGTTCGTTTTCCTGGTGTGGTTTTCCGCACTGTCCATTACGTTGTCGCTGCTGTTCTGGCCGGCGCTGCTTCTGCCGCGCGGCGCCGCCATCTGGCTGGCGCGGACATGGGCGCGCACCACGTTCTGGGGCCTGAAGGTTTTCGCCGGCATCGGTTTTGAAATCCGGGGCACCCCGCCGCGCGGCCCGGTGCTGGTCGCCGCCAAGCATATGAGCATGTGGGACACGCTGGCTTTGTCCTTGGTGCTGGACAAGCCCGGCATCGTGCTCAAGCGCGAGTTGCTGCTGGTTCCATTTTTCGGCTGGTTTGTGTGGAAGGCCGCCGCCATTCCGATTGATCGCGGCGCCGGCGCCAAGGCCTTGCGCCAGATGAGCGCGGCGGCGGGCGATGTGCTGGCGCAGGGCCGCCCCGTCCTGATTTTCCCGGAAGGCACCCGCAAGAAACCCGGCGCGCCGCCGGACTACAAGCCGGGCGTGGCGGGGCTTTACGGAATGCTGGAGGTCGCCTGCGTGCCGGTGGCGCTGAATTCGGGGGTCTATTGGACCGGCTTTCTCAAGCGCCCCGGCACCATCACCCTCGAATTCCTCGAGGCCATTCCGCCCGGGCTGAAGCGGGCTGACTTCATGGCCTTGCTGGAAAAGCGCATCGAAACCGCCACCGCCGTTCTTTTACCCTGATATTTCAAACCTTTTCTGCCCGCGCTGCGGCGATGCCAGCTTCGTGAAGCTGGAAAGCTGCGATTCCTGTTTGTCCTGTGGCTATTCGAAGTGTAGTTAGCCGTAGATGAGCTATTCCAGCCGCCTCTGGTTATACGCGCCCTTCGCGGCTGTGCTGATCCTGGCCGCCTGGGTCATCAGCCAGTGGTGGCTGGCGGCGGACGCGCTCGAGAAAAATCTGGCAGCGTTGAAAGACCACCCGGTGATGCCCGGCATCAGCATGGACTGGACGTCGGTCGCGGTGGACGGCTTTCCCTTCCGGGTGGATGCCAGTTTCAACGGCCTGCAGATAAAAGGCGAAGGCGCCCATGGCCCCTTTTCCTGGTCGAGCGAGAAGTTCGCCCTGCATGCCCTCACCTATGGCCGCAACAAGACGGTGTATGAAGCGGCGGGGCGGCAACAGTTGTCCTGGACCGACGGGACCGGCAAGTCCCAGGCTATTCAATTCCAGCATGGCAGCCTGCACGCCAGCAGCGTGACCGATGCCGCCGGCCTGGTGCGCTTCGACCTGGATATCGTGAATGTCGCCAGTCCGCGTGTCACTGCCGGGCGTTTCCAGTTTCATCTGCAGCGCGATGGCAAAGATTTGAATCTGATGGTGCGGGCCGATTCCATTACTGGCTTAGGCGCGCCGAAGAAACTGGTGCAGGCTTACGCCACCCTCAACAAGGCGGAAACCTTGGCGCCTCTGCTCAGGGCCGACATGCCCTGGCCGATGGCGGTGGTGGTATGGAAGGGCTTTGGCGGCCGTGCGGCCTTGTCGCAAACCGTCGAACCCGAACTGGCGACTCAGGTGCTATCGCCGCTCTATTAGGGCTTCTTCTGGTCGCGGCCGAAATTCGGCGCGGCGCTTTCCTGGCCGATATCGATGATGGCGCAGCGGATGGCGCGGGTGCGGCTGAAGGCTTCGAACAGCGCATCGCCATTGCCTTCGCGCACCGCCCGCTGCAACTGGCTGAGATCTTCGTTAAAACGGCCCAGCACTTCCAGCACCGCCTCGCGATTGTTGAGAAAGACGTCGCGCCACATGGTGGGATCGCTGGCGGCGATGCGGGTGAAATCGCGAAAGCCGCTGGCAGAATATTTGATCACTTCGCCTTCGGTCACCGCTTCCAGGTCATGCGCCGTGCCGACGATATTGTAGGCGATGAGATGGGGCAGGTGCGATGTGATGGCCAGCACCAGGTCGTGATGCCCCGGCTCCATTTCGTCCACCTGGCTGCCCAGCCCTTCCCAAAAGCCGCGCAGCCGCGCCACGGCTTGCGTATCCGCGCCCGGCAGCGGCGTCAGGATTGCCCAGCGCCCGTCAAACAAGGTGGCGAACCCGGCTTCCGGACCGGAAAACTCGGTGCCGGCAATAGGATGGGCCGGAATGAAATGCACGCCCGCAGGCACGAAAGACCCGACATCACGGACCACCGCGCCTTTGACCGAGCCGACATCTGACAGGATCGCGCCCTTGACCAGATGCGGTGCGATTATCTCCGCAACGCTTTTGTAAGCGCCGACCGGCGTGCAGAGGATCACCAGCTGTGCGTCTTTTACTGCCGCGATGATGTCGTCATGGACATGATCGCAAAAGCCGATCTTGGTGGCGCGCGTGCGCACATCAACGCTGGCGTCATAGCCCGCGATTTCGCCCGCCAGCTGGCCGCGCCGCGCCGCATGGGCGATGGACGAACCGATCAGGCCCAGGCCGATAATGGCGATCTTGTCGAAGGCTGCCATCTATGTCGCCATGAATTGCTGGATCAGAGATACCGCCAGCCGGTTCTCGTCCTCGGTGCCCACCGTCATGCGCAGGCAATCGGGCAAGCCGTAACTGGCCACCCCGCGCAAAATGACGCCGCCCTTGTTGAGGAAAGCATCGGCATTTGCCGCGTTCTTGGCGCCTTGCGGAAAGTGAATCAGCACGAAATTGGCCACGCTGTCATCCACGCGCAATCCGGTCTTGCGGATTTCCGCGGTGATCCAGGGCAGCCACGTGTTGTTGTGCTCCACCGCCTTCCAGAAATGGTCGCGGTCGCGCACCGCGGCGGCGCCTGCCAGCTGCTGCAGCAACGCGGTGTTGAACGGACCCCGAATGCGGTTGATCGCATCGCAGATGGCGGCCGAGGCATACATCCAGCCGATGCGCAGGCCCGCCAGCCCGTACAACTTCGAGAAGGTTCGGGTCATCACCACATTGTCGAATTTCGCCACCAGTTCGATGCCAGCTTCATAATCCTTGGCGGTGACATACTCGCCATAGGCGGCGTCGATCACCAAAAGAACATTCTTGGGCAATCCGGCGTGCAATTTTGCCATCTCGTCGCGCGTCAGGTATGAGCCGGTGGGATTGTTAGGGTTGGCGATATAGAGCATGCGCGTCTTCGGCGTCACCGCCGCCAGCATGGCGTCGACATCGACCATCAGCGCGTGATTGGTGTTTTTCTCCGGCACAATCACCGGCGTGGCGCTGTTGGCCAGGGTGGCGATCTTGTAAACTAGAAAAGCGTGCTCACTGAAAATCGCCTCATCGCCGGGCTGCAGATAGGCATTGGCCAGCATGGTGAGCAACGCGTCCGAACCGTCACCCGAGGTGATGATGCGCGCCAGGTCCAGCTTGTAAACCTCAGCAATGGCTTCGCGCAGGAGCAAAGCCGAGCCTTCCGGATAGAGCGCCACGCTGGCCTTGGCCTGGTCCAGCGCCGCCAGCGCCGCAGGGCTTGGGCCGACCGGGGACTCGTTGGAGGAAAGCTTGACCACCTTGGCGACACCGGCCACGCCAGCGCGCCCGCCGACATAGGGCGAGATGTCGAGAATGCCGGGTTTCGGGATCGGGCTCATCGGGAAAAAGGCGGGCTCAAGAAGGGCGTTAGGCGAGAGCCGGACCGCCCATTGAAAAGGGCCGTATTGATAGGGCGGGAATGCCCCAAAAGCAAAGCAGACCTGTCATTCAGGCCCATTCGTTGACTTGCAGCCCCCCACATCTTAGCTACGCTTTCCCTGAGGATAGGCGATGACCGAGGCTCCCCGCTTTCTGCGTCCCGTGACGGGCACGGCCAATGTCGGCATGGCGGTCACGTTCGACACGCCACTGGCGCTGGACTGTGGCCGCAGCCTCGCGCCCTTCACCGCCGCCTATATGACCTATGGCACGCTGAACGCCAGCAAAAGCAACGCCATCCTGATCTGCCATGCCCTGACCGGCGACCAGTTCGTCGCCAGCGAGCATCCCCTCACCGGCAAGCCCGGCTGGTGGATCACCATGGTGGGTCCCGGCAAGCCGATCGATACCGACCGCTTCTTCGTGATCTGCGCCAACGTGATCGGCGGCTGCATGGGCTCGACCGGCCCGGCCGAGATCGACCCTTCCACGCAGCAGCCCTATGGCTTGCATTTTCCGCTGGTCACCATCCGCGACATGGTGCGGGCGCAGAAGCGGCTGGTCGAGCATCTGGGAATCGAAAAACTTCTGGCGGTGGTCGGCGGCTCGATGGGTGGCATGCAGGCGCTGCAATGGGCGGCGTCTTATCCCGACTGTTTGCGCGCCGTGGTGCCAATCGCCTGCGCCGCGCGCCATTCGGCGCAGAACATCGCCTTCCATGAGGTCGGACGCCAGGCGATCATGGCCGATCCCGACTGGCGGGGCGGCGAGTATCAGTTGCACGGCACCCGCCCTTCCAAGGGCCTAGCGGTGGCGCGCATGGCGGCGCACATCACCTATGTTTCGGAAATGGCGTTGCAGAACAAGTTCGGCCGCGCCCTACAGAACCGCGAGGCACTGTCGTTCCAGTTCACGCCCGATTTCCAGATCGAATCCTATCTGCATCACCAGGGCGCCAGCTTCGTGGACCGCTTTGACGCCAATTCCTATCTCTACATCACCCGCGCCATGGATTATTTCGACCTGGCCGAAGAGCATGGCGGGCTGTTGTCCGAAGTCTTCCGTGTCAATGCCGCGCGCTTCTGCATTGTGTCGTTCAGCAGCGACTGGCTGTTCCCGCCGGTGGAAAACAAGCGCATCGCCCATGCCCTCAATGCCGTGGCGGCGCAGGTCAGCTTTGTCGAAATCCACAGCGACAAGGGCCATGACGCCTTCCTGCTGGACGAACCGGAAATGTTCGCCACCGTCAGAGGCTTCCTCAATCACGCGGCGAGCGATCTCACATGAGGAAGTGGGCATGAGTCTCCGCCCCGATCTGGCCGCCATTGCCGACATGATCCGACCCGGTTCGCGGGTGCTGGATGTCGGCTGCGGCGACGGCGCCTTGCTGGAACATCTGGTCCGCACCAAAAATGTGGACGGACGCGGCATCGAGATTGCCCAGGCCAATGTGAATGCCTGCGTGGCGCGCGGCCTCGCCGTGGTGCAGGGCGACGCCGACAGCGACCTGGTGGATTATCCGGCCCAGGTGTTCGACGCGGTGATCCTGTCCCAGACCATCCAGGCCACGGAAAAGCCCCGCGCCGTGCTGAACCACCTGCTGCGCATCGGGCGGCGCACCGCCGTATCGCTGCCCAATTTTGGCTACTGGAAAGTGCGGCTGTCGCTTCTTACCGGCGGGCGGATGCCGCGCACATCGACGCTGAATTATTCCTGGTCGGAAACACCCAACATCCATCTGTGCACCCTGGCCGATTTCGTCGACCTGACCCGCGAATGCGGCGCCACGACGGTCGAGGCCCATGCCCTGAGCGACAAGGGCACAACCACGCGGATCAATCCCGCCCGGCTGACCGACAATTACATGGGCCCGAACCTCACCGCCCAGGGCGCTATTTTTCTTCTGAAGAAAAGCTGAAGTCAGAAGCGGCTTTCAGCTCGCCCTTAGCCGTCTGGGCAAGACCGCCCGGCGTGGCGGCGGCATAGAGCGACTTGGTCGCCTCCACCACATGCACCCCGCCGATGCCGGGAAACAGTTTCGATCCCACTTTTTCCCAACCCGCGCCGGTGCGGGTGATGGAGGAGAGCGGCGGCGCATAAAGCGCGCGTTCCCAGCGCGAGGGGCGGAACAGAGCATCCTTCAGGATCGAATCCAGCTCCATCTTCGAAAAGGGGCGGCCATGGCCGAAGGGCGAGCGGTCGACCTGCGCCCACAGGCTGGCGCGGTTGGGCGCGACCAGCAGGATGCGCCCCTCCGGCGCCAGCACCCGCCACAGCTGGCGCAACAGCGGGCGCAGGCTTTCGGCGCCTTCCAACCCATGCACGATCAGGATGCGGTCGAAAAAGACATCGGGAAAGGGCAGCGATCCTTCCTCGCACAACAGGGCGGCATTCTTGCCCTTGGGCCAGCTGATGACACCCAGATGGGCGGGCATGGCGGCAATGGCGCGTTCGGCGTCGCTGAAGGCGCGCAGGTAAGGAACCGCGAAGCCATAGCCGAGCAGGCAGCGGCCCGTCATGTCGGGCCAGAAACTTTTGATCCGGCGCAGGATGGTGCGCCGCGCCAGCTGGCCCAGCGGGGCATGGTAGAAATCGGCCAGTTCACGCACATCCTGCGGCATGGTGCGGATTAAACCCTACCCTCGCGGTTGTTCATAGACGCGTCTCTGATAGTCTTCGCGCCGCTCAAGGAGACGCCATGCCCGCCCCGATCGAGATCGAGATTGTCCCTTGCCTGTCCGACAACTACGCCTATCTGGTAAAGACGGGCGATGTCTGCGCCGTGGTGGACCCGTCGGAGCCGGCGCCGGTGAAGGCGGCCTTGGCCCGGCGCGGCTGGACGCTGACCCATATCCTCAACACCCATCATCACCTGGATCACACCGGCGGCAATCTGGCGTTGAAAGGCGAGTTGGGCGCGACAGTCGTCGGCCCGGCCAAGGACGCGGCGCGCATTCCCGGCCTGGACAGCGGCGTGGAGGAAGGCTCGGACTGGGAATTGGGCGGCCACAAGGTGCAGGTGCTGGAAGTGCCGGCC
The DNA here is from genome assembly GCA_945860165.1 of Rhizobium sp. Q54. Taxonomy (GTDB): domain Bacteria; phylum Pseudomonadota; class Alphaproteobacteria; order Micropepsales; family Micropepsaceae; genus Rhizomicrobium. Next base: position 127,519 of record CAMAPL010000004.1, read on the forward strand.
CACACCAGTGGCGCCATCACCTTTGTGATCGATGGTAATGCCTTTACCGGCGACACGCTGTTCACCCTGGGTTGCGGGCGGCTGTTCGAAGGCGATGCCGCGATGATGTGGGCCAGCCTCAGCAAACTGATGCGCCTGCCCGACGAGACGAATATCTGGTGCGGTCATGAATATACCCAGAGCAATGGCCGCTTCGCCCTGACCCTGGAACCGAGCAACCAGGCGCTGAAAGTCCGCATGGACGATGTGAATGCCTTGCGCGCGGCAGGCAAGCCCACCGTGCCGGCCACGTTGGGGCTGGAGAAACAAACCAATCCGTTCCTGCGGCCGGATTCAGCGGAAATCCGCAAAAGCCTGGGCATGGAAAAGGAAGACACCGTTACGGTGTTCGGCGAAATCAGAGAACGAAAGAATAACTTTTAGCCCACTCACCATGGGCGGGCTTGACCCGCCCATCCATGGCGGTTGAACCAAAGGCTGGATGGCCGAGTTGAACCCGGCCATGGAGATCAGTTGGATTTTTTTTTATCGCTGTCGTCGCTGTCGAACGGCGAGGTGACGATGTCACCGGCGACGCTGGCGGTGGTGCTGACGACGCTGGAGCCGACGCTGACGACCGCGCTGGCGGCATTGTAGGCCATGCAGCCCGACAACAGGACGGCCATGGCGGCAAAGACCGCGGCTGTGACCGGAATGCGAATCTCGGAATCCATGAACTGCCCCACTTGCCTTGCTATTTGACGCCAGCTTAGCGTGGATTGGTCAAATAAGCCCTAACCGGGAACGCCATGTCCAAAACGCTTTTCGTCACCAGACTGCACCAAAGCCGTATCACCGTGGCACAGGACCTGGAAAAAACCTGCCTGGGCATCGCGGCCGAGGATAAGGCCGGCCAACGCTGGGCCAAGGATCATGGTTATGGCGGTTATACCTCTTATGCCTCGCTGAACGACCTCACCACCCGCGCCAGCGTCTTCGCCACCCTGGAACGCGCCATCGCCAAACAGGTCGGCGCCTTCGCGCGCGAACTGCAGTTCGACCTGGGCGGGCGCAAGCTCAAGCTGGACAGTCTCTGGATCAATGTGATGAAGCCAGGGGCCATCCATGCGCCCCATATCCATCCCCATTCGGTGATCAGCGGCACTTATTATGTGACGGCGCCACCCAAATCCGGCGCCATCCGCTTCGAGGACCCGCGTCTGGCCATGCTGATGGCGGCACCGCCCAAGAAGAAGACGGCGCGCCTGGAAAACCGCAGCTTCGTGGACATGACGCCCAAGCCCGGCATGCTGCTGTTATGGGAAAGCTGGCTGCGCCATGGCGTCGAGCCCAATGCCGCGCGAGGCCAGCGCATTTCCGTCAGCTTCAATTACCAAGCGGGCTGATGCCTTTCCGCCGGATTTGCCGCTAGTATCGCCCCATTCAACAGGAGAGCGTCATGGAGATTTTCACCGGTTCGATTGAACTCCAGCTTCTGTTCTGGAGCGTGGTGCTGGGGCTGGTGCAGCTGGTCATCGCCACCACCTTGGCGACCAAGGACCAGGGGCTGGCCTACAACCTGTCGCCGCGCGACCTGCCGGCACCGCCGGTCACGGCGCTGGTCAAGGAAAGCGAGCTCAGCGCCTTGGGCGCGCACCTCTATTTCTGGGCGCGCCTGCTCTATGTGCCGGTCTATGCCGCCGCCATCCCGCTGGCGCGCACCCTGGTCTGGGCGGTGTCCATCCCGGGGCTGGTGCTGGTGCTGTTGTCGGTCGGTGCGGCCTAGCTTTTCTTATTCGCAAAGCGAATTAGAAAAGCTGGCCCCGCTTCGAGTGAAGCGAGGGCGGCGCTTGGTTCAGCTATGGCGGCGCTTGATGATGGCGTTCAGCTTGTCCGGCAGATGCGAGACCTGATACTCGCGGTCCCAGGCAAGCTTGGCTTCGGCCAGGATTTTTTCGCGGGCCTCGGGCGGCAGATGCGACCAGGCCGCCATCACGCCCGAACCCAGACGGCGCACCAGGCACTCGTCCTCGGACGGATATTTGAACTGTTTGTCTTGCACCAAAGCCATACGCCTGGTCCCTTCCTTCATTCGTTGATGAGACCGGGCGAAGCGGGAACTTCGACGCGACGGCATTCCGGGAGCAATAAACTCAACCCGGTAAAAACCTAGACCGGATTGCGGGTTGTTGTGAACGAAAAAACGCACCGCGGATAATTAAGGCCTAACGGCCTTTCTTTTTCTGGGCCTTGCGGGCGGCATAGCGCGCATCGCGCTTGGCCTTCTGCTCGGTTTCCAGGGCTTCCATCGCCGCGACACGCTCCTCATGCTCGCGTTCCGCCTGCGCCTTGGCTTCGATTTCGGCCTGCTTGCGGCGTTCTTCTTCTTCCTTGCGGCGCTTTTCCGTCTCGATGGCGGCCAGGCGCTTTTCCTCGGTGCGGCGGGCTGCGCGTTCGTCGCGCGCGACGGCAATCGCCTTGCGCTCCTCGGTCTTGGATTCAAAATTGACCTTGGTGGCTTCCGCCCGAATCTTGGCCTTGGCCAGCATTTCCGCGCGCGCCTTGGCGGCGGTATCCATACGGTCGTTGAACTTGGTTTCTTTAAAGCCGGCCATACGTGAAGTTTTCTCTCAGGTTTCCATGATGCGGAGGTTGGGCGCCAGCGGGCGGTTGGCCGCGTCGACCAGCAGGACGCGCGGCTGCCAGACTTTGGCTTCGGCCTCTTCCATGCGGGCATAGGCGATGATGATGACCAGATCGTCCTTCTGGGCGAGACGGGCGGCGGCGCCATTAATGCCGATGGTGCCCGAGCCAGCGGGCGCAGGAATGGCATAGGTGGTGAACCGGTTGCCATTGTTGATGTTCAGCACATCAACCTGCTCGTGCGGCAGGATGCCGGCGCGTTCCATCAGCGTAGAATCCACGCTGATGGAGCCTTCATAGTGAAGGTCGCACTGGGTCACCGTGGCGCGGTGGATTTTGCCTTTGAGCAGTGTCAGCAGCATTAGTTGTCCAGGAACGACCGCAGTTTGCGCGACCGCGACGGGTGCTTGAGCTTGCGCAGCGCCTTGGCTTCGATCTGGCGGATGCGCTCGCGGGTGACGCTGAACTGCTGGCCGACTTCTTCCAGCGTGTGATCGGTGTTCATGCCGATGCCGAAGCGCATGCGTAGCACGCGTTCCTCGCGCGGCGTCAGGGTCGCCAGCACGCGGGTGGTGGTTTCGCGCAGGTTGGCCTGGATGGCGGCGTCGATCGGCAGGACCACATTGGGGTCCTGGATGAAGTCGCCCAGATGGCTGTCTTCCTCGTCGCCGATGGGCGTCTCGAGGCTGATCGGTTCCTTGGCGATCTTGAGGACCTTGCGGACCTTTTCCAGCGGCATGGCCAGACGTTCGGCCAATTCTTCCGGGGTCGGCTCGCGGCCGATCTCGTGCAGCATCTGGCGGCTGGTGCGCACCAGCTTGTTGATGGTCTCGATCATGTGCACCGGAATACGGATAGTGCGCGCCTGATCGGCGATGGAGCGGGTGATCGCCTGGCGAATCCACCAGGTCGCGTAGGTCGAGAATTTGTAGCCGCGGCGATATTCGAACTTATCGACCGCCTTCATCAATCCGATATTGCCTTCCTGGATAAGGTCCAGGAACTGCAAACCGCGATTGGTGTATTTCTTGGCGATGGAGATCACGAGGCGCAAATTGGCCTCGATCATTTCCTTCTTGGCGACGCCGGATTCGCGTTCGCCCTTTTGAACCGTCTGGACGTTGCGGCGGAATTCCGACACCGACTGGCGGGTTTCCGAGGCCATCGCCTGGATGTCGTCGCGCAGGACTTTGATCTTGTCGCGTTCGTCGGTTACAAAATCGTGCCAGCCAAGACCCGACAGGCGGCCGACGCGGCGGGCCCAATTGGGGTCCAGCTCGTTGCCGAAATACTGCTTGAGGAATTCGCTGCGTTCCACGCCATGGCTTTCGGCCAGGCGCAGCAGCTTGCCTTCCAGCCCGACCAGGCGGCGATTGATGCCGTACATCTGGTCGACCAGGGCTTCGATGCGGTTGTTGTTGAGCTTGAGCGACTTGACCAGGTCCATGGTCTCGTTTCGCAGCTTCTTGAAGCGGCGTTCCTGCCCCGTGGACAACTCGTCGCTGGCCAGCGCGGCTTCGACGCTGGCGTCCTGCAGCTTGCCCAGCTTCTTGTAGAGATTGGCGATGGCATCCAGCAAGGCCAGGACCTGCGGCTTGAGCGCCGCTTCCATGGCCGACAGCGGCAGATTGCCTTCGTCGTCGAAATCATCGCCATCATCGGCGGGCGGCGCTTCGCCGCCTTCGGTGGTTTCGCCTTCGGCTTTCGGTTCCGCCGGCTTGGGCGCGGGCGGCGGAGGGTGCGGCACCGGCTTCTTGAATTCGGCGACCGGCGGCGGCGCGCCGTTTACCGGCGGAGTGCCAATGCCATTGTTCAGGGGCTGGCCATCGGGACCGACCGGCGGCGGCACATTGGCGGGCTGGCCATCGGGACCGGCGCCATACATGGCTTCCAGGTCGATGATGTCGCGCAGCAGCACCTTGCCTTCGTTGAGTTCGTCGCGCCACACGGTGAGCGCTTCAAAAGTCAGCGGGCTTTCGCACAGCGCGCCGATCATCAGCTCGCGGCCGGCCTCGATGCGCTTGGCGATGGCGATTTCGCCTTCGCGGCTGAGCAGCTCGACGCTGCCCATCTCGCGCAGGTACATGCGCACCGGATCGTCGGTGCGGTCATACTGTTCACCGGCCTTGGCGGTGGTCGCCAGCGCCTTGCTGCCTTCGGCGGCGACGGGAAGCTGGTCGCCCTCGCTTTCCTCGGCTTCTTCGCTTTCGATGACATTGATGCCCATCTCGTTGAGCATCGCCATCGTGTCTTCGATCTGCTCGGACGAGGTCTTGTCCGACGGTAGCACCTTGTTCAGTTCGTCATAGGTGACATAGCCGCGGGTCTTCGCCTTGGCGATCATCTTGCGGACGCCGACATCCGACATGTCGAGCAGCGGCGAATCCGCGTCACCCGGGGCTTCGTTCTCGCCCGGCTTCTTGGGGGCGATCTTGTTGCTGGACTTGCCCGCCATGGCGAGCGTGGGCGCCGCGGCCTTGGGATCGATCTTGCCCTTGGCCTTCAGCAGCTTGGCGTCTTCCTTGGCCTTGGCGGCGAGTTGCGCCTTGGTCAGCTTTTCAATTTTCTCGGGCTTCTTGGGCGCTAGCTTGGCGGCAATTTTGGATTTGGCGGCGGGCTTCACAGCCTTCACGGGCTTGACGGCGGCCTTAATCGGCTTGGTGGATTTCTTCGCGGGCGAGGCCTTCGAAGCGGGAGCTTTCGCGGCCGGCTTCTTCAAAGGCTTTGCCGGTTTCTTGGAGGAGGCTTTCGTCACGCTTGAACTATCCTAAATGTTGCCGCGCCCATCGTTCGGCCGGTCTGAAAGCGCCTTGCGACGCTCCAGCAGGCGCCGCGCATCGGTCGGGTGCCCCGCCAGCTCGCGCAAATCCGAGACGGCGCGCTGGAAACTGGCATGGGGGTCTTCGACCGGATGGCCCGCAAAACGCGCGAGCAGTTCGGCCATTCCCTTACGCGTGAAATGGGTTTGAACTCCAGCTTTTTCAAGGCTGGAGCCGGAGGCGGCGAGGTTTAGAAGTTCGTGGCGCAGCCTGTCAAGCGAAGGGTCCTGCAGGTCCAGAACCGCCAGCGATTCAGCCTCCGCGAGTGCAATTTCGGGGGATTCAACCAAAAGTCGGCCAAGTTCCATCTCCTTCGCGGCCCGTACCCCCGCCTGCCCTCCCCGGACCAGGGCGCTGCCCTGGACGCTAGAGGAGACCGCTTCCGGGGAACCCGGCAGGGGACGGGGCGGCTTGAAGTCGCCCCGGAACTTGCCCATCTGGCGGGCGGCAGGCCGGGCGGACCCCCGGGATGGGGTTGGTGCGCGCCGTTTGAAGTTCTCGAACACCAGCTGGTCGAACCCGCGCCGGTAGTAATCGGCGACTTTGGAGTCCGTAATCCGGTCCACGATCTCTTTGAGATTGTGTTCCAGCCCGGCGCGGCGCTCGGGCGTCGCCAGATCCTTGCCTTCGGTTTCGGTGCGCCACAACAGCTGCGACAGCGGCAGCGCGGTCTCCAGCTGCACCGACATAGCGCCCGCGCCATGGTGGGCGATGAAACTGTCAGGGTCTTCGCCGTCGGGAAGAAACACAAAGCGCAGGCTGTAGCCGGCCTTGAGATGCGGCAGCGCCAGATGGGCGGCGCGATGGGCGGCCTTCAAGCCCGCCGCATCGCCGTCAAATGCCAGGATGGGTTCGGGCGCGGTACGCCACAGAAGATGCAACTGGTCTTCGGTCAGCGCCGTGCCAAGCGGCGCAACGGCATGGGCAAAGCCTGCGCGCACCAGCGCGATCACATCCATATAGCCTTCGGCGACGATGATCGTGCCGGGTTTGATGGCCGCTGCGCGCGCCGTGGCAAAATTGTAAAGCTGCAACCCCTTGGAAAAGAGAGAAGTTTCGCCGGTATTGATGTATTTGGGCTTGGCGTCGGCTTCCAGTGCGCGGGCGCCAAAAGCCACGATGCGGCTGCGCCCGTCGCCGATGGGAAACATCACCCGGTTGTAGAAGAAATCGCGCATCGGGCGGCCATCATCGGCCGAGCGGGCCAGGCCGGCGGCGATGATGTCGGCCTGGGTGACGTTCTGCGCCGTGAGATGCTGGATCAGGGCATTGTTGCCAGAGGGCGCATAGCCCAGGCGAAACTGTTTCGCCGCCGCGCCGTCCAGCCCGCGCCCTTTCAGGTAATCGCGAGCCTCGCGACCGCCCGGCTCGAACAATTGCGCTTCGTAAAACTTCGCCGCCAGTTCAACGATGTCGTAGAGCGATTTTTTCTTCTGCTCACGCTCTTCGTCTTCCGGCGACCATTTGGGCAGTTCGACGCCGACTTCCGCCGCCAGCTTTTCCACGGCTTCCGGAAAAGACAGGCCTTCGGTTTCGGTCAGCCACTTGAAGGCGTCGCCGCCCTTGCCGCAGCCGAAACATTTGTAGAGGCGGCGCTCATTCTCGACCTTGAAGCTGGGGGATTTCTCGGCATGGAAGGGGCAGCAGCCCCACATCACCCGGCCCTTGCGCACCAGCTTGACGCGGCGGCCCACCAGCGCGACCAGATCGGTCCGCCGCCGGATTTCTTCCAGCAATCCTTCGCCATAGCGCATGGGGCCATTCTAGGCGCAAAGCGGCGGCAAATGGGGGCCGCAGACCCGCGATTCCTGTGAATCAGGGGCCGAAAACTCGGGAATCCCGCCCTTTTCCCGCCGAATTTAGCATAGGCGCGAGAGATTTTGTGGCCTGAGCAGGGTTGTCTAGCGACAGCGTAGCCAACGAGCCATGTGCTAGCACCGCCCTCGCCCGCTATGCGGGCTCGAAGCGGGGCCAGCTTTTCTAAGCTCACTGCGCTCGCCAAGAAAAGCTAGGCCAAAGATCCGCGCCTAGAGCTTTTTCATGAAGTGGAAGGAGACTATCGGCATCCCCATCCGGAAATAGAATTTGTGCGCCCCGGTGCGATGGGTGCCGGAGTCCAGACGCAAGCAGGCACAACCTCCATCGCGCGCCACCTGCTCCATCCAGCCCAGAAGTTTTTCGCCGAAGCCCTTGGAGCGCTGATCTTCGCGGGTCACCAGATCGTCGACATACAGGGTTTTGTCGGTGGCCATACATTCCAGGACGGGAAAGTCGGACACCGCGACCACCTCGCCATTGTCTTCCAGATAGATCAGCCGCCAATTCTGCTCGGCCTGCTGGCGCTTGCTGCGAACGAGGAATTCTTACTCGCCAATGGCGGGACGCAACTGCTGCATCACCCCGGCGCAGCGGCGGATACCGGCGTCGCTGACGGCGAGCCTGATATCGCTCATTTGCCGCTCAATGCATCCTTAGTGGTGCCGCTGGCCTTGGAGAAGTCCATCTGGCCGGCGAAACGCTCTTTCAGCACCGCCATTACCTTGCCCATGTCCTTGACGGACGCGGCGCCGACCTCGGCAATGGTTTTCGTCACGGCATCCTTCAGCGCCGCATCGTCCATCTGGGCGGGCATGAAGGAGCGGATGACCTCGATCTCGCCGCGCTCATTGGCGGCCAGTTCGGGGCGGTTGCCGGCGTCGAAGGCGGTGGCGGATTCCTCGCGCTGCTTGATCATCTTGGCCAGCAAAGTGAGGATTTCATCCTCGCCAATCAGCTCCTTGCTGGTTTCGCTGCGGGCGGCGATGTCGCGGTCCTTCAGCGCCGCCAGCATCAGGCGAACCGTGGACAGGCGCTTGGCATCCTTGGCCTTCATCGCTTCTTTCATGGCGTTGGTGAGCTGGACACGCAGGGACATAGATTTTTCTTTCTTTGGCGTGCGTGGAACCTAGCGGGAAACCGAGGATAATTCCAACCCGTTGATTTTGCATGATTAGTTTGAGTTGACGCGAAGGGCCGGTCTCCCTATTTTCGCGCAAATTCGAGGCCTTCCATGATCGATACACCCAAAGCCCACGCCGCCCCCGCGGCGGATGCGTTTTCGTGCGCCCCTTTCAGCAAAGGAGGCTTGATGCTGGCCGACGGCACCTTCTTCGAAGGCGCCGGTTTCGGCGCGGTGGGCTCAGCGATCGGTGAAGTCTGCTTCAACACCGCCATGACCGGCTATCAGGAAATACTCAGTGACCCGTCCTATGCCGGCCAGATCATCGCCTTCACCTTTCCCCATATCGGCATCGTAGGCACAAACGACGAAGACATTGAAACCGTGACGCCCGCCGTGCGCGGCCTGATCGTGCGCGCCGACGCCAGCCATCCTTCCAACTATCGCAGCCTGCTGGCGCTGGATGGCTGGCTGAAGAAACACAACATCCCGGCGGTGGCGGGCATCGACACCCGCGCCCTCACCAGCCTGATCCGCGAAAAAGGCATGCCGCATGGCGTGGTGGTCAATCTGGGGGCCGAGGAACTGGACCGCAACGCGCTGGTGAAACAGGCTAGGTCTTTCGCCGGCCTGGAAGGCCTCGACCTGGCCAAGACCGTGACGTCCACCCAGACCTATAAATGGGACTGGATGCCTTGGGCCTGGAACGAAGGTTACGCGAAAGAAGACAAGCCCAGCTTCCGCGTCACCGTGATCGATTATGGCGTCAAGCGGAACATCCTGCGCCTGCTGGCAGGCATGGGCGCCGATATCACCGTGGTGCCGGCCAATTCCACCGCCGACGATGTCCTAAAGCACAAGCCGCATGGCGTGCTGCTGTCGAACGGTCCTGGCGATCCGGCGGCGACCGGCGCCTATGCCATTCCCACCATCCAGGGCCTGATCGCATCCGGCGTGCCGGTGTTCGGCATCTGCCTGGGCCATCAGATGCTGGGCCTGGCGCTGGGCGCCAAGACGCGAAAGATGGCGCAGGGCCATCACGGCGCCAATCATCCGGTCAAGGATCTCACCACCGGCAAGGTCGAGATTGTTTCGATGAATCACGGCTTCACGGTGGACCGCGAAAGCCTGCCCAAGGGCGTGACGGAGACGCATGTCTCACTGTTCGACGACACCAATTGCGGCATTGCCGTCGAGGGCAAGGACGTGTTCAGCGTCCAGTATCACCCCGAAGCGTCACCGGGACCGATGGACTCGCACTATCTGTTCGAGCGGTTCGCGGAAGCGGCGAAGAAGCGGGCCTAACCTCACTGTCATTCCCGGCCGAGCGTTGCGGAAGCAACCCGAGGGGGAGGGTCTTTAGCAGCTGGATACCCTTCCCTCACAGCGGCTTAGCCGCTGTTCGCCGGGAATGACAACAGTAGCTACCGCACCAACTCCACCACATCCAGCAACGACTCCTGCACCGCCGGAATTTCCAGCCGCAGGTGATTGTTGCCGATGCCAGTCAGCAGGCCGATCTGGTCATCCGGTGTCACCGCCGCGCCGATCGACGGTGTTCGGCCCGAATAATTGTCCCACGGCTCGCCGCGCACCGAAGACGCGCCCAGATACACCCAGGCGCCCTTTTCCGGATATGAGGAAGCCCGCCATGCGCTGGCTGCCATTCAGCTTCTCGAACACCAGTCCGCCATTGTGGGGACGGATGCGGCAGCTGAACCACTGGTCATAGACCATGTAGGAACTTATGCCGCCCAGCTTGATCTGGCGGCAGCGCCAGTTGCCGATCATGGCATTGGCGGGAATGTCGCGGCCCTCGGGCTGCATCACGCGCGGGATGGCGCGCCAGTCGCCGCGGCCCTCGCCATTTTGCGCGTCGGCAAGCGCGCGGGCGCGGGTCTGGGGCAATTGCACCAGCCGATCAATATCGGGATCGGAAGCCTGGCTCTGCCAATTGGCAAGCACAGGTGTTGCGGCGGCCAGCGTCAGCGCTGTCGCCAAAAATACGTCATGAATCCGCACGTCCATCGGGATGCTCCTGGCCATTTTCGGGCGGAGTCCATCCGTTCAGATCCGCGGTCGGCGGCATGCCGATCACGTTGAAGCCGGAGTCGACGAAATGAATTTCGCCGGTGACACCACCTGCCAGGTCACTAAGCAAATACAATGCCGCGCTGCCGACATGGTTAAGGTCCACGGTTCTCTTGAGCGGCGCGTGCGCCTTGTTCCATTTGAACACGGTGCGGGCATCGCCCACCGCCGCGCCCGCCAGGGTGCGCATCGGGCCGGCCGAGATGGCGTTGACCCGGATATTGTCACGGCCCAGATCGGCGGCGAGATAGCGCACGCTTGCCTCCAGCGCGGCTTTTGCAATTCCCATGACATTGTAGTTGGGCATGACGCGCTGGGCGCCCAGATAGGTCAGCGTGACTAGCGCACCGCCCCTGGGCATTAGCGATGCAGCGCGCTGGGCCACGGCGGTGAAGGAATAGCAGGAAATATCGAGGCTTCTGGCGAAATTGGCGCGACTGGTATCGACGTAGCGCCCCTTCAATTCGTCGCGGTCCGAGAAGGCCAAGGAGTGGACCAGGAAGTCCAGGCCGCCCCATTCCTCCTTGATGGTGGCAAAGACGGTGTCGAGCTGCTCGTCGCTTTCGACATCGGCGGGCAGCACGATGGACGAGCCGATAGAGGCCGCCAGCGGCTTTAACCGTTTGGCCTGGGCGTTGCCCTGATAGGTAAAGGCAATCTCGGCCCCTTGGGACGACAGGGTCTGGGCGATGCCCCAGGCGATGGAATGGTCGTTCGCCACCCCCATGATCAGGCCGCGCTTGCCGGCCATCAATCCCGTTTTGGCCTCAGCCATAATGTGATCCCGCGGAGTTTTCTGTTCCATTCTGGGACATCACTTCTCAAAGCGCTGGAAGACCAGCGAGGCATTGGTGCCGCCGAAGCCGAAGCTGTTCGACAAGGCGACATTGATCTGGGCGTTGTCGATGCGCTGGCGCACGATATTTGCACCTTCGACGGCAGGGTCGAGGGTCTGGATATTGGCGCTTTCGCAGATGAAGCTGTTCTGCATCATCAGCAATGTGTAGATCGCCTCATGCACGCCGGCCGCGCCCTGGCTGTGGCCGGTGAGCGACTTGGTGGCGCTGATCGGCGGCGTCGTGGCGCCGAACACGGTCTTGATCGCGTTGATCTCGGGAATGTCACCGACCAGCGTCGAGGTGGCGTGCGGGTTGATGTAATCCACCGGCGCCTTCACATTCTCCAGCGCCAGCTGCATGCAGCGCACCGCGCCCTCGCCTGACGGGGCGACCATGTCGGCGCCATCGGCGGTGGCGCCATAGCCCACCAGTTCGGCATAGATCTTGGCGCTCCGCGCCTTGGCGTGTTCCAACTCTTCCATGACCAGGATGCCGCCGCCGCCGGAAATCACGAAGCCGTCGCGGTTGAGGTCATAGGCGCGCGACGCGCTTTCGGGCGAGGCGTTATACTTGGACGACATGGCGCCCATCGCGTCAAACAATTCGCTGAGCGTCCAATCCAGTTCCTCGCCGCCACCCGCGAACATTACGTCCTGCTTGCCCCACTGGATCAGTTCATAGGCATTGCCAATGCAGTTGGCGGACGTCGAACAGGCGCTGGAGATGGAATAATTATAGCCCTTGGTCTTGAACCAGGTGGACAGGTTGGCGCTGATGGTGGACGACATCGCCTTGGGCACTGCGAAAGGCCCGACACGCTTGGGCGAATTGTTCTGGCGGGTGATATCGGCGGCCTGGACAATGGCCTTGGTGCTGGGTCCGCCCGAGCCGACGATCAGGCCGGTCTTGGGATGGGACACGACGCCTTCCAGCAATCCGGCATCGGCGATGGCCTGGTTCATCGCCACCCAGCAATAGCCGGCGCTGTCGCCCTGGAAGCGCCGCGCGCGGCGGTCGACCACTTCGTCGAGATTGATCTTCAGGCTGCCATGCACCTGCGAACGAAAGCCCAGCCGGATATAATCTTCCGCCGCAACGATCCCTGAACGGGCGTGACGCAGCGAGTCGGTGACTTCATCGGCATTGTTGCCGATGGAAGACACGATGCCGAGGCCGGTAACGACCACTCTTCTCATAGTTATCCTCTATCAGGCGTTCAGGCGGAGGCGGGCGCACCCTGCGCCAGGGCAGCCGTATCGGTAAACAGGCCGACCCGCAGGCTCTTGGCCTCATAGATGACTTTGCCATCCACCTTCATGACGCCGTCGGCGATGCCCAATACCAGCTTGCGAATGATCACGCGCTTTAGATTGATGACATAGGTGATCTTCTTGGCGGTGGGCAGCACCATGCCGGTGAACTTCACTTCGTCCACGCCCAGCGCGCGGCCACGACCCTGGCCACCCATCCAGCCCAGGAAAAAGCCAACCAGCTGCCACAGTGCGTCCAGCCCCAGGCAGCCCGGCATGACCGGATCGCCTTCGAAATGGCATTTGAAGAACCAGAGGTCAGGATTGATGTCAAACTCGGCGATGATCTCGCCCTTGCCGGCGTCGCCGCCATCCGCGGTGATGGAGGTGATGCGGTCGAACATCAGCATGGGGGGCATGGGCAGCTGAGCATTGCCGGGACCGAAAAGGTCGCCACGGGCACAGGCCAGGAGGCCCTGAAGGTCAAAACTGGATTTCCGCAACGGCTGGTCCACTTTATCCTATTCCTTATCCTATTCCTTGAAAACTCAGGCGTTTCCGTTCGGGTTCCCTACCCGAAAAGCAGAAGATGGGCTACCGCGAAACGTCCCTTGTTGCTTAGAAGCGTTCTAACATATATATTACGGTAGTTTAGCAGGGTTGCCGACAACCAGACAGGTTGTCGGCAACCCAAAAGGAACCCGCCCCATGGGTAAGACTTTGCGCGAAAAGGGCAAGGGCACGGTCAAGCTGCGCCATGCCGGACTTCGTCCCACCCGCCAGCGGGTGGAACTGGCCGGCCTGCTTTTCAAGAGTTGCGACCGGCATGTCACGGCGGAAAGCCTGCATGACGAAGTGACGGGCGCGGGCGTGAAAGTATCCCTCGCCACCGTCTACAATACCCTGCACCAGTTCACCGAAGCCGGCCTGCTGCGCCAGGTGATCGTGGATGCAGCGCGCAGCTATTTCGACACCAATACCGGCGACCATCAGCATTTCTTCCTGGAGAGCGAAGGCATGCTGATCGACATTCCGGGAGAAACCATCGCAGTGGCGGGCGTTCCCGCGCCGCCGCCGGGTCTTTCTATAGACCGCGTTGATGTGGTCGTGCGCGTCAGGCGCACCTAGGCGTTAAAGCCTCCTTCCTGCGAGTCATTCTCACAGTTTAGAATCATTCTAATCCCGTTGACAGCCCTGTCCGCGAGGAACAGTCTTTGCGCCGAAAGTTTCATGGAGAGGCGCATGCCCGCACTTAAAGACACCAAGACTTGGGAAAATCTCAAAGAGGCCTTCGCGGGCGAAAGCCAGGCGAACCGCCGCTATCTCTATTTCGCGCAGAAGGCCGATGTCGAAGGCTTCAATGATGTCGCCGCCGTGTTCCGCTCCACCGCGGAAGGCGAAACCGGCCACGCCCACGGCCATCTGGAATATCTGGAAGAAGTCGGCGATCCGGCCACCGGCGAACCGATCGGCGCCACCGACGCCAACCTGAAGGCGTCCATCGCGGGCGAGACTCACGAATATACCGACATGTATCCGGGCATGGCCAAGACCGCGCGCGGCGAAGGCTTTGACGAAATCGCCGACTGGTTCGAGACCCTGGCGAAAGCCGAGAAGAGCCATGCCGGCCGTTTCCAGAAAGCCCTCGACACGCTGGGGAAGTGACATCGCGCCCAAGCGCGATGTCATCTCCGGCGAGCTGCGACCAGCAGCGAGGGAAAGGGAGCCAGTTTTTTTCATTTAAGCACATAAATACCTGAATTCCCTTCCCCTCGCGCCGCGCCTGACGGCGCGGCGCGAGGCCGGGAATGACAAGGAATGTCATGACCGGCGAAGGCAGCCTCGACGCCCCCACCCGCGAAATCATCAAATGGCAGGAGCCGGATTTCGCCGATCCGGCGAAGCTGGATGCGGAGATGCGCCGCGTCTTCGACATCTGTCATGGCTGCCGCCGCTGCTTCAATCTGTGCGATTCCTTTCCGCGCCTGTTCGATCTGATCGACAACAGCCCGCAGGAAGAGGTCGAGCATCTGGCCAGCGAAGATTTCAAGCCGGTGGTCGAAGCCTGCACGCTTTGCGACATGTGCTTCATGACCAAATGCCCTTACGTGCCGCCGCATCCCTTCATGCTGGATTTCCCGCATCTGATGCTGCGGCACCGTTTTGTCGAGGCCAAAAACGGCAACAAGGATTTCGTCCAGCGCCAGCTGGCTGAAATGGATCGCAACGGTGCCTTGGCACGCCCGATCGCGCCGCTGGTGAACTGGGCCAGCGACAAGGACAACAAGCTGACGCGCCCGGTGATGGAGGCGGTCGCCGGCATCGACGCCAAGGCGCCGCTGCCCAAATTCCATTCCCGCACTTTTGTGTCGGCTGACAAGCATCGCGAAAGCGTGGTGAACCAGAGCGCGCCCGCCTTCGGCAAGCGCAAGGCTGCGCTCTATGCCACCTGCTTCGTCAACTACAACAAGCCCGAAACCGGCATGGATGCGCGTGCCGTGCTCAATCATATAGGGGTGGAGACGGCCGTCGCCTATCCCGGCTGCTGCGGCATGCCCTTCCTGGAACAGGCCGAACTGGCGCGCGTCGCCAGCAACGCCGCAAAGGTTTCAAAGGAATTGGTGAAGCTGATCGACCAGGGCTACGACATCGTGGCGCTGACCGCGTCCTGCGGCTTGATGCTGAAATTCGAATGGGCGCTGATTTCGCCGGATGACGAGAATATCCGCAGGATCGCCGATCACACCTTCGACATTGACGAATATGTTGTGGACGTCGCCAAGAAGGATGGGTTGCCGGGCGGCATGACGCCCCTGCCCGAAGGCGTCACCGTGCATCTGGCCTGTCACGCCCGCGCCCAGAATATGGGTCCCAAGGCGGCAGAAATGCTGAAAATGATTCCCGGCACGCCGGTGGATGTGATCGAACGCTGCTCCGGCCATGGCGGCACTTTCGGGGTGGTAAAGCCGACCCACGATGTCGGGGTGAAGGTGGGCCGCGCCGTGTTCCGCGCCGCCAACACTCAGGCGCGCGGCCATATCGTGTCGGACTGCCCGCTGGCGGCGCAGCACATCGTGGCGCATACCCAGACACAGGCGCGCGAACCAGAACATCCCATTCAGATCATGGCCCGCGCCTTCGGCCTCAAAAAAGAATAGCGACATGCCCGAGACCCAACGCAAGATCATACCGGCCGACATTCTTCCGGCTGCCGAGTATGACCAGCAGCGCAAGTCGCTGAAAGCCAATCTGATCCCCATGAAGAAACAGCGGCGGATCGAGGTCGGGCCGTTCGCCACCTTCTATTTCGAGAATTACGCCACCATGTGGCTGCAAGTGCAGGAAATGCTGCGCATCGAAAAAGGCGGCGAGGAGCAGATCACGGGCGAACTGGCGGCCTACAATCCGCTGATCCCGCAGGGCGAGGAACTGATTGCCACCCTGATGCTGGAAATCGAGGACGGCAACCGGCGCAACGCCACCCTGCTGACACTGGGCGGCATCGAGGAAGCCGTGTTCCTGGAGATCGGCGGTGATGTGATCCGCGCTACACCGACTGAGTATGACGACCGCACCACGCCGGACGGCAAGACCTCATCGGTCCATTGGCTGCGCTTCAGGCTCACCGCCGACCAGATCGTGCATTTCAAAAACGGGTTCGAGCGGGTGGTGCTGGGCGTCAGCCACAAGCATTACGGGCATATGGCGGTGCTCGGCGAGGAAGCGCGCGCAGCTTTGGTGAAAGACTTTTCCTGATCTTCATTGTCATACCCGTGCAAGCGGGTATCCATCTTTGGCTGAGGTCCGGTGAAGATATGGATTCCCGCTTGCGCGCGGTATCGCAAGTTATTGGTTTGCGGAACTATAGTTTCACCCGCCCCTCAACGATATCGGCGTAACGCTCCTTTGTCAGGCGCTCATACTTGCTGCTGGCGGGATCCCGAAAATAGAGCGGATCGGATATCGCGACCGGATCGAAGCCCTCGCACACCAGATCGAACTTGCGCTGCTTGAAGGTGCCGGTGACGACGATGTTGGGCGCCAGGCGCAGGAAAATTGGCCGCGCATACGCCGCCAGCGTTCGGCCGGCATGTCCGCCGGCCTTACCCTTCAGCCACAGCGGCAGATCGTCGAGCGCGAAAACGCCATTCACCGCCAGCGAGGCCATGCCGGCGCGGCCGTCCACGCCCGGTACCATCACGCCATAGACATTGGCTTCCAGAATGCCGGGCACCGCCGCTAGCGCCTCGCCCACTTCGCCGGTGGAAACATTCTCGCCCTTCCAGCGGAAAGTGTCGCCGACGCGGTCGACAAAATAGAAATAGCCATGACCGTCGCGCCGCATCAGGTCGCCGGTGCGGAACCAGGCATCGCCGCGCTTGAAGACGTCGTGCAGGATTTTGTTGTCGCTGTCGGCCTTGTTGCTGTAGCCCTCAAAGCCGCGTCCGGCGCGGGCCGAGATGCCGCCAATGGCTTCGCCCACTTCATCGGGTTCGCATTCGACGCACAGCCCATCGGGTCTGCGCACCGGCATTTCGCTTTCCACGTCAAAGCGGATCACCCGGCTGGGCAGCAGCCATTCCAGATACTCCGGCACCCGGCCCACCGCACCCACGGTGCCGTCGTAATTCAGCATCGAGACATTGCCTTCGGTAGAGCCGTAAAATTCCACGACGCGCGGAATGGCGAAGCGGTTCTGGAATTCACGCCAGACCTCGGGCCGCAGGCCATTGCCGGTGATGGCGCGGACCTTGTGGCCGCGGTCCAGCGGCGAGGGTGGGGCGTTCAGCAGATAGCGCGCCAGCTCGCCGATATATTCAAACATGGTGGCGCCGTATTTGTGGATGTCGGGCAGAACTCATGCACCGAGAATTTGCGCTTCAACACCAGCGCCGCGCCCGCAAAAACGCGATGCCGACGGCGCAGACCTCGCCGGTGGAGTGATAAAGCGGCAGGGGATCATAGATGCGGTCGCTTTCGCGTGGCCGCAGCGCCCCGACAAAGCCGCTCATCATGAACATCATGTGCAGATGGCTGAAATTGGCCGCCTTGGACATGCCGGTGGTGCCGGAGGTATAGATATAAAAGGCGCGATCCTTCAGCGTGACGCCGGCGCGATGCTGCTTGCCGGGCGAGGCTTCGGGCATGGTCGCCAGTGCCGCGCTGAGATTGCCATTATCGCCCTCTATCCACTCCGCCGGCCGAGTTTCAAACGGCGCCTCGCGGAAATTCTGCTCCAGCTCCGCGCCGACGATGGCGTACCGGGCGCCGGAAATGGCGATAGAATGGGCCAGGGCAGCACCCTGAAGGTTGGTATTGATCAGCGCCACCTGCAAACCAACCTTTAACATCCCCAGCCAGGCGCAGATATAGTCGGGACGATTTTCCATCAGCAGCGCGATGCAATCGCCGCGACCCAGTCCTGCCGAAAGCGCCCAATGAGCATAGCGGTTGGCGCGCACATCCATCTGCGCATAGGTCATGGCATGGTCGAGGCAATAGATCGCCACATTGCCGGGGCACTTCCTGGCCTGCGCTTCCACGATGTCCACGATGCTGCGTGTCGCGTTGGGCTTGACCAGCCGGAGCAACCACAGCGTGCGCACAATCGTGGCGATGTGGAACGCTTCGCGTCTTATCGCGCTTGTCAGGCTCATGCCCGCTTCTCCCGATTCACAGCTTGAGCCTGGCACCCGTTCTAATCAAGATATGGGCATGGATGAGGCACTGGACCTTCGAGGCCTGAAATGCCCGCTGCCGGCGCTGCTGGCGAAGAAAAAACTGACGCAGCTGCCGCCTGATGCCGTGTTGACCGTGCTGGCCGACGATCCGATGGCGGTAGTGGACATCCCGCATATGTGTCACGGCGAAGGCCACGCCGTGGAAAGCGTGGCCTCGCGTGACGGCTATAGCGCTTTCGTGCTGCGGGTTAAGTCGCCGGCTTAGGTGCGGCCTCCGGCCCCAGCCGCGCGATCACATCCTGCGCATTCAGCGACCGTGGCTCCATGGCCGCCTGTTCGGGCGTCAGAAGCACGATCTCGGCATAGGCGTCGTAATTGGTCCGCACCACCACATCCACCATCGGGTCATAGGGGAAGCCCCAGCCACCCCAATAGCCGAAGCCGCGGCGATAGCCCCAGAAGGGATCGGGCGGCGGACCATAGGGCACCGTCTGCACGGTGGTGTTGGCGCTGGTGTTGCGGGTGTCGAACATGAAATTGTTCGCGCCCCCGGCCCGCGTCACTTCGGCGGCGCGCAGCAAAAGGAAGGTTTCGACGGTTTCGCGCGGCGTGGCGGTGTTGCCGGTGAAGGTGACGCGGTAGCGGTTCTGGGTCAGCGCCCGGTCGGTATAGCCGGTGGCCCGGCCCTCCAGGCGCGGCGCATAGGGGGTAGGTATCATGCACCCGGCCAAGCCGAGGGCCAGGCTCAACCCCAGGGTCAGAACCTGCCCCCGAGCCAGAAGACGGGAAAAAGCAGTCACATGGGTCATTACAAGCTCCTGTCCGCGCCCCTCGCGGTTAGTCCGGCTAATATAGCAAGGGGGATCGCCAAATCCCAGTTCCGACGGCGGCTTAGTTGACGGGTTCCTGTTCGCAGGACCTTGAATTTGCGGGGCTTCCCCAAAGGCAAAGGGTCATTTTGCACTGCACCCTCTTGCTAAAGGCCTCCGGCCAGTGGAAGTTCGCCCCTGTTCGGTACACAACGGCTGAACAGGCTCAAACATGGGCCGTAGCCCGGCCAGCGCGCCGGTCCAATAACGGGTTTCTGGGGGCCTGAACGATCGCCATGTACGGTCTTTCTATATTCCTGCAATCGGCCCTTTGTCTGATTCTGATTTTGGTCTGCACCCTGTCCATTCAGCTGGCTGGACTGGCTTGGGTGCGCGTTTTCCGCAAAAGCCCCAAGCTGCACCGCGCCGAGCTAACCGAAGCCGAACTGCCGCATGTGCTGGTGCAGCTTCCGGTCTGCAATGAAGGCCACCTGGCGGTGCGCGTGGCCGCGGCCGCGGCGCGCATGGACTGGCCGAAGGATCGTCTGACCATCCAGCTTCTGGATGATGGTGACCGCGATGGTCACGAGGCGCTTGCCGCCGCCGTGCGCGCGGTGGTGCCGGACGATATCAATTTCCACATTCTTCGCCGCGGCGACCGCAAGGGTTTCAAGGCCGGCAACCTGGCCTTCGGCTTGGCCCATTCCGACGCGCCCTTCGTGGCGGTGCTGGATGCCGATTTCGTGCCGCCGCGCGATTTCCTGCATCGCACCGTTCCTGTCTTGGTCGCCGACAGCGGGTTGGCCTTTGTCCAGTCGCGCTGGGGCCATGCCAATCGCACCGCCAACTGGCTGACGCGCGTGCAGGGCTTGCTGCTGGACTCCCACTTCGCCGTCGAACAGGAAGCGCGGTTTCGCGCCGGCATGCCGCTGTCTTTTAACGGTAGCGCCGGTGTGTGGAGTCATACCGCCATCGAACAGGGCGGCGGCTGGACCGGCGACACACTGACCGAGGATCTGGACCTTTCCATGCGCTGCATGATGCAGGGCTGGCGCGGCGCCATGGTGTCGGACCTGGTGGTGCCGGGTGAACTGCCACAGACCGCCGCCGCCTGGCGGGCGCAGCAGGCGCGCTGGACCAAGGGCCATGCCCAGGTCGCGCGCAAGCTTCTGCCGCAGCTTTGGGGCAGCGCCCTGCCGCTGTGGAAGAAGGCAGCGATGACGATGCAGATGTGCCAGTTCGCCTTCTACATGCTGGCCTTCGCCAGCGCCATGATCTCGCTGACCCTGATGTATATGGGCGTAGTCTATTATCCCGGCGTTGCCGGCCTCGGCCTTCTGGTCACCGTGCTCGGCATCTTTTCCTCGATCGGCTACCTGTATCTGGGCCAGCGCATGCTGGAACGCCATCGCGAAGCCCGGCTGGTGCCGTCGCTGCTGCTGGCAGTGGTGTTTCCGTCCGGCCTGATCTTGGCCAATACCCGCGCCACTTTCGAAGCCTTCTTCTCGAGCCGCATGGACTTCAACCGTACCACCCGGGCCGGCGAAATCCAGAAGGGCGGCTGGCGCGGCGCACCGGAACTGATCGTCGGCCTGTTGCTGCCGGCTTTCGCCTTTGCGGAATCCAACTGGAACGCGCTGTTTTTCTTCTTTGCGGTGTCGGGGCTGGTTTCCATCGGCGCCATGGGCGCGGCGGGGTCGCCCAAGCCGGCCCGCCAGAAGATCACCCCGGGCGAATAAAGACCGGGCCTGGCGCGGCGCGCCCTTATTAACAACATCTTAAAGAATTCCCGCGCCTTCTAATCATTCAAATCCGGCCCTTCGCCCTAACCCATTCTTTGTGCGGGGTGCTTTAGCGTTCGGCCGGGCAAAAATTGAAGCGGGAAATGAGAACAAGCGCAAAATTAGCCATCGTGGCGTTGCTGGCGCTCGGCCTGGAAGGCTGTGCCAGCGCCCCGATGGAGTATAGCGAGATGCCACGCAAGACCGGCCGCAGCGTCGTGCAGAATGAGAACCAGAAGCCGCTGCAATGCGTGCCGTATGTGCGCGAGCATTCCAAGGTCAAGATTTTCGGCGACGCCTATACCTGGTGGGACAAGGCAGAGGGCAAGTATCCGCGCGGTTCCGCGCCCGAAAATGGCACGGTCATGGTGCTGCATGATTATGCCGGGGCCGAGCGCGGCCATGTCGCGGTGGTACGCAACCTGGTGTCGGCGCGCGAAATTCGCGTTGATCACGCCAACTGGCTCAATGACGGTTCGATCTATGTGAACAATCCGGTGCTGGACGTCAGTGCCGACAATGACTGGTCACAAGTGCGGGTCTACAACATCAAGACCAGCGGCTGGGGCAGCAAGGTCTATCCGGTGCGTGGCTTCATCGGGTCCGGCAGCAATGTCGGTGACGACGAGGATCGGCCCGATCTGATGGCGCGGCTGGGCGGCGGCAATCCCGGCATCCGGGCCCTGGTCAGCGAAATAAACTAGCCCCAGCAGATATTTGCGCAAAACTGCGCTATTCTGCTCCTCCCCTCTTTGAGCGGGCGGCGGGCGGGCATATGGTCCCGCCGCGCAGGCCACACCAATGTGGCAAAACCAGAATGCAGGGGCCGCGTTTTCCTTTCATGCAGATCACCTCGTGAGCCACGCGTCTGACATGGGCGGCCTGACGCCGCATCCGCTGGGTAAACCGGTGGCGCAAAGTGATGGCGCGCCCGCGGGGGGCGACAAATCGCATAAGGGCAAAATTGGGAGCCTGACCCTAGGGGCGCTGGGGGTGGTGCTCGGCGATATCGGCACCAGCCCGCTTTACGCCCTGAAGGCCACCGTGCTGGCCACCCAGGGCGGCGTTCCCAATCACATCGCCGTGATGGGTTCGCTTTCGATGATCTTCTGGGCGCTGATCCTGGTGGTGACGGTGAAATACGTCATGATCATCATGCGCGCCGACAATGACGGCGAAGGCGGCACCCTGGCGCTGGCGGCGCTGGCGCATCGTTCATCGGGGCTGACCCGCCGCACCAAAAACCTGATCGGCATCGGTGCCCTTGTCGGCCTGGCGCTGTTCTTCGGCGACGGGATGCTGACGCCGGCCATCACCGTGCTGTCGGCGGTAGAGGGTCTCAATGTTGACAGCAACGCGTTCGAGCATCTGATCGTGCCGCTGGCCCTGGCCATCCTGCTCGGCCTGTTCCTGATCCAGAGCCGCGGCACCCACAGACTGGGAAAATTGTTCGGCCCCTTGATGCTGCTGTGGTTTATCGCGCTGGGCGGTTTTGGCCTGGCTTCGCTGATCCAGAACCCTTCCATCCTGGCCGCGATAAACCCCTGGTACGCGGTGCTGATGTTCCTCAAAGAACCCTGGGTGGCGTTTGTGTCGTTGGGCGCGGTAGTTCTGGCCGTGACGGGCTGCGAAGCGCTCTATGCCGATATGGGCCACTTCGGCAGGCGGCCGATCCAGCTGGCTTGGTTCCTGGTGGCGCTGCCGGCGCTGCTGCTGAATTATTTCGGCCAGGGCGCAGCCCTGCTGCGCAATCCCGCCGATGCCGAACACGCTTTCTTTTCGGTCGTGCCGCACTGGGCGCATATGCCGATGGTCTTGCTGGCAACCCTGGCCGCAATCATCGCGTCACAAGCGGTGATCACCGGCGTCTTCTCCATGACCCAACAGGCCGTGCAGCTGGGCCAGCTGCCGCGCATGGAAATCCGTCATACCAGCGCCACCGACTACGGCCAGATTTACGTGCCGCGGATGAACCTGATCCTGTGCATCGGCGTGGTGCTGATCGTATTGCTCTTCCGGAATTCCGATGCTCTGACTGCCGCTTATGGCATCGCGGTGACGGGCGTAATGGTGATCGACGCCTTCAATGCCGGCATCGTGGCACGCAGGCAGTGGCGCTGGGCGCCATGGCTGGTGGTCGGGCTGTTCGGCGCCATGGGAGCCAGCGACCTGATCTTCTTCATCTCCAACGCCCTAAAAATTCCCGAAGGCGGCTGGCTGCCGTTGCTGATCGCCTTCGCCGTTTTCATCGTGATGGAGACCTGGCGCCGCGGTCGCCGCGTGCATCTGGAAAAGGTACGCAGCGAATCCATGCCGCTGTCGCTGTTCCTGGAGCGCGCCGACAAGAGCACCACCCGCGTCGCGGGGCTGGGCGTCTTCCTGTCGTCGCGCACCGATATCGTGCCCGGCGCCCTGCTGCACAATCTCAAGCACAACAAGGTGCTGCATGAGCGGGTGGTGATCGTGAATGTGGTGGTCGAGGACGCGCCGTTTGTCGCGGCCGCTCAGCGCCTTGAAGTCGAAAAGCTCGGCAAGGGCTTCTACACCGTCAAGATTCACCATGGTTTCTACGAGACGCCGGACGTCCCCCGGGCGCTGGAAGATGCCCGCCGCTTCGGGCTGGCTCTGGATGTGGATACCGCGACCTTCTTTATCGGCCGCGAGACATTGGTGCCGGCAGAACGGTCCGAGCTGAGCGTCTGGCGCAACCGCCTCTATCGCGCCATCGCCGGCGCGGCGCTGTCGCCCGCGCGCTTCTATCACCTGCCGACCAATCGCGTGGTCGAGCTGGGAACCCAAGTTTCAATCTAAAGCGTAGACCAGCACCTTAAGATAGGCTGATTCCGGCAGCAACGGATGTACCGGATGATCCGCGCCTGCGCCCGCCTGCCGTAACAGGGCGGCGCGGCGCCCGGCACGCAGCAGGCCCTGCGCGCATTCCGCCGCGAAACGTTCGGGCGGGATATTATGCGAGCAGGAGGCGATCAGCAGAAAGCCGCCCGGCGCCGTGACATCGGCCGCCCGGCGCGCCAGCTTGCGATAAGCCTTGGCCCCCGGCTCCAGGTCTTTCTTGGATTTCACAAAGGGCGGCGGATCGGCCACCACGATGTCGAATTTTTCGGCGGCGGTTTTTAGCCGTTCCAGTTCCTCGAACACATCGGCTTTCACCGCCTGAATGGAAACGCCGTTGGCGCGGGCGCTTTCTTCGGCCAGCGCCAACGCCGGCGCAGAGGAATCCAGGCAGACAACTTCCTTGGCGCCCGCTTTTGCGGCGGCGATGCCGAAACCACCGGTATAGGAATAGGCGTCCAGCACGCTCTTGCCCTTGGCGAGGGTGGCGATGAAGGCGCGGTTGTCGCGCTGGTCGTAGTACCAGCCTGTCTTCTGGCCTTCCTGAAGATCGGCGATATAGCGCACGCCATTTTCTTCCACCGCGATACGGTGGCCTTCGCCCTTGGCCATCTTCACATAGGGGTCGAGGCCTTCGAGCGACCGGCTGGGAGAGTCGGCGCGCAGCAGGACCGTCCTAGGCTTAAGCACCTGCTCCAGCGCCATCATGATCGCTTCCTGCTGCTTCTCCATGCCGGCGGTGCCGATCTGCACCGTCAGCGTGTCGTCGAAACGGTCAATCACCAGACCCGGCACGCCATCACCTTCGGCGTGGAACAGCCGATAGAAAGGTTTGTCATAAAAGGCTTCGCGCAGCGTCAGGGCACGCTTGAGCCGTTCCGCGAAGAACGCAGCATCAATCGCCACATCGCATTCCTCGGCCAACAGCCGAACCGCGATCAGGCTCTTGGGATTGAAATAGCCGGTGCCAAAGGCGCGGCCATCCTCGCCCCGCACATTGACCACCGCGCCGGGGGCGATGGATTTGGCAACTTCATCCATGCGAATTTCGTTGGAGAAAATCCAGGGCGAGCCGCCGCGGGCGCGGCGACCTTTGGGCAATATGATAGTTTTGCGTGACATGTTGGCGAGACATCTACAGCCCTCTTGCGCACCCGTCTATGGCATCCTTAGATGCCGATTAAACCGCAGGAGGAACAAGACCATGGCCGTGGACGGAAAGTGGGAAATCGCCATCAATTCGCCGATGGGCGCGCAAAAAGCCACGCTGGACCTCGCCACCAGCGGCGACACGTTGACCGGCACGCAGGCCGCCGCCCAGGGGTCCGGCCCGCTGGAAAACGGCAAGGTGGATGGCAACAACCTGACCTGGTCGGCCAAGATCAGCTCGCCCATGCCCATGACGCTGGATTTCGCCGGCACGGTGGACGGCGACAAACTGTCCGGCAGCGTCAAGGCCGGCTCGTTCGGCTCATTCCCCTTCACGGGCAACCGCAGCGCCTGATATAGTTTACGCGTTCCGCGAGGGGCAGCCGCCGCAACAGCCGGCTGCCCCTTTTGCGTTTGGAAAGCTGCACCATGTCGATCCACAAAGAAGGCTATCCCTTTATCGCCCTGTTCGCGGGCGTGAACCTGCTTGCCTTCCTGTTCTCCGCCTGGATCGGCTGCGCATTGCTGCCCATCACCATCTGGTGCATCGCGTTTTTCCGCGACCCTGAGCGCACCGTGCCCGATGTCGCGGGCCTGATCATCTGCCCCGCCGACGGCAAGCTGCTGCCCATCATCGACGCGGTGCCGCCCGCCGAACTGGACATGGGCGATGCCCCGCGCAAGCGCCTTTCGATCTTCATGAACGTCTTCAACGTGCATGTGAACCGCAATCCGGTCTCCGGCACGGTGGTCGCCAAGTCGTACCGCCCGGGCAAGTTCTTCAATGCCTCGTTCGACAAGGCCAGCATTCACAACGAGCGCATGTCGATCCGGCTGCGCCCGGAAGGCGATGATGGCGCGCGCGATCTCGCGGTTGTGCAGATCGCCGGTCTGGTGGCGCGTCGCATCGTCTGCGACCTGACGCAAGGCCAAAGCGTGAAGCGGGGGGCACGGTTCGGCATCATCCGCTTCGGCAGCCGGGTCGATGTCTATCTGCCGCAGGGCACCGAAATTCTGGTGACGCCCGGCATCACCACCGTTGCGGGCGAAACTGTGCTGGCGCGGTTCGTTTAAAATGAATCTGGACCAGCCCGACCGCATTTCCGGCCGCAAGCGCGCCCGCCAGATCGTGGCGGCGCGGCTGGAGCGGCTGGAAGATATTTCCATCGGCAAGCTGGTGCCCAGTTCCATTACCTTGCTGGCACTGGCATCGGGCATTACCGCCATCCGCTTTGCCATCGACGGCAAGTGGGAAATCGCGGTCAGCTTCGTCATCTGCGCCGGCATTCTGGACATGCTGGACGGGCGCGCCGCGCGGATGCTGGGCGCGGACAGCCGCTTTGGCGCACAGCTGGACAGCCTGGCCGACCTCGTCAGCTTCGGCGTCGCGCCGGGCATCATCATGTACCGCTGGAGCCTGGAACAGCTGGACCATCTGGGCTGGATCGCAGCCCTGATCTTCTGCGCCTGCGGCGCCATCCGCCTGGCGCGCTTCAATGTCGAAAGCGTGCGCGACGAAGGCGCCACCAAGGGCAATCCCTATTTCACCGGCCTGCCCACGCCGGCGGCCGCCTGCATGGTGCTGCTGCCGCTGCTGGTCTCGTTCCAGTGGAACGATCCGGTGATAAAGCATGCCTGGGTGTCGCTGATAATTCTTTTGGTGACGTCGGTACTGATGGTCAGCCGCCTGCCCACACCGTCGATCAAATATATGAAGCTGCAGCGCCAGCACCGCATTCTGGCAGGCATCGTTTTCGCAGCTCTGGCGGCGGCGCTGTTCGCCTGGCCCTGGGCGACCATGACCATCGGCCTGCTGGTCTATGTCGCGTCGATCCCGTTCGCGATCTTCACGCACCATCCGCGCTATGTCGCAAAGCGCGCCTCCCGCGCGAACGAACCCTTCTAGTCACACATTCTGAAACGCCCATACGCGCCACGCGGCAAAGCCACGCAACGCGTTGGGGCAAACTGAAAATTCTTTGGGAGACCCCGGCCCACCCCCCAACTTCGTGCGCGAAGCGCACAAGAGGGGGAGTTGGTTTCAGCGTGCCAAGCGAAGCTTGGCGAAAGCTGAAACCGGAGGGGGCTACTTAGCCGGAGGCGCGAACCCGCCCATCAGACGCGGACGGAAAGGCGCCGCCTCGCTCGGGTTGTACTGGAAGCTCTGATTGTATTTGTTGTAGGTCGGGCCGTTTTCCTGGTTGCCGCTCTGGCCGAAGTGCAGCTGGCCGAAACCACCGCCGCCGCCTGCGGGATCACCGCCGACGCCGCCGCTCCAGCCGCCACGGTCGACCTGCAGGCCGGCCATTTCGTCGAAGTCATCTGGCGGCGGGCCATAGGCCGCGCCTTCTTCGTAATAGCCGCCGCCCTGCGGGGGGGCCATAAGCGGCAGGGCCCATGTTGGGCGCCACGCGCCATTCGCCGTGCCATTCGCCGTGCCATTCGCTCTGCCAACGGCCGGCCGAGCCATAATCATAGTAGTTGCTCTGGCGTGCCGCCACGCGGCGCACAACTTTGCGGGCCCTGCTGCGCTGAACCGGCTTGGCTTTCGCCTTTTCTGCACAGGCGCAGATGCCGCCGCTGCCATCGGCCCAGGCCGGGGCCGTCGCCAAAGCTGTGATGGAAACCAACGCGCTGCTCAGCAAAATGCCGGCCGTGAAAACAGATACCCTCATAGCACTCTCCTTCAAACTTTGAAGCGTGTCGCGGGGCATGCGATCGCGTGTACTGATATGGGACGTTCTAAACTGGGACAGTCGCCTGTGCGAGCGGCGACTGTATTTTTGGTTAATTTTTGAAGGCGGATTTTAGAAAAGGTTCCCGTTTGCAAAGCCGGCTTTAATAACTGGGGCGGCAAAATCGGCGCGATCACCGGGACTTTCATGACAGCCGACAACCCCATATGGGCGCCCGACGCCGACGCAGAAGCGCATCGCGAGAGCCGCATCAATCTCGCCTTGCTGCGCGGCGTGCTGGAAAATCTGCGCAGCAACCGCAAAACGATTCCGCTGTTCGCGCTGGCCGTGGCGGTGATGTTCGTTTCCCCAATGACGAAGTTCGAGAGAGACATTGCCGCTTACGCGGTGGTGAGCTTTCCGCCGGGCCGCCCGATGCTGGCGGGCGCGATGGAATTGATGCATCGCATTCACAAGGATTTCCGCTACGACACCACCGTCACCGACGCCAGCACGCCGGTGGACCGGGTGTTCGAAATCCGCGCCGTCGTCTGCCAGGATCTGGCGCATGCCGGCATCGCGGCGATGCGCAGCCTGGGGCTGCCCGCCCGTTATGTCTCGGGCTATCTGCTGAATCAGCCGCCGCCGGGCATGACGCGCATGCTGGGTGCCGATGCCAGCCATGCCTGGTTCAGCGTCTAGTCACCGCCCTTCGGCTGGGTCGATCTGGACCCCACCAACAATGTGCTGGTCAGCGAAACCCATGTCACCTCGTCCTGGGGCCGCGGCTATGGCGATGTCGCGCCGGTGGCGGGCATCATCTTGGGCGGCCATGACCATGTCGTGGATGTGGGCGTTGACGAGATTTCGGTGGATCCGGTTGCCCCCTAGGGCAGGCCGCGATAAAGCAAAGCCGCCAATCCCGGGCCTTCCATGACGCCTTCCCTGATTCTCGTTATTGCGCTGGCCGCATCCGCCGCGACCATGATCGGCGGCCTGCTGGCGCTGAAGCTGGCCGACAAGCTGCCGCTGGTGATGGCGTTCAGCGCGGGCGCGGTGATCGGCGTGGCGTTTTTCGACCTGGCACCGGAGGCGCTGGAAGCGGGTGCCGGCATTTATCATCCCGCACAGTTGCTGGCGATCGCGGCGCTGGGCTTCTTCTTATATACGCTGCTGGACCGCGCCGTGGCGCGGCACAATTGCCAGGGCCAGGTCAATCCGGCGCGCGGCATGGTCGGCGCCGCCAGTTTCTCGGCTCACAGCATGATGGACGGCTTTGCCATGGGCATCGCCTTTCAGCACTCGCACGAAGTCGGACTGATCGTCGCCGCCGCGGTGCTGGCGCATGATTTCGCCGACGGCCTCAACACCGTGAATGTGGTGATGCGCAACGGCGGCTCGCGGAATTTCGCGCTGCGCTGGCTGGCGGTGGATGCGGCCGCGCCGATGCTGGGCGCCATCGCCAGTCTGTTCACGCACCCCGATCCGGGTGTGCTGGCGGTGTTGCTGGCGCTTTTCTGCGGCTTCTTCCTGCACGTCGGCGCCAGCGGGCTTTTACCCGAAAGCCACCGCGCAAGACCGCGTGCCTCAACAACGATATCGACTCTGGCGGGCGCTGGATTCTTGTACCTCGTGACGGCGCTAGTGCACTAAACCCACTTCACCATAGGCAGCCTTGAGCCGCCCATCCCATGCGCGAAGCGCGATAAGGAAGTTAGATGTCCGGGTTAAACCCGGCCATGGTGAGATTACTTAATTTCCGTCAACAACGGCTTGCCCGCAAAATGCGCGTCAAGATTGTCCAGCACCAGCTGGCTCATGGCGCGGCGGGTTTCGTGCGTAGCGCTGCCGACATGGGGCTGCGCCACCACATTGTCCATGGCGAAGAATTCCGTCGGCACCGTCGGCTCGTTGACGAACACGTCCAGGCCCGCACCGCCGACCTTGCCCGCCTTCAGGGCGTCCAGCAGCGCATCTTCATCCACCACCGCGCCGCGCGCGACGTTGACCAGAATGCCGGTCGGGCCCAGCGCTTCGATCACAGCCTTGCTGACGATCTTATGGGTCTGGGGTGTCGAAGGGATAATCACGATCAGGAAGTCGCTGTTCTTCGCCAGCTCCACCAGGTCGGGATAGTGCTTCCAGCTCACATCCTTCACGGGATTGCGGCTGTGATAGGAGACCGTGTTGTTCATCGCTTCGGCGCGTTTGCCGATTTCCTTGCCGATGCGGCCCATGCCCAGAATGCCGACGCGCTTGCCGCTGGCCTTCTGCGCCAGGGGGTAGTCGCCTTCCTTGAGCCAGCGCCCGGCGCGCACATACGCGTCCGACGCCACCAGGCGGCGCGCGGTCATGATCATCAAACCGATGGCGAGGTCCGCGACGTCGTCATTCAGCACATCAGGCGTGTTGGTGACAGGAATGCCCTTGGTGCGGGCGTATTCCACCGGAATGCCGTCATAGCCGACGCTGGCCGAGGCAATGATTTCCAGCTTGGGCATGCGGTCGATCATGTCCGGCGGCGGGCCGGAATGACCATTGGTGACGGCGCCGCGCACAATGCCGGCCACCTTGTCAAAATCCGCCTTGTCGTGAAGACGGTAACGCGCCGCCAGTTCCTTCTGGACTTCGGGACGCAACTGCACCAACTGCAAAATATCGATCATGTTCTCTTCTCTTACGGGGCTTCCGCCATGGCTTTCATATTGTCGAGGGCTTCGCTGAAACGCTTGGTACGCATCTCGCGATTGGCCAGCTTGGCTTCCGCCGTGCCCAGCGGCGCCTGATCATACAGCAGGGTGTAGACGATCTTGGTCTTGCGGCCACGGTCCAGCGGCTCCACCGCCAGCGTGCCGTGATAATAGATCGGCGAGCCGGGCTGAATGTCCGATGGCTGCTGGCCATACGTATAAGAATACGGTGTCTGCGCCACGATGATCTCGTCGGTCTTGCCGTTCAGGCGGCGATTGGTGCCGACGCTGAGCTGGTTGCCCGAGGTCACCTGACAGGTGACTTTCAGCCAGGTGGCGATGGCGCAATAGGGCCCGATCTTCGCCCAGGTCTGGTCCGGCTTGCGGTCCACCACCTTTTCCAGCAGGATCACATTCCATTCTGGCGCAGCCTGCGCCGTGCCCGACAGCAGCATCAGCGATATTGCTGCGCTTGCGAGAAACCCTGTTTTCATGCCCTGCCCCTTCGCTTTCCGCACTCTTTTATCTCTGATAAAACGCATGCGCGCCGCACGCAACAACACATAAGCGGCTGGGGTCCGCATGTACCGCATTCTGCTTCCGGCGTCGCTGATCCTTGTGGCCGGATGCCTGTGCGCCAGCGCCAAAGACCTGAAAATCCTCACCGGCGCGGGCATGTCGATGCCGGTACGCCAGATGGCCGACCAGTATGCCGCCCGCACCGGCGCCAAGGTGGATGTGGTCAGTGATACCGCCGGCGGGGTGCAGAAGCGCGTGGAATCCGGCGAAAAATTCGATCTGGTGATCGCCACCACCACCGTGATGGACAATCTGGCCAAGAGCGGAAAAGTCACCGGCGCGCACAGCAACCTGGCCCGCATGGTGGCGGGCATCGGCGCGCGTAAGGACGCGCCCAAACCCGATATCGCCAGTGCCGAGGCCGTGAAAGCCACCCTGCTGGCCGCTAGAAATATTTCGTATGTCGACCCGGCATCCGGCGGCATCACCGGCGTGTTCTTCTTGTCGCAGGCCGACAGACTGGGCATCGGCAATGATGTGCGCGCCAAGGCCGTGCTGGCCAAAAACGGCACCGGCGTCGCGGCCGCCGTGGCCGATGGCAGCGCCCAGTATGGCGTCACGCTGGTCAGCGAGATGCTGCCCAATCGCCTCGTCGCGGTCTGGCCGCTGCCCGATGGGCTTCAGATGACCACCATCTATGCCGCCGCTGTCGCCACCGATGCGCACAACGCAATGGACGCGGCGGCGATGCTGGAAGACCTTCGTGGCCCAAAGGGGCGCGATGCCAACCTGAAAGCCGGATTGCAGCCGGTTTCACAACAATAAAAGGGAGACGTTCATGGATCGCAGAAAGTTCTTTTCCGTCACGAGCGCTGGTGCGGCCGCGGCCGCAGCCAGCAGCATTTCTAGTGCGCAAGCGCAGCAGCAGCAGCAATGGCGCAAGGGCGCCACTTCCTGCGCCAGCGGCAAGCTGCCGCTGCTGAAGGTCAAGCTGGGTCATCAGTTCGGCACGCTCACAGAACGCAGCGCGTCCTGGGTTGCGCGCTATGGCGTGGACGAAATCTGCACCAGCCCTGTGGTGACCGATCCCACCCGCCTGTATCCGACGCCCGAAGAAATGCGCAAGATGCTGGACCTGGCGGCCAAGTGGAAGCTGAACGTCGGCATGGTGGACAGCGTGCTGCTGACCTCCTCGCACATCGACGACGAAAAGAATCCGGCAATCATGCTGGCGCAGAGCCCGCAGCGCGACCGCGACATCGAAGCCTTCCAGAACCACATTCGCACCTGCGCCGCCACCGGCATCAAGACCATCAAATACAATATGAGCCTGCTGGGCGTGTTGCGCAGCGAGCATGTGCCGGGCCGCGGCGACACCGTGTATGAAAAGTGGGACGCCAAGGCCGCGCTGACCAAGAACCCGCCGCTGACCAAGGCCGGTGTCGTGGGCGCCGATGCCTTCTGGGAGCGCATCGATTACTTCCTCAAGCGCGTGGTGCCGGTCGCCGCCGAGAACAAGGTGCGCATCGCCTGCCATCCGCAGGACCCGGGCACGCCGCCGGAAGGCTATCAGGGCATCACCAATGTCCTGGGCACCATCGATGGCATGAAGCGCTTCATCAGCATGTATGAAAACCCGTATCACGGCTTAAATTTCTGCCAGGGTACGGTGTCGCAAAATCTGGTGAACCCGAAGACGGAACTGTTCGACGTCATCCGCTATTTCGGCAGCCGCAAGAAGATCTTCAACGTTCATTTCCGCAACATCACCGGCGGCCGCGACAATTTCGTCGCCGAGATGTTCCCGGATGAAGGCGATGTCGATTTCGTGCAGGCGCTGAAAGTCTATCGGGAAGTCGGCTATGAAGACATGCTGATGCCCGACCACGCCCCGGCAGTGCCGGGCGACGCCCGGGAAGTTTTCCAGCGTGAAAACTTCCCGTTCGCCTTCGGCTATATCCGCGGCCTGATGCAGGCGGAACGTTCGATCACCTGATCGTAGCGCATACAAAAGAAAAGGCGCGGGAAGATATTTCCCGCGCCTTTTTTGTTTGCGCTGCGATTAAGGTTCGACGCGCTCGACCTTGCCGATCAGCAGGATGTAGGACAGCGCACCCAGGATCGCGACCACCGCCACATATGTCAGGCCCGGCGCGAAATTGCCGCCCTGGGCGAGATAGCCGATCACCAGCGGCGTGGCGATTCCCGACAGGTTGGAAATGAAGTTGAAAGTGCCGCCCGTCAGCCCAATCAGGTTGCGCGGTGCAATCGACGAGATCAGCGACCAGCCGATGCTGGCCAGGCCATTGCCGAAGAAGGCCAGCGACATGAAGGCGATCACCAGCTCCGGCGAGTCGACATAGTTGGCGCCGATGATGCTGCTGGACAGCAGCAACCCGCAGATGATCGGCGTCTTGCGCGCCACACCCAGGCTGGCGCCGCTGCGCAGGATGCGGTCGGACACAATGCCCGACAGCAGCACACCCACAAAAGCCGCCAGGAACGGGATCGAGGCGTACAGCCCGGTCTTCACAAAGCTGAGGCCGCGGAATTCGACCAGATAGGTGGGAAACCAGGTGAGGAAAAACCACTGGCACGACGTCACCGCGAACTGGCCCAGATAAACTCCCCACAATTTGCGGTACTTCAGCACCGTGCTGAACTCGGCCCAGGTGATAGAGCGCCTCTCCTTGCGCGACTGCACGCTGCCCAGATCGACCAGTGCGCCGCCGGCTTCGATCTCGGCGATTTCGGCGGCGTTGGCGCGGGTGGATTCGCGGGGGCTGCGATAGGCCCACAGCCAGATCAGGCCCCAGACGATGCCGCCAACGCCGGTGGTGTAGAACACCGTGCGCCAACCGTAATGCGATTGCAGCAAGAGCAGCAGCGGCGTCAGGAAGGCGAGGCCGACGAACTGCCCCGAGGTGTAAAAGCCGATGGCGCCCGCGCGTTCGCGGTCGGGAAACCAGCTGCTGACCACCATATTGTTGATCATGTAGGAGGGTGCTTCGAGTAGCCCGACCAGAAGCCGCAAGGCAATCAGCGTGACGATCCCACTGACCGCGCCCAGCATGACGGTGGCGAACGACCACAGGATCAGGATGATGGGATAGAGGTAGCGCGGCGCGATGCGGTCGACCAGCCAGCCGCCCGGTATCTGGCAGAACGCATAAGTCCAGCCGAAGGCCGACAGCAGCCAGCCCATATGCACCGTGTCGATGCCCAGTTCGGCGCGCATGGCGGGCGCGGTGATGGAAAGGTTGCTGCGGTCGAGGAATGTGATGACCACGCTGACAAAGATCATCAGCATCGCGACATAGCGCGCGCGTGTCGGCTTTTCCGTCAGTGTCATTTTACCACTCCGCAAATGATCCATCTTCGTGACGCCAGACCGGCGGGCGCCAGCGATGGCCCTGGGCCGCGCCACGCGCGACTGCATCTTCGTTGATTTCGATACCCAGGCCCGGTCCATCGGGAATGGCGACGAATCCGTCAGCATAGGCGAACACCGACGGATCGGTGACGTAATCCAGCAGGTCGTTGGCCTTGTTGTAATGGATGCCCAGGCTTTGTTCCTGGATCACCGCATTGGCGCAGACCGCATCCAGCTGCAAACAGGCCGCCAGCGCGATGGGCCCCAGCGGGCAATGCAGCGCCAGCGCTACATCATAGGCTTCCGCCATGGCCGCAATCTTCCTGGTCTCGGTGATGCCGCCGGCATGGCTGGGGTCCGGCTGGATGATGTCGACCAGCCCGTCGGTCAGAACCGTCTTGAAATCCCAGCGCGAGAACAGCCGCTCACCCAGCGCGATGGGAGTGGCGGTGTGGTTGGCGATTTCGCGCAGCGCCTCGACATGCTCGCTCAGCACCGGCTCTTCGATGAACATCAGGGCGTAGGGATCGAGTTCTTTCGCCAGCACCTTGGCCATGGGCCGGTGCAGGCGGCCATGGAAATCCACCGCGATGCCGAATTCCGGCCCCATTGCCTCGCGCAGCGCGCCGACCCGTTCCAGCACCGCATCGATCTTGGCGTTGCTGTCTATCCAGGCCACCTCTTCGGTCGCCAGCATCTTGATGGCGGTGAAGCCCCGCGCCGCCACGTCTTTCGCGGCCGCCACGATATTGTCGGGCCGGTCGCCGCCAATCCAGGAATAGACGCGCATCTTGCCCCGCACCGGGCCGCCCAGCAGCTTGTGCACCGGCTGGCCCAGCACCTTGCCCTTGATGTCCCACAGCGCCTGGTCGATCCCCGCCAGCGCGCTCATGTGAAGGGCGCCACCGCGGTAAAAGCCGCCGCGATACAGCACGGTCCAATGGTCTTCGATGGCGGACGGGTCTTTGCCGACCAGATAGTCGGCCAGTTCGGCAACGCAGGCGGCAACCGTTTCGGCGCGGCCTTCCACCACCGGCTCGCCCCAGCCGGTAACACCAGCGTCTGTTTCCACTTTCAGGAACAGCCAGCGCGGCGGCACCACATAGGTGGTGAGTTTGGTGATCTTCATAAAGCCGCCCCGAAATCCCAGGCTTTTCGCGCCTTTTGTCCGACAGTGACGACGTTTTGGGGCGTGCGCAAGCTTGTCGCAGGACAATCTGCGCGGGGCAAAACACCCCTTGCCGGGCCTATGTTTGGCGCATGAGCGAACACACAGACGTCGATCTGAAAACCGCCAGCCTTCGCGCCGTGATGGGCCGCTGCCCGGCTTGCGGCGAGGGCAAGCTGTTCCGCTCCTATCTCAAGCAGGTCGACAATTGCGCCTCCTGCGGCGAAGCCTTCGGCCAGATCCGCGCCGACGACGCCGCGCCCTGGGCGACCATCATTCTGGTGGGCCATGTCTTCCTGCCCTTCGCCTTCATGATCGATGTCGACTTCCTGCCGGCATGGGTGGTGATGACTATGTGGTCGGCGCTGTTCGCCGCCATCTCGCTGGCCCTGCTGCCGCGCGCCAAGGCGATGTTCATCGCCATCCTGTGGCAGACGCGCGCCCCCGGTTACCAGCCGGTGGAACTGGTCTGAAAACCGGGCGACCTGTTGGCCGCCGGGTGTGACGGTTCTGTTACATTTCCATGTCAGGCTGCCCCCCAGATCATGAGGCGAGCAATGCGTAAACACCTTCTTCTGGCCGGTTTGGCTATGGCGTCCCTGTCCCCTGCTCTGGCGGGCCCGCGCGAGGACAGCGATGCCGGCATTGCGCGGTGCGCAACTCTTGGTGACGACCGCGCCTATCTCAATTGCATCTATGGCGCGGTGCAGCCTTTGCGCGCCCGGCTGGGCCTGCCGCCCGCGCCCGAAGCGCAGATTCGCGCGGTGCCGCCGGTCACGGCATCGGCACCGATTTTATCCCCCCGCCCCACCGCCGCGCCGCGCGCGCCCAGCGAAGCCGCTTTTGCCGGCGGCATGCGCGAGCGCATAGACAATTTCACGTTCGGCCGCGACGGGCTATTCCGCCTGATGCTGGAAAATGGGGAAATGTACCGCCAGGATCCCGCTGATGCGCCGCGCGCCAGATGGACCGGCCGCGGTTCGGATTACCTGGTGTTCGTCATCAAACAGGGGCCGCGTAACGCCGTGATGAAAGTCATGGGCGATACCAACATCTACCGGATGCAGAAGGTCAACTGACCGTCAAATCGATGCAGGCTTTTCATACTCGGCCGCCAGCATGCGATAGGCGCGCGAGTACATCGCCGCGATGGTCACGAACAGCCCGATAGCGGCGGCGATGATGAAGGTCAGCGCCATGCCGCGGCCATCGCCGGTGCCGAACCAGCCGCCGATCAATTTCACGCCCGCGCCCGTGGTCATGAACGGGATGAACACGAACTGGGCGAGCGGGCCGATCAGGAACGCGGTGATCGGCGAGGCGGCATTTTCGATGCTCTGCGCGAAGCCGATCACCCGGCCCTGACGTTCCAGCGGTACCACCTTTTGCACGATGGTATGCTCGGTGGCTTCGGCGAAGGGCACCGACAGCGTCCAGACCAAGATGCCGGCGGCCATCAGCAGGATGGACGGCCGCAGCGGGAAGATCAGCGTCGCCACCCACATGATGATGTTGACCATGAACAGCGTTTTGAGCGGCTTGGAGCCCAGGCCATAGCGCGTGATGTAAAGCCCGGCGGCAATAAAGCCCAGGCTCAGAACGCCCCACAGCGCACCCCAGGCCTGCACCGACATCAGCGACAGGCCATACGGGTCCATCAGCGCCATGAAGATGCCGCCCAGGAAATTGTTGAAGGTGGTGAAAAGAATCAGCCCGATCAGGCCCGGAATGGCCGCGATCATCCGCATGGTACCGCGCACGTCGAGCGTTTTGGGATTTTCGTCGCTGTGCGCGATTTGCGGTTCGTCCACCTTGATGAAGGACAGATGGATCAGGGCGCAGATGGTGATGACGATGCTCGCCATCACGATGGCGAAGATGCCCAGATAGGCCAACGCGAAGCCCGAAGCGACGCCCGCGCCCGACGACGACAGGCCCATGATCATGCCACTGACGCCATTGGCGCGGTCGCGCATCCCTTCCGGGACCAGGATGGTGACGGTGATGAGCAGCGCGATGGTGCGGATGTTGCTCATGACCACCCCCAGCAGGATAATGCCGACGAAGCTCCACAGCCACAGGCTGGACGCCGCCTTGAAGGCACCCGCCGGCGCGGCCAGATGGATCAGCGTCGCGGCGGTAAAGAAGACCAGCGTGGCGCTGCTGGAGAACAGCATCGCGTGCTTCTTCTTGTGATGGTCGATGATGCCGCCGAACAGGAAGCTGGAGACGGTCGCGATCACCATATAGGAGCCCGCGATGATCGAGCTGGCCAGCAGCGAACGCGTTTCCAGATAGACCCAGAACACCAGCGCGAACCACAGGAGGAAATTCGCCAGCGTGGTCAGCAGCGCGTTGGACGCTATGTGATAGAAAGTGCGCATGCGCTCGCTGGGGATCCGGCAATAAAAAGCACGCGAAAAATCGCGGGCTGTTTAAATGGTGCCGCCTGCCAGACTCGAACTGGCGGCCTCCGCATTACG
The DNA here is from genome assembly GCA_945860165.1 of Rhizobium sp. Q54. GTDB lineage: Bacteria > Pseudomonadota > Alphaproteobacteria > Micropepsales > Micropepsaceae > Rhizomicrobium. Next base: position 165,256 of record CAMAPL010000004.1, read on the forward strand.
AATGCGATGCTCTACCAACTGAGCTAAGGCGGCTTCCGGTTACCGGAGGTGCGGGAAACTACTGATCCCGCACCCCCTGCGCAACGCCTAAAGCTACCCCCCAAGCCCTTAATCAGGGCTTGCCGGTATAGGAAATCCGCCAAATCCGGCCCTTGTTGGAGTCGGAGACGAACAGCGCGCCGTCCGGGGCCACCGCCACGCCCACCGGGCGGTAGGTGGCCTGCTTGATGTTCTTGTGCTCGGGCGTCGGGCCGGCAAAGCCTTCGGCGAAGGCGACCGGGGTTCCGGACTTGCCGCCCACGAACGGCACGAACATCACGTTATAGCCCTTGCGCCCACCCGGCACGATGGCCGGGTCGTTGCCGCCATGCATGGCGAGGAAGGCGCCGCCGCGATAGGACCGCGGGAACTGGGTGCCGTTGTAGAACACCTGGTCCAGGGTGGCGGGGCGCAGCTGGTGGAACACCTGCACCGGCTTGGCGTACTTCGCATCCGTCACCACGGTCTTGCCGTCGCCGCCATATTCCGGCGCGGTCAGGCGAGCTTTCTTCACGCCGTCCCAATAGGTATAGGGCCAGCCCATGTCGGTGCCCTTGGTGACCTTGAACATCTCGTCGGGAATGGCGTCGTCATCGGCCTGGCTGATGATGTCCGGCCAGCCCTTGGAGGTGCCGTCGCGGCCGTGATTGGTCAGGTACAGGCCATCGCCCTGGCGCCAGTCCAGCGCGCTGGAATTGCGGATGCCGGTGGCGAAATGCTCGCCGTCGGTCAGCTTCTGGCCGACCTTGTTTTCATCAAAGCGCCAGATGCCGCCGCGGAAGGCCAGCAGCGGACAGGGCATGAGCCCCTTCGGCTTGGCTTCCTTCGGATTCTCGGGATCGGGGCAGTTGTTGGTGCCGCCGCCGCCATCGATCGAGACGTACAGGCTGCCCGCACCGTCAAAGGCGATGGGATGATTGCTCTGCGTGATCCCGTCCACGATCACTTCGGACTTGGTGGGGACCAGCATGTCATCCAGCGCAAAACGCTGAACCTGGGTGCCGGAGGCGGCATACAGGTAACCCTTCCACACCTTGATGCCAGTGCCCTGGTCCGCCGTCTCGATACCGAAATTGGCCTTCTGCAGCAGGGTGTGATCGGGCGCGAGGCGCAGCGCGATGATGCCGACCGACGGCTGCTTCGCACCGTGGCGGGTCGAGATGTAGATGTCGTTGCCGCGCAGCGCCATGTGGCGGATCGGGCCAAGACCATCGGCCACCACCTTGGCATGGAAGCCCTTGGGCAGGATCAGGCCATCGGGTCCTTGCGCGAAAGCGGGCGCAGAACTGCACAGCAGGGCCGCCGCAAACATCATTTTTTTCATGAACTCTCCCCAGCGGGCTGACGCCCTATTTTGACTGGGCGCTACCCTAACCGCGCCCCAAAACTTGCGCAATATCAGCCGCGTCTTCAGCCTCGCCTGGCGCGGGGATGGGCGATTTCATAGGTCTTGAGCAGCTGAGTGGTTTCGATCGCAGTATATATCTGGGTGGTCGAAAGCGAGGAATGGCCCAGCAATTCCTGCACGGAACGCAGATCACCGCCGCCCTGTAAAATATGAGTGGCGAAGGAATGGCGCAGGGCGTGCGGTGTCGCTTTTTCGGGCAGTCCCAGCCGCCCCCGCAATTTCTGCATCAGGGCCTGGGCTTCGCGCGGGCTCATCGGTTTGCCGCGCCGCGACAAAAACAGCGGCGATGATGGCGGGCCGGTGAACGGAATTTTATCTGCGTAATCCTGCAACGCCGCGGCGACCAGCGGCAACATCGGCACGCTGCGTTCCTTGCCGCCCTTGCCGACCACGGTCAGGGTTTCGCCCAGCGGCACGTCGCCCCGCTTCAGCCCCAGCGCCTCGGAAATGCGCAGCCCGCCGCCATAAAGAAGCGTCAACAGCGCCGCGTCGCGCGCGCCCAACCATTCAACCTTGTGCTCGCCGGCTTCCTCGATGGTGCGCGCCGCGTCGACCGCTGACAGCGGGCGCGGCAGCGGTCGGCGCACCCGCGGGGTTCGGATGGAGCGGGCGGCAGCATTTTCCAGAATGCCTTCGCGCGCCAGGAATTTGTAGAAGCTGCGCACCGCCGCCATCGCCCGCTGCACCCCGCCCGCGCCCAGCCCTTCGCTGCGGCGGCTGGAAACAAAGGCGCGGATATCGGCGGGCGTCAATTTGGCCAGCGCCTTTTGCGTGACCGCACCGCCGATATGGGCGGCCTGGAAGTCAATAAAGCGCGCCACGTCATCGCCATAGGCACGCAAGGTATTGGGCGAGGCACGGCGCTCATGCGCCAGCATCGCCAGCCAGCTTTTGCGAAGAGCGTCGGCGCCTTCGCTCACTTGCCCCCTCCAATCACTTGATCGTGATGTTGGCCTTTTTGGCATCGGCGACGAAGGCGGCCAGGCCCTTGTCGGTCAGGGGATGGCTTATCAGCTTCTTGAAAATGTCGGTCGGCATGGTGCCGACATCTGCGCCTGCCAGAAGACAATCGCGCACATGGCTGATGCTGCGGATCGAGGCCGCCAGGATTTCCGTCTTGAAGCCGTAATTGTCATAGACGGCGCGGATATCGCGGATCAGGCCCATGCCGTCTTCGCCCGCGTCGTCGACGCGGCCGATGAAAGGCGAAATGAAGGTCGCGCCGGCCTTGGCGGCCATCCAGGCCTGCACCGGCGAGAAGCATAGGGTGACATTGACCATGGTGCCGTCCTTGGCCAGTGCGGCGCAGGCCTTCAGCCCGTCCCAGGTCAGCGGCACTTTCACGGCGATGTTCTTGGCGATCCTGGTCAGGATCGCTGCTTCCTTCATCATGCCATCATAGTCGGTGGCTAGCACTTCCCCGCTGACCGCGCCCGGCACCACCGAACAGATTTCCTTCAGCGATTCGACATAATTGCGGCCCGTCTTGGCGGCCAGGGACGGGTTGGTGGTGACGCCGTCCACCAGACCGCTGGCGGCATATTCGCGGATTTCCGCCACATCGGCGGTGTCGAGGAAGATTTTCATGGACCAGAGACCTTATTTATTGACCTGTGATTGGGGCGGGGCGAAGTGTAGCCCATAACCTATCCTAGACCATGATCAGAGCCCGCTTAAACCCCGCTTCCCACTTAGAAATCCAGCCAAAATCGGTGGCCAAAACCACGGTAGGCGTGCTGCTGCCGCTGCCGCTGGCGGGCGCCTATGACTATAAGCTGCCCCCCGGCATCACCGCGCCGCGCGGAACGGTTGTTTCCGCACCCTTGGGGAACCGCGAAATGTTGGGCGTGGTGTGGGGTGCCGCCGAAGGTGTGGTGGGCGACAACCGGCTGAAAGTGGCGGTACCGCTGGACGGCAGGCCGCGCCTGCCGGAAAAATTGTGCAACTTCATTGATTGGGTGGCCGACTACACTTTGAACCCGCCCGGCGCGATCCTGGCCATGGCGCTGCGGTCACGCGGCGCGTTCGAGCCGGAAGCCAAGCGCACTGCCTATGTGCGCGGTTCGGTGACGCCACCCCGCATGTCGGCGGCGCGGGTGCGGACGCTGGAAATCGCCGGCGACGGACTGGCGCGCAGTGTCACCGGCCTGGCGGAAGACGCCAATGTCTCGGGCGCGGTGGTGCGCGGATTGATCACGGCGGGGGCGCTGATCCCCACCGAGCTGCCGGAATTCGCATCCTTTAAAAAGCCCGATGCCGGTTTTGCCGTGCCGCAGTTAAACGGCGATCAGGCGGCGGCGGCCAAGACGCTGCGCGATGCGGTGACGGATCAGAAGTTCTCGGCCCATCTGCTGGACGGCGTCACCGGATCGGGCAAGACCGAAGTCTATTTCGAGGCCATTGCCGAAGCGTTGAAACAGGACAAGCAGGTGATGATCCTGCTGCCGGAGATCGCACTGACGGTGCAGTTCCTGGAACGCTTCGCAGCGCGCTTCGGGGTGCGACCCGCCGAATGGCACAGTGACCTGTCGCAGAAGGAACGCAGGCGGACCTATCGCGCCGTGATGAACGGCGAAGCGCGGGTGATTGTCGGGGCGCGGTCTTCGCTGTTCCTGCCTTTCTGCGAGCTTGGCCTGATCATCGCGGATGAAGAGCATGAGCAAGCTTTCAAGCAGCAGGACGGCGCCATCTATCACGCCCGCGACATGGCGGTGGTGCGGGCGCGGATCGAGAATTTCCCAGTGGTGCTGGCCAGCGCCACGCCATCGCTGGAAAGTTTCGTCAATGCCAGCCAAGGCCGTTACAGCCACCTGAAGCTGGTGTCGCGCCATGGTGTTGCCGAGATGCCGGAAGTTCGCCTCATCGACTTGCGACGAAGTGTTGACGATGGCTCGCATACGCTCGCGGGGCGCGATGGGCCGGACGTCGAAAAGAAAGCGCAATGGCTGTCGCCGCCGCTGCGCACGGCGCTGGAAAAAACCTTGGCGGCGGGCGAGCAGGCGATGCTGTTCCTCAATCGCCGCGGTTATGCCCCGCTGACCTTGTGCGAAGCCTGCGGCCACAAATTCACCTGTCCGCATTGCTCCGCCTGGCTGGTGGAACACAAATACAAGAAACGCCTGGCCTGTCATCAATGCGGCTATGAACTGCCGATGCCGAATACCTGCCCGCAATGCAACGAAACCGGCACGCTGATCCCTTGCGGTCCCGGCGTAGAACGGGTGGCCGAGGAATTCGCCGCCTTCTTTCCCACGGCGCGATTTGCCATTGCGTCTTCCGACACCATGCATGGCCCCGCCGAAACCCAGGCCGCCATCCGCGCCATGGCCAAGCGCGAGATCGACGTGCTGATCGGCACCCAGATCGTCGCCAAGGGGCATCATTTTCCCCAGCTGACATTGGTGGGGGTGGTGGACGCCGATCTGGGCGGCAGCGACGGCGATGTGCGCGCGCGCGAACGCACCTTTCAATTGCTGCACCAGGTATCAGGCCGCGCCGGCCGCGCCGAGAAGCCGGGGCTGGTCCTGCTGCAGACAAGAAATCCCGAAGACGCGGTGATGCAGGCGTTGGCCATGGGCGACCGCGACGGTTTTTACGAACAAGAACGGACTTATCGCGAAGCCTATGCCGCGCCGCCCTATGGCCGCCTCGCAGCCCTGGTGATCAGCGGCTATGACGGCGAAGCGGTGCGCGATATTGCCCGCCAGCTGGGCAAAGCCGCGCCCAATGCCAGGGATGTGAAAGTGTGGGGACCGACGCCCGCTTTCTATGCCCTGCTGCGCGGCCAGACCCGTGAGCGCTTGTTGGTGCAGGCCGCCAAGAGCGTGGATGTGCAGGCCTATCTCAAAGCCTGGCTCGCCATTATAAAGGTGCCGGCGTCCGTGCGCGTTGCGGTGGACGTCGATCCCGTCAGTTTCTTCTAGGACCCATGGCGAAAAATTCCATCTATTTCGTCTTCACTCTGCCGCCGGTCAGCGGCGGCCATTTCGTGGCGCTGGAGCATATCGCCGCGCTGAACCGCATGGGCTTTAATGCCAAGGTCTATTATGTCGGCGCGCCGGACGGTTTTGGAAAATTCGCCGTGCCGGCGGTGCGCGCCGGGGCGCCGCTGCTGGCCGACGACATCATCGTGGTGGGCGAAGATCACAAGGCGCTGCTAAAGGAACTGAAAAACCTGTCCTGCATCAAGGTGCTGCATCACCAGGCGTTCTTTTACACCTTCGCCGGTTTCGACAGCATTGCTGACCTGATCGCCTATCCCTTTGCGCGGCTGATCGTGGCCAGCGATTTCTGCGCCGCGCGCCTGAAGACGCTGGGCGTGACGCAGACAATCAGCCGGGTGCGCCCGGCAGTGCCGGAAGTTTTTGCGCCTGGCGAAAAGCGCCTGCAGATCGCTTATGCCCCGCACAAGCGGCCCATCGAGGCCAGTTTCCTGCGCGGCTATTTCGGTGCGCGCGTTCCCGCATATGCCCATGTCCCCTGGGTACCGCTGACCAACATGAGCCGCGCCGATTGCGCCAAGGTGATGGGTCAGAGCGCGGTCTATGCCGCGCTTCCGCTGCTGGAAAGCCTGGGGCTGATGAACCTGGAGGCCATGGCCTCGGGCTGTCATGTGGTGGGCTATACCGGCCATGGCGGAGCTGAGTATGCGACGGCGCAGAATGGCGACTGGATCGCCGATGGCTACCATGATGCTTTTGTCGAAAAACTGCGCGATGTCTGTCAGCTTTACGAAGCCAAACAGCCCAACCAGAAAGTCGAAGCGGGCCGCGCCACCGCGGCGCAATTCTCCCGCGCTGGGTTTGAAAACGAACTGCGCGAGACCTGGACGGCGATCATGGGCGATCGCGCCGAACTTTATCGCAACGCTTAAGGTGCCGACCCGGTGAGCTTTTTCTGAACCCAAGATTCTTGTCATTCCCGGCCGAGCATTGCATCGCAATGCGAGAGGCAGGGAACCCAGGCGCCGATATCAGGTCAGGTTTTTATTACCCGGGCCCCCTTCCCTCGCGCTTCGCGCTCGCCGGGGATGACAGCGGAGTTACAGCGTCCGCCAATCGGTGAGGTGGCCGGTCACCGCCGCCGCCGCCGCCATCGCGGGCGAGACGAGATGCGTGCGGCCGCCGCGGCCCTGACGGCCTTCGAAATTGCGGTTGGAGGTGGAGGCGCAGCGTTCGCCTTCCTTCAGCTTGTCGGCATTCATCGCAAGGCACATGGAACAGCCCGGATCGCGCCATTCAAAGCCGGCTTCGAGAAACACCTTGTCCAGGCCTTCGTCCTCGGCCTGTTCCTTCACCAGGCCGGAGCCCGGCACCACAATGGCGTTGACGGTCGCATGAACCTTCCTGCCCTTGGCCACGGCAGCGGCGGCGCGCAAATCTTCGATGCGGCCATTGGTGCAGGAGCCGATGAAGACATGGTCCACCTGGATATCGGTGAGCTTCATGTTGGCGGTCAGGCCCATATAGGCCAGCGCCCGTTCGGCGGCTTCGCGCTTGTGGGCGTCGGCCATCTTGGCCGGATCAGGGACATTGGCGGTGATCGGCAGCGCCTGTTCCGGCGAGGTGCCCCAGGTGACCATCGGCACGATATCGCGCGCGTCCAGCGTCACTTCGGCGTCGAACTTCGCGTCCGGATCGGACTGCAAGGTCTTCCAGTACATCGCCGCGCCTTCAAAGGCCGCGCCCTTGGGCGCACGCGGCTTGCCCTTCACATAGTCCAGCGTGACGTCATCGACCGCGATCAGGCCGGCACGGGCGCCGCCTTCGATGGTCAGGTTGCACAGGGTCATGCGCCCTTCCATCGACAAAGCGCGCACGGCATCACCGGCATATTCGATGACATAGCCGGTGCCGCCGGCGGTGCCGATCTTGGCGATCACCGCCAGGGCGATGTCTTTCGCTGTCACGCCATCGGGCAGCTTGCCGCTGACCGTCACGCGCATATTCTTGGACGGCTGGGCGCGCAGGGTCTGGGTCGCCAGCACATGTTCGACTTCGCTGGTGCCGATGCCGAAGGCCAGCGCACCGAACGCGCCATGGGTCGAGGTGTGGCTGTCGCCGCAGACAATGGTGGTGCCCGGCAGGGTCCAGCCCTGTTCCGGCCCGATGATGTGCACGATGCCGGCGCGCACATCGTCCATCGCGAAATATTCAACGCCGAAATCGGCGGTGTTCTTCCTCAGGGCCTCGACCTGGGCGCGGCTTTCCGGATCGGTGATGCCCTTGTCGCGGTCCTTGGTCGGGACGTTGTGATCGGCCACCGCCAGGGTCAGTTCCGGGCGGCGCACCGCCCGCCCCGACAGGCGCAGGCCTTCAAAAGCCTGGGGGCTGGTGACCTCATGGACCAGATGGCGGTCGATATAGATGACGGGGGTCTCGCCGGGGGTGGAATCCACCAGATGGGCGTCCCAGATTTTGTCGTACAGCGTCTTGGCCATGGCTCTGCTTTTTCGGTGTTGGAGGCGGCTTACATATAAGCCACGGCGCTAATCTTCAACGCTGGGAGAGATACAGTACCACCATGATCAGCACGATGGCGGCGAATTGTGCTAAAACCCTGATTCGCATGAGTTTATTGGACCAGGTGCGGGAGACCTCGCCCCCCTTGATCAGGGTGTAAAGCCCCAGGCACAGGACCACAAAGACGATCCCGATGGCGATGGCGACAAGGATATTTCCCATGACCGGGTTATCCGCCGGTCAGGGTTCGCAGGCAAGCCGTCTAGGCCAAGGATTAAACAGGCAGCGGCGCGGCTTTTCCGCCGATCCAGTCGGCGGCCTTTTTGCCCAGTTCACGGAACCGGGCCAAACATTCGTCCAACCTTCCGCGCCATTCCGGATCGGACGTCCGCTATATAACAACTATAACATATTGATATAGTTAGTACTTTTATGCAGTCGGATAATCTATCCCACAATCTATCCAACAAATAGAAATTCGCTGGGCCTTTCTCGTCGACTACCCCACGGGCACCATCGGCTGGTCCCATCAGCTGGGCTACAGCCCGGTCAGCACGGTCTCGTTCCAGTCGCTTAGCGGCTCCAGCTTCCTGCTTAACGGCATCAAGCCCGCCAACGACACGGCAGTCATCGGCCTTAACCTTCAGGCGCAGAAAACCACGGGGCTGTCCTTCGGCGTTCGCCTAGACAGTCAGGTCGGCGCTGGGACGACTATCCTCCAAGGAACGGGTAACGTCGCCTATCGCTGGTAGGTGGCCACAGACTCTACGGACTCCGCTGACAGCCATTTGCCCCAGCTGAATCCCTGCCTAGCCGGGCGGGCGGATGGCGTTGGGCGAGTCTGGCGATGTTATATGTGAAAGATCAGCTCTGGTGCTGGCCTGGACGGTCTCCGGGTGGTATTAAGCACCGCCTTTTTGAGGAGCTCGACCATGAAGCTTCGAGTGCTTGCGGTTATTGTTGCTACCCTACTGATGACCGGGGGGGCGTATGCCATGGACTGCTGTAAGGATGAGGCCAAGTGCGCCTGTTGTGCGCCTAAGGAAGCTGAAACTCCTACTGCCCCAGGGGCCATGCCCCACCACTAGTTCGCCGTCTTATCTCTTGGCCGCTTCGCCAGCTTTCCCAGCGGGGGACGCTTCCCAAGGGCGATGTACCGGATGGCCTGGCCAATCAGGTAGATCGGGTCGGCCATTATCGGCGGCTGGGCGGTCCCTATGTGGTTAAGCTGGATCGCTGTCATGGCGTGTGGCGCGTTAAGCTATTTCGCGCTGAGGCTTCTTCGGAAGGGTAAATAGGCCAGTAGGTCTAGCGGATACTGCCCCACCGCCTCAAAGCCCCGCCCATCCTATACATCTCCCTACTCATGGACTTTGTTTATCCTTGCATCTCGAGTTGCCTTCCAAGCGTCGTAATGCCCATCCCCCGGCGATGGATGCATTGCGAAGTTGACGTCTGTTAAAAGATTCATCGCCTCGTGCACCGACCAACCCCTGCAAGTGGCCGCTATTATTCCACCCGCCAAGGAGGAGGCTGCACTACTGCGTACCGCAGCAATCATCTGATTTTCTGCTGAACTGTGGGGCATTTGCATTATCCTTTTTATTGGATGTTGGCAGGGCCGATCTTTGAGATCGGGATGAGTCTCGGCCCAACAGCGAACAATG
>CAMAPL010000005.1 GCA_945860165.1 Rhizobium sp. Q54
CCGCGATTGTACAGCGACTCGAAATGATCGGGCTGGATCGCCAGCACGCGGTCATACGCCGCCAGCGCCGCTTCAACGCGCTGCGCCGCCAGCAGGGCATGGGCGTAGTGGATCAGGATCGTGAGGTCGCCCGGTTTCTGCTTTACCGCATTGTGCAGCAGGGTGATGGCATCGTCGTAATCGCCCTGCTGCGCCCGGACGAACCCCAGCATGTGCAGCGCCGGAACGTTCACGGCATCGGCGCGCAGGACCTGGCGGAAAAGACTCTCGGCCCTGGCCAGCTGGCCAGCGCGATGCGCCGCCGCGCCCTGTTCGAACAATTGCTGCAATTCCATCAGGTGCGGCTCTCAGGTCTTTCAGCAGAACATCGGGGCTTTTGCCCTGCGCCATGGCGGCCACCAATATACTGTATATAAAATACAGGGCGGGGCAGGGGGCCAGAATAGTCTCCGGGCAAAAAGCAGGATAGGGCAAGGTGCCGAAACCGGAAATCGTGGCCGATGGTGCCCGGCGCTGGCGCTATGCGCCATGGCGGCCTGTGACGATGCCAAGCGCCGTGGCCCCAGGGGCGGCGTGGTCGATGGCTGGCCGGTTTGGGCCACACCCAATCGGGCCAGCGCCATTCCACCAATACCCAGATCACGCCCGAAAAATGTCAAAGACCTGAAGGTCGCCTGACCTTTATCGGTGCCACCACCGACCGGCGTTTCCGCGCCTTTGGAACCGTGACCGGCAAGTCGCTCTGGACGGTCCGGCTGCCCGCTTCGGCCCAGGCCACGCCCTCGACCCATTTTGGGATCGGACGGCCGCCAGTCCGTCGTGCTCACCGCCACGGGCGGGGGCATTGTCGGGGCGGCGCTGGAAAGCGACCAAGTCGTGGCTTTCGCCCTGCCCAAGCCCTGAAAACGGGCCAGTTTCGTGCATCCGGGTTCCCCGGCCCCAAATGGGGGTTCCGATAGCCGAAAATTTGTGGCAATCACCGCCTACGGTGGAGCCACCGATCATGTGTTTCAGACATTAAGGAGTTTTCTTTGCGTCCTGTTTTGATCGCTCTTCTGCTCGCTTCCATATCCGCCCCCGCTTTCGCGCAGGACGATTTCAAGGCGCTGCCGGCAGGCGCCGGCCGCGCTGAAGCCGTGAAGGTCTGCTCCCAGTGCCATTCGCCCGAACTGGTCGCCAACCAGCGCCTAGACGAGCCGGGCTGGCGGGCCATGGTCAATCAGATGGCCAACAACGGCGCCCAGGGTACCGATGCGGAATTCGAGACCATCATCAAGTATCTCACCCAGAGTTTCCCGCCCAACTAGCCTTTCAAGGACAAGAAGAATGAAGCTTTTGCGCTATGGCCCCAAGGGCCAGGAGAAGCCCGGTATCCTGGACAAGGACGGTCAGATCCGCGACCTGTCCGGCGTGGTCAAGGACATTGATGGCAAGGTGCTGACGGATCTTTCCGCCATCCGCGCCGCCAATCTCGAAAGCCTGCCGCTGGTCGGTTCATTTAAGGCCGGGGGTGTGCGCATCGCCGAGCCGGTCGCCAGGGTCGGCAAGTTTCTCTGCATCGGCCTCAACTATTCCGATCATGCCAAGGAATCGGGCATGCCCGAACCCGCCGAGCCCATCATCTTCATGAAGGCGATCTCGGCCATCATCGGCCCCAATGACGATGTCTACCTTCCGCCCACCGCCAAGAAGGGCGACTGGGAAGTCGAGCTGGGCATCGTGATCGGCAAGGAAGCCCGGTACGTCACCAAGGAAACGGCGTTGGATTATGTCGCGGGCGCCTGCGTGGTGAACGACTTGTCGGAGCGCGAATACCAGCTGGAGCGCCTGGGTACTTGGGACAAGGGCAAGGGCTGCGACACGTTTGGCCCATTCGGCCCCTATCTGGTGACGCTGGATGAAGTGGGCGACCTCAACAATCTCGGCCTGTGGCTGGATGTGAACGGCAAGCGCATGCAAACCGGCTCCACCGCTTCGCTGATCTTCGATGTGCCGACTATCGTCTCCTACGTCAGCCAGTTCATGAGTCTGCAGCCGGGCGACATCATCTCCACCGGCACGCCGCCGGGTGTTGGCCTGGGCATGAAGCCGCCGGTCTTCCTGAAAGAAGGCGATGTCATTGAGCTGGGCATCGACAAGCTCGGCTCGCAGAGGCAGAGCGTGAAGCGCACCAAGATCTGATCTTCGCTTTGAGCACATAAAAACGGCGCCGGAGTGATCCGGCGCCGCTTTTCGTTCTATTTACCTCTCCATGGCCGGGCTTGACCGGCCATCCAGCTCTTTGGGGCTTCGCGCACTGGGTGGCCGGCTCAAGGCCGCCCATGGAGACGAGTTAGTGATTATCGCGCGGGATGCCCTTGGTCTTGTCGATGTCCTGATACTTGACGGCATTCTCCAGCACCATGCCGGCGCCCATCTGGCCGACCACGCCGCGCTGGATTTCCTGCCACGGCGTCTGCGAGGCCGGGTAGGCAAAGCCGCCCTTGGCGTCCAGCTCCTTGCGGCGCTTGGCCAGCTCTTCGTCCGAGATCAGCATATTGGCGGTGCCCTTGCGCAGGTCGATGCGCACCCGGTCGCCGCTCCTGATCAGCGCCAGACCGCCGCCCGCGGCGGCTTCCGGCGAGGCGTTCAGGATCGAGGGCGAGCCCGAAGTGCCCGACTGGCGGCCATCGCCGATGCAGGGCAGGGCGTTGATGCCGCGCTTCAAGAGGGCTGCCGGCGGATGCATGTTGACCACTTCGGCGGCGCCGGGATAGCCGATCGGCCCCACGCCGCGCATGAACAGCATGCTGTGTTCGTCGATGTTGGAGGCGGGATCGTCCAGGCGCTTGTGATAATCCTCCGGTCCGTCGAACACCACGGCGTTGCCTTCAAAGGCCTCCGGGTCCTTGGGGTTGGAGAGATAGCGGTCGGCGAATTCCTTGCTGATGACGCTGGTCTTCATGATGGCGTTGTCGAACAGGTTACCGGACAGCACGATAAAGCCGGCATCCTTCTTCAGCGGTTTGTCGAAGGGCCAGATCACTTCGGCCAGCATCACCTTCTTGCCCTTGCAATTCTCGCCGATGGTCTTGCCGTTGGCGGTCAGGGCCTTTTCCTTGATGAGGCCCTTTTCCATCAGCACATTGACCACGGCGGGAACGCCGCCGGCATGATGGAAGTCTTCGCTGAGATATTCGCCGGCCGGTTGCAGGTTGACGATCAGCGGTACTTTGTGACCCACCGTCTGCCATTCCTGCAGCGGCACATCCACGCCCATATGGCGGGCGATGGCGGTGATGTGGATGGGCGCGTTGGTCGAGCCGCCGATGGCGGAGTTGACCACGATGGCGTTGTGGAACGCCTCCTTGGTCATGATCTTCGAGGGGCGCAGGTCTTCATGCACCATGTCCACGATGCGCTTGCCGGTCAGGTACGCCATCTGGCCGCGTTCGCGGTACGGCGCGGGGATCGAGGCCGAACCCGGCAGCTGCATGCCGAGCGCTTCGGCCAGGGAGTTCATGGTGCTGGCGGTGCCCATGGTGTTGCAATAGCCGACCGACGGCGCGCTGGAAGACACCAGTTCCATGAAGCCGTTATAATCCAGTTCGCCGCGCGCCATCATTTCGCGCGCCTTCCAGACGATGGTGCCCGAGCCGGTGCGCTCGCCTTCATGCCAGCCGTTCAGCATCGGGCCGACCGATAAGGCGATGGCGGGAATGTTCACAGTCGCCGCCGCCATCAGGCAGGCGGGGGTGGTCTTGTCGCAGCCGATGGTCAGCACGACGCCGTCCAGCGGATAGCCATAGAGAAGCTCCACCAGTCCCAGATAGGCGAAGTTGCGGTCCAGCGCCGCGGTGGGGCGCTTGCCGGTTTCCTGGATGGGATGGACGGGGAATTCCATCACGATGCCGCCGGCTTCGCGGATGCCTTCGCGGATGCGCTTGGCCAGTTCGATGTGATGGCGGTTGCAGGGCGACAGGTCGCTGCCGGTCTGGGCGATGCCGATGATCGGCTTGCCCGACTGCAATTCTTCGCGCGTCAGCCCGTAATTCAGATAGCGCTCCAGATACAGCGCCGTCATGTCGGGATTGTCGGGATTGTCGAACCAGGCGCGGCTGCGCAGCTTGTTGGTCTTGCTGTCGGAGGATTTGGACATTGTTGTTCCCTGAAGCGATTGGACTGTTGAAAAAAATCAGGCGGCGAAAAGCGTCATGCCGCCATCCACCCGCAGCACCTGGCCGCTGATGAATCCGGACTGGTCGCTGGCAAGAAAGGCGACGACGTTGGTGATCTCGGCCGGCGTGGCGTAACGCTCCAGCGATACGCCGTCCATCTTGTCCGGATCGGTCTTGCGGGTGGCCAGGAAGCGCGCCGTGGTGGTGGGGCCGGGGCTGATGGCGTTGACGCGCACGCCATGGGTGCGCATCTCCAGCGCCAGGCAGCGCGTATAGTGGATGACGGCCGCCTTGGCGCAGCCATAGACCACTTCCGGCGATACGCCGACATGGCCGTTGAGCGAACCGAAATTGACCACCGTGCCCTTGTTGCGTGCGGCCATGCTGGGCACCACGGCACGGCACACCAGCATGGTGCCGATGAAGTTGCGGTTCAGCACCGTCATCGCATCTTCCAGGCTGATATCGAGCGCACCGTTGGGACTGGGCTTGCCGCCCGCGGCCCCGATATCTCCGCCGGCGCAATTGACCAAAATGGAAATGGGTCCGAGCGTGCCCTCGATTTTTTTGACCATCGCCGCGATGTCGGCTTCTTTGGTGATGTCGCCGGTCACCGCCACGCTTTTCCCGCCGCGGCGGGAAAATTCTCTGGCCAACGCCGTCAGGCTGGCGCTTTCGCCATACTGGGCCGGCGCCTCTTCATTGATGTCGTGCAGCGCCACGGCCGCGCCGCCGGCCAGCAGCGCTTCGGCAATCATGCGCCCCAGCCCACGCCCTGACCCCGTCACCAGTGCCACCGCGCCTTTGAAATCGTGGCTCAAATTTGCGCTACTCCCACTGACCATGCGACTGGAATTCCCTGAAGCGGTGGGGCTGCCCTAAGCCCTTGTTTTTTATCGGTCCGCCCGGCGGTTGGACCCGAAAAACACCCGGCTGCATTGACTTACCGCTGCCTGAATTTAGTATACAAAATACAGGCCGATGTGAAGCCCGGTCCCTCTTGCGGACTGGCGGAAAAGGCTGTGCGACGCCCCTAACTTTATGCCTGAAACGGGGGGCAATAACGGGTCAAGAAACAGCAGGGGCGAAACGCGCAATGAAAGCAACGAACGCACGCTATTGGGTCGTCGTTTTCGCGCTGGCCCTGGCGATGATCATGTACATCCAGCGCGTGGCGATCAGCCAGGCAATAGTGCCGATTTCCGTCGAGCTGAATCTGAGCAAGGCCGAGCAGGGCATGATCCTGGGTGCCTTCGGTCTGTCCTATGCATTGTTTGAAATCCCCATGGGCCTGCTCGGCGACAAGCTGGGCGTGCGCTGGGTGCTCAGCCAGCTGGTGCTGGCTTGGTCGCTGTTCCTGGCGCTGACCGGCGCGGTGTGGAACGTGACCTCGCTATGGATCATGCGCTTCCTGTTCGGCGCGGGCGAAGCGGGCTGCTTTCCCAATCTCACCCGCATGCTGTCGGTCTGGCTGCCGGTCAGCGAGCGCGTCAAGGCGCAGGCCGTGATGTGGGCGTTCGGCCGCTGGGGCGGGGCGCTGGCGCCGCCGGTGGCCTACTTCGCCATCTATCACCTCGGTTGGCGCTGGGGTTTTGTCGCGCTGGCGTTGCTGGGCGTGGTCTGGGTGGCCTGCTTCCTGCCCTGGTTCCGCAACGATCCGGCGGAGCACAAGTCGGTCAATGCCGTCGAGCTCGAACTGCTGGAAAGCTCGCGCAAGCTCGTGCTGCACGATCACGGCATGCCCTGGTACAGGCTTCTGATGCAGCGGGACATCGCCTTCCTGGGGCTGCAGTATTTCTTCTTTTCCTACACCTGGTATTTCTATGTCACCTGGCTGCCGACCTGGCTGCAGCAGGCGCGCGGTCTCACGGCGCTGGAATCCGCAGTTTATGCCATGCTGCCGCTGGCGGCGGGTGGTTGCGGCTCCATCGTTTCGGGCTTCCTGCCGCTCTCCGTCCCGCGCAAATGGGTTGCGATCGGCGGCTTCTTGGGCAGTGCGCTTCTGATCTGTTTCATTCCGAATGTGCCGGGCGTGGTGCTGCCGATGATGCTGATGGCGGCAGCCAGCTTCTGCGGCGATCTCACCATGCCGATTTCCTGGAACACCTGCGTGGAGATCGGCAAGCAGTATACCGCCACCGTCTCCTCCACCATGAACATGCTGGGCAACTTCGCCGGCTTCGTCGCCCCGGTGGTGTTCGGCTTCATTCTCCAGAACACCGGCAACAACTGGAGCATCGTGATGTATACCATGGCCGCCGCTGCGTTGGGCTCTGCCATTTGCTGGTTTTTCATCGATCCAGACAGAGATCGCGCCTGATTTTTTCTCAAGAAAGTTTTGCATAGTGAAAATTGATCTGAGTGGCAGGGCGGCTGTTATCGTGGGCGCCAGCGGCGGGCTGGGCGAAGCCATGGCGCATACCTTGTCGGGCGCCGGCGCGAAACTTGCGCTTGTCGGCCGCAACCAGGACAAGCTGGATAAGCTCGCCGCCGCTGTGAAGGCCAAGGGCGGTACGGCGGAAACATTCACCGCAGACGTCACCGTTGAGGCCGACGTCGCGCGGTTGACCGACCAGGTGAATGCCAAATTCGGCAAGCCGCAGATCCTGATCAACAGCGCCGGCATCAACATCCGCAAACCCGTGACCGACTACACCGTTGCCGAATTCCAGAGCGTGATGGATTCCAGCGTCCTCAGCACCTTCCTGGCCTGCCGCGCCTTCGTGCCGGGCATGAAGGGCACCGGCTATGGCCGCATCATCAACCTGTCTTCGATGATGGCCCATATCTCGCTGCCCAACCGCACGCCCTATTCGACGGCGAAGGCGGGGCTGCTGGGTTTCACCAAGTCCCTGGCGCTGGAACTGGCGCTGTACGGCATCACCGTGAACGCGATCTCGCCCGGGCCTTTCGCCACCGAGATGAACCTGCCGGTGATCAACGATCCGGACGCTAACAAGCTGTTCCTCTCCAAGCTGCCGGTGGGCCGCTGGGGCCATGTCGAAGAGATCGGGGCGCTGGCCTGTTACCTGTGCAGCGACCTGGCCGGCTTCGTCACCGGCACCGACGTTCTGATCGATGGCGGCTGGACCGCCGCCTGATCCAAGGATGCGTCCGCCACCGTCCTGGTTCCCTTTCTGATGGGCCATCAGCGACCCGGATCGGGGTCCAAAACCGTACTTTCCCCAGCTTTATAAGGGTCTTCCGGTTTGGCTGTGGCCTTGGGGGGCGGGTCTATAGTATCCAAGGCGCGGGGTTGGAGCCGTAAGGGCTGACAGGGCAGGGCTGCCGCGAACGTGGCCGTATTTTCGCATATCGGATGGCCGCGCAGCCGGACACAACACGATGTCAGGGTTTTTCGAGGAACGCATGCTTTCGACCAACAACAAGAACGATGTGCCGCTGATCGTGGTGATGGGCGTTGCCGGTTCCGGCAAGTCCACCATTGCGGCGGGACTGGCCGAAAAGCTGGGTGTGGATTTCATCGAGGGCGATGGGCTGCATCCCCAGGCCAATATCAACAAGATGGCGAGCGGCCTGCCGCTGACCGACGACGACCGCTGGCCTTGGCTGGAAGCGATCGGGGAACGCATCGATGCCGAGCGTGTTGCCGGCATGGGCGTGGTGGTGTCGTGTTCTGCGCTCAGGCAGGTCTATCGCGAATGCCTGCGCAAGAAAGTGAACGGCCGGGTGCAGTTCATCCTGCTGGACGGCCCGCGCGATCTGATCTCCAAGCGCATGCTGGGCCGCAAGGGTCATTTCATGCCGCAGTCGCTGCTGGACAGCCAGCTCGCCACCTTGGAAAAGCCCGGCCCGGGCGAGGACGCGGTGATACTGGATATTTCGCACAATGTGCCGACCTTGCTGGTCGAAGCGGTGCAGTCGGTCGGGCGTTAATTTTTCAAAAGGGGGATAGCATGACGCGGTTCAGGATACTTGGCCTGCTGATGGCGGCTGCGATGGCGGCCACACTTTCGGCTTCGGCGCAGCAGGTTGATACGTCCAAGCTTCTCAAATTTCCTACCCCGCCGCCGGCAGTGACGGTTGAAAACAGCATCATCAAGCCGCCTTATGCCGACGCGCCGGAGACGGTGGCCAATCCAGCTGTGCCGCAAGGCGATGTGCGCGAATTCATCCTCTATTCCTATGACAGCAAGATCTATCCCGGCATCGTGCGGGTCGAGAGCGAGAAGACCGCCAGGCGCGACACCTATGGTAATCGCCTGGCCTGGCCTGCGGAGGAAATTTCCGCACCCGCGCCGTACATGCGCCATGTCTGGGTCTATATCCCGGCCGGTTACAAGTCCGGCACGGCCGCACCCTTCATGGTGGTACAGGATGGCCGCGGTTACATCAAGCGGCTCGCGCCTGTGCTCGACAACATGATCGCCGCCAAGCGTCTTCCGGCAATGATCATCGTGGCGGCGGATTCCGGCGGCAGCGATGCCCAGGGTTCGCAGCGCGGCCTCGAATACGACACCATGTCCGACCGCTATTATCAGTTTGTGGAACAGGAACTGCTGCCGGCGGTGTCGAAGAATTACGGCATCACGTTTACGAAGGACCCCGAAGGCCGCGCCGCAATGGGCGGCAGCTCGGGCGCAATCTGCGCTTGGACCATGGCGTGGTTCCACCCGGAGAGCTATCGCAAGATTCTCTCCTACTCCGGCACTTTCGTGAACCAGGCGTCACCGATGGATCCCAAGACGCCGCGCGGCGGCTGGGAGTATCACGCCACTTTAATTTTCAAAGCGGCGAAGAAGCCGATCCGCATGTGGATGCATGTCAGTGCCCAGGACAATCATTTCGACGATCCGGACAGCACCTGGCACAACTGGCCGCGGGCCAACAACCTGATGGCGGCGACGCTGAAGCGCAAAGGCTATGACCACAAGTATGTCTGGTCGGAAGAATCCCGCCACGTCGATCCCCGCGTGGTGATGCAGACACTGCCATCAGCGCTGGAATGGCTGTGGCGGGATTACCCTAAGCCCTGACGACGCCAACCCGTTTCGCCCACCAGGCCGTAATCAGCGGCACGCACAGCATGGTGACCACCACGCTGGCAGCCACCAGCACGGCGGCGAAGGGCGCAGCTTCCGCATAGACGGGATTGGCGCTAGCGACGAGGGCGGGCACCGCCGCCGCATTGCCGGCGGTCGCTGACGCCGCAAGACCGGCAACGCCATTGCCGCGGCTGATGCGATCGGCCAGGAACATCACCATGCAGGAGACGGCCAGGATCGCAAAGCCCAGCGCGATCCCCAGAAGTCCCGCGCGCCACACCATCGTCAGGTTCAGCGATGCTCCGATGGCAAAGGCAAAGAACGGGATCAGCGCAGGCGCGGCTTTTCCGAGAAATTCGCGCATGTCCTTATCGAGATTGCCGATGATCACGCCTACCAGCATCGGCAGGATTGCGCCCAGCAATGTTTGCCAGGGAAACATGAAGAGGCCGCCCAGGGTCATCATGGTGATGAAGGGGCCGGACTCCAGCGACATCACCGAATAGGCGGCGACATCCTGCGGCCGGCCATAGCGGCCCATCAGCGCCATGTAGAGCCCGCCATTGGTATCGTTGATGGCGGCGACCACCGCCAGGGTGGATATCCCAGCGAACCATCCCGCCTTGACCGGCTCCACGCCCAGGAAGTGTCCCAGGATCATCGCGGCGGCCACGCCCATCCCCACCTTGGCGGCCAGCAGCACGCCGCCCTTGCCCGCGACATGCGGCAGGCTCTCGAACGGAATGGTGGCGCCCATGCAGACATAGAAGACCGCCAGGATGGGCAGGGCGCCGGTGAACAGCGCCCCGGTGAAGGAGCCGAAAAAGCTGCCCGCCCCGGGGGCGAAGGTGGCGATGGTGGCCCCCAGCGCCAGGGGCGCGATCACCATGCCGCCGGGTATGCGTTCAATGCCCCGTTTGATCGGCAACTGCATGGCCTGGCCCCCATTTTTCCCAGCTTTACCGCGATTTCGGGACGCTGCACAGGGCTGTCCCCAGCCAACAGATTGTTGGCGCGTTAACGCTCTTCAAAGGGCTGAAGTCTTAGATTTTGGGGGTTCTCACAGGACGACCCCAATTGCCAAGCCCGGCCACCTCACGCGCGCACGCAAAGCGCCAGGAAGGTCTTTAGAATCATTGGAAAGAGCGGAGCTGAAAAACATGAGGCGGCCGGCACATTTCGCGCCGTAGCCGCCTCACTCTGCCCCCTTCAAATCGGACATTTGGTTTCAAAGCCGAAGCCCGGAACCAACTGCTGCAGGGTTTCCCCAAACCGTCCATCTGCAGCACTCTAAATGTGCTGGAGACACACCCTGGTGCAACGGTTTTGCGAAGGCTTCCGGTGCTTTGCGCAAGGCGTGTGAGCTTTTCGCAACAATTGTTACGAACGGTTCCCGAAAGCGGCGCCCAATCCACTAGGACTGCGCCTTGAAGTGCTTTGAAAGCTTCAGGCCCTGGCCCTGATAATTGGAACCCAGGCCCGCGCCATATCCCTCGGGTGGGGGATCTGTCAGCCGCTCGAACACCAGCCGGCCGATGATCTGGCCATGCTCCAGGATGAAGGGCACTTCGCGCGACCGCACCTCCAGCACGCCGCGGGCGCTGGGCGGCTGGCCCGGGCTATAGCCGAAACCCGGATCGAAGAAGCCGGCATAATGGACGCGGAACTCGCCCACTAGCGGATTGAACGGCACCATCTCGGCGGCATGGTCGGGGGGGATCGCCACCTGTTCGCGGCTGACCAGGATGTAGAATTCGTCGGGGTCCAGTACCATGTCACCGCGGGCATTGGCCTCGATCGGCTCCCAGTAATCACGCGGGTCCAGCAGGCCGACCTTGTCCACATCGATCAGCCCGGTGTGTTTCTTGGCGCGAAAGCCGATGCGCCGCCTTCCATTTTTGAAGTCGGCATCGGCATTGCCATGCAGGTCGATGGAAAGCGCCAGGCCGTTGTCGATATTGGGTTCGCCCCCAATACCATCCAAAGAGACCAGGGGAGATTGGTCGTGCAGGCGGCGCAGCGCCGTGTCGCTGGATTGCGGCGAGCCGTGGCGGATGCGCAGCTGATTCAGCCTGCTGCCCTTGCGCACCAGAACCGGGAAGGTCTGCGGGCAGATCTCGGCATAGAGCGGTCCGCGATAGCCCGGCTCGATCCGGTCGAACGAGGGCGCGTAATCAGAGATCAGCCGGGTGAAGACATCGATGCGGCCGGTGGAGCTTTTGGGATTGGCGCCGCCGGAAATGCGCGACGAAAATTCCGCCCGTTCCAGCAGCGGCACGATATAGACGCTGCCCGCTTCCAGCACCGCGCCGCCCGTCAGGTCGACCTCATGCATGAAGACCGACTGCATGCGTTCCGCCACGGTGGCGGCGGGACCGGGCAGGAAGCTGGCGCGGACGCGATAGGCCACAGGCCCCAGCCGAAGGTCGATGCTGGCGGGCTGGATCTGTCCCGGCGCGAAGGGCTCCGAGGCGGTGATCTCGCGCCCTTGGTCCAGCAGCCGCTTCAGCACATTGCTGGGCAGGATGCCGGTCGAGAATCGGCCGTAACTTTCGTCGCCGGTCGCAGGATGAAGGGTTTCAATTGTGGCAGCCATTATCCGGTTATAAGCGGCGGGTGGCCTTGGGTCACGATTCGGGGGCGAAATCTGTGTGGATTTCGCCCCGTTTATTTTTGGTCGCGCGCTCTGCGCCGAAGCCGGCCTTATTGGCCGTCTTCGTTGGTTCGACGCTTCTGACCCAGGAATGCGCGGATATCCCCAATCGCTTCGGCCAATCCGCAGCGTTTGACGGGCGCATCTGGCGGAAAGGCGGGCAGCAGGCGGCTGGGGGTGGCGCCTTCCAGGATCACGAAACACCCCTTGTCCTCAGGCCCCCGGATCAGCCGCCCGAAGGCCTGCTTCAGCCGGAAGCGGGTGATCAGGTCGTCATAGCCCTTGCCGAACCGCACCCGGCGCGCCTTGTGCAGGATGGTGGGCTTGGGCCAGGGCACCTTGTCGAACACCACCAGTCTCAGGGAGCGCCCCGGCACATCGACGCCATCCCGCAGCGCGTCGGTGCCCAAAAGGCAGGCATTCTCCTCGGCGCGGAACAGGTCGACCAGCGAGCCGGTGTCGAGGTGGTCCATATGCTGGGCGTAGAGCGCCAGTCCCGCCTGGGCCAGCGGCGCGGCGATGCGGGTACCCACGTCTTTCAGCGCGCGCACGGCGGTGAACAGGCCCAGCGCGCCGCCGCCTGCCGCCAGGAACAATTCGCGATAGGCGGCCGCCATCGCCTCGCCGTCGCGGCGGGGAACGTCAGTGACGATGAATATGCGCGACTGGTTTTCGTAGCGGAAGGGCGAGCCGAAATGGGCGCGGCGGGCGGGCAGCGGCAGATGACCGGCGCCGGTGCGCACTTCTGCGCTGGCCCAGTGGTCGTCATTGTCGCCGCCACTGTCGCGCAAGGTGGCCGATGTGATCAGCACGCCATGCGCCGGCTCCAGCACTTCGCCCGCCAGCGGCACGGTGGGATCGACCCAGTGGCGCGCCAGTCCGACGTTGGCATCGCGCCCATTTTCGCGGGACAGTTCGAACCAGTCGACGAATTCGTCCGCGATCTCGTCGGTCTCTAAGGTGTTCAGCATTCCGATCCAGGCCGGCAGGATGATCTTGGCGCGGCGGTCGACGCCGCGCGCCGCCGCCCCCAGCCGCGCCTTGGTGTAGGGCTCCAGCGTGGCGGTCTTGTCGTCCATCTTTTTGCGCAGCAGCCGCGAAAGATTGGCCAGGGGATCGGCGATGCGCTTGAGCCCGCGCGACAGATCACGCACCGCTTGCAAAAGATTCTCGCCCATCGGGTGTGGCTCAGCTTCCAATGTGTAGAAAGCGTTGGCGTCGCTGCTGTTGGCGCGCACATGTTGGTAAGCATGGCTGAGGAAAACCTCGCCGGGTCCGCGCGGCCCGCTTCCCAATCTTTGCGTCCAGCCTTCGCCCGCCAATGCGCTGGCCGCCTGCACCGCTTCTTCCAGCGCGTGCTGGGCGCTTTCATCGTCGGCGATCAGGTCCTTTAATCGTTCGTCCAGTCCGCGCATACGGGTGCGGGCGCGGCCCTCGGGGCCGCGAATCCAGCGCCGCAGTTCGGCCATCTCCCGTCCCGACAGCCTGGCGGAAAAGCCGCTATCGGCGGCGTCGAACAGGTGATGGCCCTCGTCGAAGACGTAACGCAGGCGGCGTCCGTCTTCCTCGGGCGGCGTGTCGGTGGTCTCGTCCACACCCAGCCAGTCCTGCGACGCCTGCGCTATGACCAGGGCGTGATTGGCGACCACGATATGGGCATGGCGGGCTCTGCGGATGGCACGCTCGATGAAACAGATGCGGTAGTGCGGGCAGGCGGCATAGATGCACTCGCCGCGCCGGTCGGTGACGGTGGACAGCGGCATGGAGGCGGCGAGGAAGGCGGGAAAGCCCACCCCCGAAAGATCGCCGTCGGTGTGGGAGGAAATCCAGCGCGCGATCAGCCCCAGCGCGATGCTGCGCTGTCCTGGCGCCAGCGCCGTGCGCTTGGCGGCCTCTTCAAAATTCAGAAGACAGAGATAATTTTCACGGCCCTTGCGCACCACCGCTTTTTGCGCGCGCTCCACCGGGTCGGGCCACAGATGCGCGATCTCCTGCACGATCTGGCGTTGCAGGTTTCTTGTGTAGGTGGAAATCCAAAGGCCGGGGCCGTTTTTCTCGGCCCACACGCTGGCGGGCGCTAGATAGCCCAGGGTCTTGCCGGTGCCGGTGCCCGCTTCCACCAGGGCGATGCGCGGCGTCCCCGCCTGTTCGCGCGGTCCGAAGGCATAGGTGGCGGCATCGCTATAGGCGGCCTGTTCGGGGCGCATCACGCCGACCATCTGCGACAGGCGGGCGCGCGCCTCTGCCGGTTCGACCGGCTGCGATCCCGGCTGGCCCACTGGGGCTTCGTCTTCCCATTGCGGCAGGGTGCGCCAGGCTTCCAGCCCCGCGATGGGCGAGCCATGCGGTGCTTCGCCGACACGTTCCTTCAGCAACGGCGCCCAGCGCCATCCGGCGCGGTCCATTGTGCCGACCAGCGGCGCCAGTGCGGCGCGGACATCGTCCGGCCAGCCCGCCACCTCGTGCAAAAGCGCGGCGGCGATGGGGTGAAGGGCGGCCGCGGACTCTTCGGGTGTGTGTGGCAGCGTGAGGCCCAGCGCCCGCGCCAGGCCCAGCGCGCTGGGCACCAGCGGCATGCCGGGGCGCACGAACGCGAACAGTTCCAGCACATCGAACAAAAGCGTGTCGGCGCGCGTACCCAGCCTTCCGGCGACAAAGCCGGCATGGACAACCAGCACGTCGCCGATTTCCAGCAAGGCGCGCGCATCGCGCAATTCGATCCGCTCGGCATTGCCTTGGAGACGCGCAATCGCCGCTCTGTCTTTTTGACGGTCGCGGCGATAAATCGCCGCTCCGGGTGGCGCGGGAACCAGTGCAATCAGGGTGGAAAGAGAGTCGGCCATGGGCGCACGATAATGCGGCGCGGCCCTGCGCAAGCGCTAGTGAATAATGCTAGGCGACATCCGGATATAGGTGAATGAGCGCCTGCCGTGCCCGCACATGTTCGCCCACCACCAGCTGGGCGGCATTGCATAGTTCGTGGCGGTTCTCGCCGGTGCGGGCGGCATTGGCGAAGTTGCGCGCCGCCTGGGTGATGGCCATGAGCCCCAACCCGCCGGCCACGCCGACAATGTCGTGTGCCAGCCGCCCCGCATCGTCCCATTTTTCTTCGCTACAGGCTTCCGATAGCGCATTGGTGAGCTGTTCGGCGGTGACGATGTAGCATTGCAGGATTTCAACCAGTGTCTTTACGCCCACCGATTTTTCCAGTGTGCTGAAGGCCACCGGATCGATGGCGGCGGCGATCTCGGTCCCGTTCTCGTTCAACAGGGCCGGATGCGGCGCGCAGACCTGATCCAGTGCCTGGTAGAACTGGTCGGCTTCCACCGGCCAGCGCAACACCGTGTCGGTGGCGGCGGGGGCGCGGTCGCCACGCAGCAGGACGGTGATCAGCGGCGCCTTGACGCCCGGCGCGGCGGCCAGCATGTCGGCATCGCCGGCGCCGGTGATGATGGCGTCGAAATGTTCCTTGCTGGCGCGCTCCACCGCATTGGCGATGCTGGTGGCGCGTGCCACGTTGTTGCCGAACGGCTCCACCAGATGCACCAGCGCCTCGCCCACCGACGCGGTGCGCAGGAAAAACAGCAGCGACAGGTTTCCGGGCGCGGTCTGCAGGCTTTCGACGTCGCTGCGCGCGGCGGCGGCGCTGGGCGCCACGCCGGATACGGGTAAGGTGAAGAAGAACTGCGCGCCCTCGCCGGGTTTGGATTCAAAACCGATGGTGCCGCCGGCCTGCTCGATCACGCGCTTGGCAACGGCCAGGCCCAGCCCGGCGCCCTGCTCCTTGCGGGTATAGGACACGTCGCCGGGCGAGAAGGGGCTGAACAGATGATGCGCCACGTTTGGTGCCACGCCCTGGCCGGTGTCGGAGACGCAGAAGCGCACGCCCTGGCCGTCCTCGCTGACGTCGAGGCGGATATCCACCAGCCCGCGGTCGGTGAATTTGAACGCATTGTCGGTGAGCTTGAGCAGCGCCTGGCGCACCTTGCGCGGGTCTGCCGCCACGCGCGGCAGGGCGCTGGCGGCGGACAGGGTCAGGTGCAGGCGCTTTTCCCAGGCGCGCGGTTGCAGCAGCCGCGCCACGGCGCGCGCCGCCTGCAGGGGATCGCAATCCTCGTCTTCCAGCTGGCCGTCATCGTCGCGGGTCAGCGCGATCACATCGTCGATCAGGGTCTGAAGGCCGCGGCCGGCCTGGAGCATCACTTTCACATGATCGCTCTGCTGCTTGGGCAGCTCGGCGCGTTCCAGAAGCTGCGCCATGCCCAGCAGCGCGTTCAGCGGCGTGCGAAATTCATGGGAGATGTTGGCGATGAAGGAAGACTTGGCCATGGCGCTGGCTTGCGCGCTGTCGCGCGCCTGGATGGCCTGGATCTTCTCGCTTTGAGCCGGACGATCAGCATGTCGTTTTCGTTGCGCAGGTGGACGCTTTCATCCAGCAGCCGCGCCATGCCGTGGCAATAGCTGGTCAACACGGCGGCGAACAGCACGATCAGGACAGCCGCCATCGTGGCGTACAATCCGCCCTGCCACAGCAGCAGGCCGAGCAGCGGCCCGAGCGCGAAAACGGTATGGGCGACATAGGCGGGGCGATGGGCGGAGCGGGCGATGAACTCCGTCGCCGCCATGCCCAGAAAGGCCATGCAGAGATAGGCCTGGGCCGGGAAGGAGCCCCAGACGAACCAGAACAGCGAAGCGACGCCCCAGGTGGCGCCGGAAATGGCCGATACAAAAGTGTAACGCCGCGCCCAGAATTGCGGATCGCTGCCGGGCGGGCGGTTCTTGTAGGCGGTGGTGAGCTGCTCGGCGGCGATCACCACCACAATCTGCAGCAGCAGCGGCATCAGCGGCAGCACGCCCGGGGAATTGCCCGCGAACAGGGTGGCGGGCACGCACAGGACCGCGAAGGGCAGGGAGAGGTAATGGCGGCCGAGCGCGTACAGGATATCGATACGCTCGGCAAAGACCGCGTAGGCACTTTTCTCCTGTTTTGGCTGGTCCACGGTCATTGCGAAAATCCCTGAGCCAGCCTAGCTTTCGCGCCCTTTCAAAACGCTTAAACGCCTCTAAATGAAGAGTGAATGTGTCCGTGAAAAACATGGCTGATCAGGCGCTTGCTGCCAAAGCTTGGCCCTTTGAGGAGGCCCGCAAGCTGTTGGCCCGGGTCGAGCGCGTGCGCAAAAGCGGAAAAACCGTGGACGGCGTGCTGTTTGAGACCGGTTACGGCCCCTCGGGCCTGCCGCATATCGGCACCTTCGGCGAGGTCGCCCGCACCAGCTGGGTGCGCCATGCCTTCGAGACCATGTCGGACATCCCGACCCACCTGATCGCCTTTTCCGACGACATGGACGGGCTTCGCAAAGTGCCCGACAATCTGCCCCAGCCTGAGATGCTGGCGGCCAATCTGGGCAAGCCGCTCACCTCGGTCCCCGATCCCTTCGGCACCCATGAAAGCTTCGGCCATCACATGAATGCGCGGCTGCGCGCCTTCCTGGACCATTTCGGCTTTCGCTATGAATTCTATTCCTCGACCCAGACCTACAAGTCCGGCCGCTTCGACGAAGCCTTGCTGCGCGTCCTGGCCAGTTACGACAAGGTGATGGCGGTGATGCTGCCCACCCTGGGCGAGGAGCGGCAGGAAACCTATTCACCGTTTCTTCCTGTCAGCCCGTGCTCGGGCAAGGTGCTGCTTGCCAAGGTCGTGTCACACGATGTTGCCAAGGGTACGATCACCTATGTCGAGGAAGACGGCAGCCATGAAACCGTTCCGGTGACGGGCGGCCACTGCAAGCTGCAATGGAAGCCCGACATGGGCATGCGCTGGGCGGCGCTGGGCGTGGATTACGAGATGTACGGCAAGGACCATCTCACCAGCGCCAAGCTGTACGATGCCATCTGCAAGATCGCCGGCGGCACCCCACCCGAACAATACATGTTCGAGCTGTTCCTGGACGACACCGGCCAGAAGATTTCCAAGTCCAGGGGCAATGGCATCACCATCGAGCAATGGCTGAGCTACGGCTCGCCCGAAAGCCTGGCCCTGTTCATGTTCCAGAAGCCGCGCACCGCCAAGCGCCTGTATTTCGACGTCATCCCCAAGGCGGTGGACGAGTATATCGCCTATCTCGACGCCTATCATTCCAACGAGACGACGGAAGAACAGAGGCTGGAAAATCCCGTCTGGCACATTCACGGCGGTATCGTGCCCGACGAGCGTTATCCCGTTAGCTTCGCGCTACTGCTCAATCTAGTATCGGCGTCGAACGCCAACACCCGCGACGTGCTGTGGGGCAATATCCGCGCCTATGCGCCGGGCGCCTTGCCGCAAGCCAATCCGGGGCTGGAGAAACTGGTCGGTTTCGCGCTGCGTTATTACGAGGATTTCGTGAAGCCCACGAAAATTTTCCGCGCGCCCAGCGATCAGGAACGCGCCGCCCTGACCGACCTGGCGGCGCGGCTCGACGCGCTGGGCGATGAGCGCGACAGCACCACGGTGCAGAATCTCGTCTACGAAGTCGGCAAGGCGCATAACTTTGAGCCCCTGCGCGCCTGGTTCGGGGCGCTCTACGAAGTGCTGCTGGGCCAGACCCAGGGGCCGCGCTTTGGGTCTTTCGCGGCGCTGTTCGGATGCGCCAAGACGGCGGCGATGATCCGCAGTGCCTTGGCCGGCGACTTCTTGAAATGAAAGCCGCGCTGCTCGCTCTCCTGCTGCTGTTTCCGGTTGCCGCCCATGGCGCGACCACGGAAGAGATTTTCGCCCTCTATGCGCGCGGCGATTACGAGCAGGCGGTCAAGGCCGGCGAGGCGGCGCGCACCGCGCCCGGCTATGCCATCGCGGCCCGCGCCGTGCTGGCCGATAAAGTGCTGCGCGACAAGCCCTGCCTGGAATGCCTGACGCGCGCCGAGAAACTGGCCCGCCAGGCCGTGGCCGCCGATCCGCGCCATGCCTTCGGCCAGATCTGGCTGGCGGTGTCGCTGGGCTATCAGTCGCGCATCACCGGCGTGGTCAAGGCGCGGCTGCGCGATGCGCCCGGCCAGTCGAAAATTGCGCTGGATGCGGCGATTGCAGCCGACCCGAAAAATTCCTTTGCGATTTCGGCGCTGGGTGGCTGGCATATCGAGATCGTGCGCGGCGGCGGCGCTTATCTCGCCCGGCTGCTTTACGGTGCGGCCGAGGCTGAGGCGCTGGTTCTGTTTGACCGCGCCGTGAAGCTGGCGCCCGCCAATGTCGCGGTGCACTACCAGATTGCCTTGTCGCTGCTGGGCTTTGATGCCGACAAGTATCGCGCCCGCATCCTGGCGGAACTGCGCGCCGCCATCGCCGGCGAGGCAGCCACCTCTTACGAAACAGCCATGCAGGGCCGTACCAATGAACTTCTAGGCTTGGTCACCAGCGGCGCGCCGGATGTGCTGGATGCCAAAGTGCGGACCTTTCAGGGCTACACCGACTAGGAGAGAGACATTGCGCAAAACCCCTGCCGTTCTGGCGCTCTGCATTCTGGTTGCGGGTTGCTGGCAGTCCAAAGGCTCGCTGTATGGCAATGCGCCGACGGTCCAGCCCTTGCGCACCGACAAGGTTTCCTCCACCAGCCCCGACAATCCCAAGGAGGTCAGCCATGCTGTGCTGACCAAGGATGCGGGCGGCGCCTATCGCCTGACCAAAACCGGCGCCGAAGTCACCGGCCCCGACTGCGACAATGCCAGCGCCGTGGCCAGGCTGCCCGGCGTGACGGTGGCGGATTACAGCACCTGCAATTTCACCAGCCGCGCCGCACTGGAAGCCGCGCTCAAGGCGCAGTCGACGCAAGGCTGGAAGATCAACCTGACGTATAAATACGAGTAGTTACTGGCTCGCCAAGATGATGCGATGGATTAAGGCGATCTCGCTCAGTGGGAAGCCGCGATCCTCGAAGGCGAGATTGAAACTCTTGAGTTCGATGCGCTGCGCCGTCATGCGGCCCAGCAGCTTGGCCATCACTTCTCCCCCATGGGTCTTTACCACCACCCGGTCGCCGCGTCGCGCGGTCGCCTAGGGCGAAACCAGGATGCGGTCGCCGTCGCGATAGACCGGCAGCATGGATTCGCCGGCGATCTCCAGCGCATAGAAATTTTCGGCGGTGATTTCGGGAAAGGTGATGTCTTCCCAGCCCGATCCGGCGGGAAACCCGGAATCGTCGAAAAAGCCCGCCGCGCCCGCCTGGGCCATGCCGATCAGGGGCACCATGCGGGTGCGCACTGCGCCGCTGTCGCTGACCAGGGCGACGAAATCCTCCAGGCTGGCGCCGGTGGCCGTCAGGACCTTGGCCAGATTTTCGGTGGAGGGCCAGCGCAGCTTGCCATTGCCGCCGCCGCGCTTGGACTTGTTGAAGGTGGTGGGGTCCATCCCGGCCAGCTTGGCCAGTCCCGATGGCGACGTGCCATGGTGGGCGGCGAGGGCGTCGAGGGCGCGCCAGATCTGGGGATGGGTCAGCATGGCTAGGAATAAAAACGGATTTTGCGGCTAATATTCCTATTATAGAAAGATGCCGTCCGCCCGTCTAGAGATGGGCGCAGCTCACAGGGAAACCAGCTTGTCCGTTTTCGATTTCGGCGCCCGACTGCTGCGGCAACTGCCCGCCGAATCCGCCCATCAGGCGACCTTGGTGCTGGCGGGGTGCATCGGCCCGCTGCTGCCCGCACCAAAGCCCGACGATGCCCGGCTTGGTGTTAAAGCCTTTGGCCTGAATTTCCCCAACGCAATCGGGCTGGCCGCCGGCTTCGACAAGAATGCCGACGTGCCGGACGCGATGGCGAAATTCGGTTTCGGCTTTGTCGAATGCGGCACTGTCACGCCCCGTCCGCAGACCGGAAATCCACGCCCGCGCCTGTTCCGGCTAACGGAGGACCGGGCGGTCATCAACCGCATGGGTTTCAACAATGGCGGCATGGAGGCGGCGGCCCGAAATCTGAAAGCGCGCCCGAGTTTTTTAAGAGGAAAAGCGCGCGGGATCGTCGGTATCAATATCGGCGCCAACAAGGACAGTGAAGACCGCATTGCCGACTATGCCGTGTGCTTTGCCCAACTTGCGCCGCTGGCCGACTACGTCACCGTCAACGTCTCCTCGCCCAACACGCCGGGCCTGCGCAGCTTGCAGAACAAGGATGAACTGACGCGGCTGCTAGCAACGCTGGTGGAGGCGCGCACCCGGCACCGCTTCAAGCCGCTGCTGCTCAAGATCGCGCCTGATCTCGACGGTCACGCGCTGGATGAGATTGCCGGTGTGGTGCGTGCCAGCGGCATCGAGGGGCTGATCGTCTCCAACACCACCATTGCCCGTCCCGCCCTGAACTCACCGCATGCCGGTGAGAGCGGCGGGCTTTCCGGCAAGCCGCTGCTGGCGCCGTCCACGCTGGTTCTGGCCCAGATGCATCAGCGGCTTGGCGATGCGGTGACATTGGTGGGCGTTGGCGGCGTCGCTTGCGGCGAAGACGCCTATGCCAAGATCCGCGCCGGGGCATCGCTGGTGCAGCTCTACAGCGCCCTGGCCTTTCAGGGACCGGGCCTGGTGGCGCGCATCAAGCGCGATCTTCTGGCCTGTCTGGCGCGCGATGGTCTGACGAATGTGACGGAGGCAGTTGGGCGCGGAAATTGACGCAGCGTCATTTTCCACTAGAGTTCCTTGGATGGACGAGCACAAAGCCTCCCGCCGGGACGTGACCAAGGCGCAGAACCGCGAAGTCATTCTTGCGGCGGCACGGCTGGTTTTCGCCCAGATGGGCTTCGCCAAGGCCACGGTGCGCGATGTGATCCGGGCCACGCCGCTGGCCTCGGGCACCTTCTACAATTACTTCAAGTCAAAGGAAGAAGTGTATCAGGCGCTGCGCGACGACATGGCGCTGGCGATGCGGCCCGCGCTGCGCGAAGCGCGCCTGGGATCGGACACGGTGGAAGAATTTCTGGCCTCCGGCTTTCGCACTTTTTTTGCCTTTACCGTCACTCAGCGGAGCGAGACGGCGGCAGTGGAGACCAGCCGCTTCCGGATGGATTCCCCCAAAGTGCTGGCGGGTTTTGCCGAGCTGCGTGAAGATATCGAAGCCGCCATGGCGCACGGCCTTCTGCCGGCGGTGGATTCAACCCTGCTGATGGGGAGCATCGCCGGGGTGGCGTTTGAGCTGGGCGAGCAGGTGAAATCCGGCGCGGATGTCGAACAGGCCTGCCGCTTTGCCACCGCTTTGTTCCTGGGCGGCCTGGGCGCGCTGCCGCCGAAAGCCTAGCGCTTCGCCGCCGCCTTGTACTCCGCCCAGATTTTCGTTTCTTCCTGGCCGAGCTTGTACAGATAGTCCCAGCTGAACAGCCCGCTGTCATGGCCGTCGTCAAAGCCGATGCGCAGGGCATAGTTGCCGACCGGCTCCAGCCCCGCGATCTTCACATCCTCCTTGCCCAGCACGATCTGCCGTGGTCCGCCGCCATGGCCGCGCACTTCGGCGCTGGGCGATTCCACCCGCAGATACTCGGCGCGCAGGTCAAATTTTTCGCCGCTGTCGAAAGCAACCGCCAGGACATCGCGACCCGGATTGAGGCGCACTTCCGTTGGCCAAGGCATCAACGGCGCTCCTCATCTGTCAACTGCCGCGCTTCGTCCGCCAGCATGATCGGCACGCCGCCGCGGATGGGATAGGCCAGGCCGGCGGCGCGGGACACAAGCTCCTGCTTTTCGCGGTCGTAATGCAGGGTGGTCCTGGTGCGCGGGCAGACCAGGATTTCCAGCAGCTTGGGGTCCGTATCCATCAGTTCACCCTTCGACAAGCTCGCAGGTGAGGGCAAGCGAAATCTTCATGCTGGTCGCGCGGCGCTGGCGCTAGCGACTGTCGAAGCATGGATTAGTTCAACGTCGTGGGGCCGGCTTCACCGCCCATTTCCAGCAGCGCCATCAGGGTCGAGGCGCGGTCCTGGAAGCTCTGCGCTTCCAGCAGCGCCTGTTTCTCCGCCGGATCGAAGGGGCACATCATCGCCAAAGCATTGACCAGCGCTTCGCCGGGTGCGGTCATCACGCTTTTCCAGTCCGCCTTCATGTCGCGGCTGGACAGATAGGTCTTCAGCGCCGACAGTAAACGGTCGCGCGGGAAATCCTCGTCGCTGGTCTGGGCCAGGTCGCCGCCAAAGGGCGCGAAGTCGCAGAAGCCGGCACGCCAGGGCGTGGCGGTGTCCATCTCGCTGGTCAGGCGGAAACGGCAGATGCCCGACAGGGTGATCAGGTAGCGATTGTCGTCGGTCTCGCGGAACGAGACGATCTTTCCAGCGCAGCCGACCTGGGACAGTTTGGGTTTCAGCGTCGCGTCTTCATGCTTGGTGGGCTGGATCATGCCGATCAGCCGATCGCCCGTCAGGGCATAGTCCATCATCTCCAGATAGCGCGGCTCGAAGATGTTGAGCGGCAGCGCGCCGCGCGGCAGCAGCACCGCGCCGGTCAGCGGAAACAGCGGCAACGACTTGGGCAAGTCGGAATAGGAATGATAGCGCCTTTGCATCTAGAAGAACCGCATTACGAGAAGAGGATCCCCGACAGTTTGCGCCGTCCCTCGATGGCGCGCGGATCGGTGAAGCCCAGCGCCTCGAACAGGACGACCAACTGCTTGCGCGCCGCTTCCTCGTTCCATTTGCGGTCGCGCTTCACCAGATCCAGCAATTCGTTCATCGCGCCTTCACGGTCGCCGCTGGCGTCCAGCGCCATGGCCAGGTCGTAGCGCGCCTGGTGATCCTTCGGATCGGCCGCCAGTCTGGCGCGCAGCGCAGCGGTCTCGGCCGCTTCCGGCGCGGGGAATTCGCGCAGCTTGATTTCGGCTTCCACCGCCCGGATGGCGTCGTCCTGAACGGCATCGGGGCGCACCATCTGCAAGGTGGCCTTGGCGCGCTCGATATCGCCGCCCTGAAGATAGGCGCGGGCCAGGCCCGCCACCGCCTGCGGATGGCCAGGTTCATCCTGCAGCACATGGCCGTAAGCCTGCGCCGCCATGGCAAAGTCGCTAGCCGCCAGCGCTTCGTCGCCCACCGTCAGCACCTCGACGGTGTGCTCAGGCCCGCCATGCCCATGACCATGATCGTGGTCATGCCCGTGATCGTCTCTATGGTCATGGCCACTACCGCCGCCACCAGCGGCCAGGTTGGCGACAAAAGTCTTGATCTGGCTTTCCGGGATCGCGCCCATGAAACCATCCACAGGCTGGCCGTCGCGGAAGGCATAGACGGTCGGGATGGACTGGACGCGCAGCTGCTGGGCGATCTCGGGATTCTCGTCGATGTTCACCTTGACCATCTTCACCGCGCCGCCGGCGGCGATCACCGCGGCTTCCAGCTGCGGGCCGAGCGTCTTGCAGGGGCCGCACCAGGGCGCCCAGAAATCCACGATCACCGGCACTTCGCGGCTGGCGACCAGCACGTCGGCGGCAAAGGTGGCCAGGCCCGTATCCTTGATGTGGGGACTGTTGCCGCTCGCCGCGTTTTGCACGGGCTGAGAGGTAATGGGGCGCCCGCCGGGGCCGATCAGTGCCATGTGATGAGTATTTCCGGAGTTTCTGTCCGGAAGATGGTCATTCAGGGGCCAAAAGGAAAGACCTCGCCACGCGGCGCTGCCAAAGGCAGAGGTTACCTCTCCCTTGCGCGTAGCGCGCAGAAGGGGGAGGTGGCCGTAGCAGACCCTAAGGGCTGCGAAGGCCGGTGGGGGTCAAACGAGAAACTCTTCTCTGCCAAAGGCAGAGAAGAGGCGTGACGCCCAGTTCCATCACCAGCGGGAAACTTACCGACAGGCTCCAGACGCCCAGCCGCAGCGCCAGGATGAGCCGCGCCAGCCCACCCAGCACCACGATGGCGGTCAGCAGGGCTATGGTGCGGCTTTGACGCTCGATGGTGGGAACCAGCGACCAGAAGACCAGGCCGATTCCCAGCAGCAACCCGCTGAGATAGCTCAGATGGGTGAGGGCGGAAGCCGGGCCGCCCAGGCGCATATACTCCGGCGCGAAGGCACCCAGCGCACCCGCCGTCACCCGCACCAGACCGGCCAGGGCCGAGGGCAATCTGGAGCAGCCGCCTCTGGTTCAAGGAACGAGTTTCCGGATCCAGTTGGGCAAGGCAAACGCCGCAGCGTGGATGGCCGGGTTGTAATAGTCGGTTTTCAGCTTGGTCTTCTTGTAGGCCGCCGCTGCTTTCTTGATGCCCGCCGGTGTGCCCAGCGGCTTGCCGCCCTTGCTGGCCCAACTGAGCGCCATGAAGCCGCCGATATAGGTCGGCACCACGCTGAGATAGAGACCGCAGCTTGGGAAGAATCGCGCCAGCTCCTGCAGCGCCTCGGTGATCTCCCAGGGCTGATAGAAGGGCACGCCGGTCTGGAAGGTGGCGTAGCCGCCGGGCTTCAGGGCGCCCTTGACGCGGTCATAGAAGGTTTCGCCGAACAGCGCCTTGCCCGGGCCGACCGGATCGGGACGGTCGGCGATGATCAGATCGAAGCGGTTTTTGCTGGCTTTGCGGCCCAGATATTCGAAGGCGTCCGCCGCCTCGATCACCATGCGCTTGTCCTTGAAGGCCTTGGCGTTGATCTCGCCGAAATGCTTCTTGCACAGCGCGATCACCCGCTCGTCGATATCGACCAGCACGACTTCCTTGACGCCCTTATGCTTTAGGGCCTCGTCGGCGATCGACAGGTCGCCGCCGCCCACGATCATGACCCGCTCGACCTTGCCATGCTCCAGGATCGGCAGGTGGGTGAGCATGTCGGCATAGGCGCTCTCGTCGCGGCTGGTGATCTGGACGATGTCGTCCAGAGTCATCACGCGGCCGTTGGCAACTGTGTCGAAAATGCGGATGTGCTGGAACTTGCTCTTCTCGTCCGCCAGGACCTTGGTGACTTCCATTGACTGGGCGTAACCCTGGTGCAGGCGCTCCACCTGCTGGTCGTCGGAAGCCTTGTGAGTCTTGCTCTTGGTCGGCTGGGGCTGGGAACGGGCCATAACGTTTCCTTAAGAGATGTGACAGCGCCCGCCGTATAAGACTGCTTCGCGCCGCTGTCTACCATACGCGCTGTTGTGCAATTTGTGCCCGTTTCATCTGGCTTTCTTGCGCAACGCGCGGCGCCTTGACATGCCTGTGGATAGTGTCGCCGCGCTGCTGGCACAGAGGCGTTAGGACACGCTGGGGAAAATAATTGCCCCGGGGGAAAATTTTTTCTTGCATAGGGGGTGGTATGGCCCTATTTGCACTCACGACCCCGCGAGAAAAAAAGCGGGACAAAGCGGCGACCGGGTGACCCCGTGCGTCGCTTTATTCTTTAGGCGCGTCCGGAAGTCCGTAAGGCCAAGGCGTAGGTGTCAACTCCAAGACGGGTAGGTGTCTAATGGCTCGACTGAATCTGGTGGCGGCGAACAAAGAAGCAAGGGCGCCTCGCGTCCGCGCGACTGCGAGGTCCGTTCCGGTCATCGTTCCCCCCTCGAACGACGACCACAAGGATCATTTTATCAATCGCAATGGCCTGGTTTATGCTGGCAGCCATGTGATCATCGACCTTTGGGAAGCCAAGGGCCTGGATGATCGCGACCGTATCGAAACCGCGTTGATCGACGCGGTGCAGGCGGCCGGCGCGACCCTGCTGCACATCCATCTTCACAAGTTCGAGGATGGCGGCGGCATTTCCGGCGTGGCGGTGCTGGCCGAAAGCCACATCTCCGTCCACACTTGGCCGGAAAAGGGCTATGCGGCGTTCGACGTGTTCATGTGCGGCGATGCGGAACCCCGCAAGGCGCTGGACGTCTTCAAGAAGGCGTTCGAGCCGGGCCGCGTCGTGGTCGGCGAACACAAGCGCGGCGTTCTGTAAGAACACCGTCCTTCAAGAATTAGGGCCGGAGCATCGCTCCGGCCCTTTTTCTTTCGACCAACCCTCCCCTTGAGGGAGGGTCGAAAAACCCGCGAGGATTTTTCGGGGAGGGGTCCCGTTGAAGCGTTTGACCCCTCCCCGAAATTCGCTGCGCAAATTTCAACCCTCCCTCAAGGGGGGGTGAGATCGGAATTGGTTTGTCATTCCCGCGTAAGCGGGAATCCATCTATCCGGTGGCGCGATGGATGCCCGCTTTCGCGGGCATGACAACTAGTGGTTTATGCCGGAGTGATGCTCCGGCCCTTTTTCTTTGGCGATCTTGTCTTTGACAAACCCAGGCTAGGATCAGGACCTATTAAAGTTCTTGCGGAGATGGTGGGCATCTGATTCATTGGAGGCACTGGGAGGTGCTTCGATGAGTGATCTGTATTGGCTTTCGCAGGCGCAGATGCGGCGAATCGAGCCTTATTTTCCGCTGTCGCATGGAGTTCCTCGGGTTGATGACCGCAAAGTGCTCAGCGGTATCGTCTTTGTGATCAGGAATGGTGTGCGCTGGCGCGATGCGCCGAAGGCGTATGGCCCGCACAAGACCATCTACAACCGCTTTATCCGCTGGAGCCGTCTGGGCGTGTTCAATCGGATATTTGCCGCGCTGGCGGCGAAGGGCGGCAAGCCCGACCGATTGATGATTGATGCTACCCACCTCAAGGCGCACCGCACAGCGGCCAGCCTGCTCAAAAAGGGGATGTTCCCCGACGTATCGGGCGCACGAAGGGCGGCCTGAACTCCAAGCTTCACGCGGTTTGCGATGGCCACGGACGCCTGCTCGTCCTACTGCTCAGTGAAGGTCAGATGAGCGACTACAAGGGCGCCGCCCTCATGCTTGACGCTTTGCCACCTGCAAAAGCCCTGCTCGGAGATAGAGGCTATGACGCCAACTGGTTCCGAAACGCCCTGATCGCACGGGGCATCACCCCCTGCATCCCGTAAAAGGCGAACCGGAAGCTACATATCCCTCATGATCGTACCCTCTACCGTCAGCGCCACAAGATTGAGAACATGTTCGGGCGGCTGAAAGGCTGGCGACGCATACACACATGATACGACCGCTGCGCACACACCTTCTTCTCCGCCATCTGCATCGCTGCAACAGTCATCTATTGGATCAATCAATGAGTCCTGACCCTAGTTATTAAAGCGTCGAATCAGCCCAGCATCTTGCCGGTGATCTCAAAAAGGTTGGGCGAGACGCCCTTCAGCCCATGAATGGCCTCAAGTTCGGCTTTCATCAACGCCTGGCGCGCCGGATCGTAGCGCCGCCAGCTTTCGAACGCGCCCGCCAGCCTGGCCGCCACCTGCGGGTTGATCGGATCGAGGGTGCGGATCACTTCCCCCACCAGCCGGTAGCCATCGCCACTGGCGGCATAGAAACGCAGATGATTGCCGCCGAAGGCGCCGATTAACGCGCGCACCCGGTTGGGATTCTTGATGTCGAAGGCGGGATGCTTCATCAGCGCGCGCACCGAGGCGGCGGTGTCGGGCAGCGGCGAGCCGGCCTGCAGGCCCATCCATTTGTCCAGCACCAGCGGGTCCGCCTTGAAGCGGTCGTGGAAATGGGTGAAGGCGGTATCGCGCAGCGGCGACTCCATCCGGGTCAGCGCCGCCAGCCCCGCGATCATGTCGGTCATGTTGGTGGCGGAGCGGTAATGCGCTTCGGCCAGGCCCGCGGCGGCTTCGTCATCGCCCGCCGTCAGGTAACGCAAACAGGCATTGCGCAGGGCGCGCCGTCCCGCTGATTGGGAATCCGGGCTGAAATCGCCCTCATCGCGCATATGCTCGTAAAGCTGCGCCAGCCGCGGGCGATAGGCCAGCGCGATGGCGCGCACCAGCGCCAGCCGCGCAGTGTGGATGCCTTCGGGGTCGACCGGCGTCTTCCTGGCCGCCAGTTCATTCTCGGTGGGCGGCATCAGCATCTGGGCGGCGAAAGCGGGATCGGCTTCCGCCTTGCCCAGCACGGTGCCGATGGCGGAAATGTAATGGCTGTTGGCGTCGGCGCGCGCTTTGCCGGCCACTTCCAGCATGATCTCCGCCGCCAGGATCTGTCCGGCTTCCCAGCGGTTGAAATCGTCATGATCGCAGCCCATCAGGATGGCGCGTTCGGCGCGCCCATAGGGCGTGCGGAAGATGACGGGTGCGGAAAAATCGCGACCCAGCGACAGCAGCGGCTCCTGCGCCACATCGACAAAGACGAAGCGCTGGAAATTCTCACGCAACTCCAGCACCCGGCTGTCCGGACCGGCGCGGTTCTCGCCTTCCAGGGTGGCGGGCAGGGCGGCGCCCTTGTGCCCCACCAGGCCGATGCGCACCGGGATGTGCATCGGCTGCTTGTCCGGCTGGCCCGGCGTGGGGCTGAGGCTTTGCGTCAGGTCCAGCGTGTAGGTGCGCGCGCCCACATCATAGGCGCCGCGTGCCTCGATCACCGGCGTGCCCGCCTGGCGATACCACAGCCGGAACTGCGACAGGTCGCGGCCCGACGAGTCTTCAAAGCATCTGACCCAGTCTTCCACCGTCGCGGCATGGCCGTCATGACGTTCGAAATACAGGTCGGTCGCCTTGCGATAGCCGTCATCGCCGACCAGCGTCCTGAGCATGCCGATCACCTCGGCGCCCTTGTCGTAGATGGTGGCGGTGTAGAAATTGTTGATCTCGATATAGCTCTGCGGCTGCACCGGATGCGCCAGCGGACCGGCGTCTTCGGGAAACTGGCGGCCACGCAGGGCGCGCACATCCTGGATGCGCTGCACGCCATGGCTGCGCATGTCGCCGGAGAATTTCTGGTCGCGGAAGACGGTGAGGCCTTCCTTCAGCGACAGCTGGAACCAGTCGCGGCAGGTGATGCGGTCGCCGGTCCAGTTGTGGAAGTATTCATGCGCCACCACGCTTTCGATGCGGGCGTAATCATCGTCGGTGGCGGTTTCGCCGCTGGCCAGCAGCACCTTGTCGTTGAAGATGTTGAGGCCCTTGTTTTCCATCGCGCCCATGTTGAAGGCGCTGACCGCCACGATCATGAAGATGTCCAGGTCATATTCCCGGCCATAGGCTTCTTCGTCCCATTTCATCGAGCGCTTCAGCGCCCCCATGGCATAGGTGGCGCGCAGTTCATTGCCATGCTCGACATACAGCGCCAGTTCGATCCGCCGTCCCGTCATGGTGATGAAATGATCGTGGATAGAGCCCAGGTCGCCCGCCACCAGCGCGAACAGATACGATGGCTTGGGGAAGGGGTCGTGCCAGACGGCAAAGTGATGGCCATCGGGAAGCTCGCCGGTCTCCATGCGGTTGCCGTTGGACAGAAGCACCGGATACTGCTCCTTCGCCGCCTCGATCCGCACCGTGAAGACCGACAGATTGTCGGGCCGGTCGAGGAAATAGGTGATGCGGCGGAAGCCTTCCGGCTCGCACTGGGTGCAGAACATACCGCTGGACAGGAACAGGCCTTCCAGCGCGGTGTTGGCGGCGGGATTGATCTCGGAAACGATCTCCAGCGTGAATTTCGCCGGGATTTTGCCGATGCTCAGGCTCTTGTCGTCCAGCAGGTAATCGCTCGCGCTCAAGACGCGCCCGTCCAGCGTCACCGACAACAGTTTCTGGTCTTCGCCCTGCAACACCAATGGGCCATTGCCGGATTGGCGCTCGATCTCCAGTCGCGATGTGACGCGCGTCGCCTCCGGCTCCAGCACGAAATCCAGATGCACGGTATGGATGCGGAATTCCGGCGCCTGGTAATCGGCAAGATGAATGGCGCGGGGTTCTTCGGTACGCATGACGGGACTCAGGTAAGGAGGCGGGCTTTATAGCCCGCGCACCGCTCCCGTCACAATCAGGCCGGCCGCTTGACCTCGGTCAGCAGGTCCTGCGCCTGGTGCGCCAGTTCGACCAGCGCATTGAGCATGTCCTCGCCGGATTTGCGCGCCCAGTCCACCAGAGAAACGGCGAAGGCGGCAAATTGCGGCGCGCTGGCGATCAGGCGCGCCTGCTCCTCGGTCTTGGCGGGATCCAGGTCGTATTCGGCGCCCGGCACGCGCCAGCCGCCCCAATCCGCTTCGCCGGTGATGACGACGGGATAGGTGCCCGGCACGGGATGGTGGGCGCAATCCTCGTTGGGCTGCCATTTGTTGCGGGCTCGCACGACGCGCCAGCTTTGCGCCGTGGCGGGCGTCTTGTCGCCCAGCGGTTCCTCGCTGAGCAGTTCGTCGGCGGCGAATTCGCGGCCCAGTCCTACATCGTAATGCACGCGGATCGGCTCATCGATGCCCTTGGCCCAATGCGGCACGACATGCTCGATCAGCGCCCAGGTGCCGACCGGCTTGACGTAAACCCGCTAGTTCTTGTGGAACTGCGCCTTGGCCATGACAGGACTTTCGAAACTGCCGGGCAAGCCTAGGGAAGCGCTGTTAAACCCCTGTTAAGGCCATTGTCCGGTTTGTAGGAAAAGCCGTAGTTTCCTTGGCAAATGGATTCTCCCTGCATCAAAATCTGCACCTACGAACCGGGCAGCGGTCTGTGTTCCGGCTGCGGCCGCACCTTGGAGGAAATCAGCGCCTGGTTTTCCATGAGCGACGAACAGCGCCGCGCGGTGATGGAACAATTGCTGGAACGTCTCAGGTCTTTGTC
Source organism: Rhizobium sp. Q54 (assembly GCA_945860165.1). GTDB lineage: Bacteria > Pseudomonadota > Alphaproteobacteria > Micropepsales > Micropepsaceae > Rhizomicrobium. The sequence continues at coordinate 31,328 of CAMAPL010000005.1, forward strand.
TTCGCCAGCCAGTTGAGCTCTTCCGCGAGGCGAACATTCTCGCCGATCACCATGATGGCCAGCGACGGTGCATTTTCCGCTGCCGCGCCCAGTCCGCCGAGGGTGGTGACGATCACCTGCTGATCGGCGCGCGCCGCATTGGCGACGATGGCGGCCGGCTCATCCGCGCTGCGTCCCGCCGCGATGAGTGCGGCGGAAATTTCGCCGGCGAATTTTCGCGCCATGTACAGGACCAAAGTGGGCGCGCCGCGCGACACCGCCGCCCAGTCCATCTTGGTCAGCTTGCCGTCAATGCCATGACCGGTGATGAAGGTGACGGCGTGGTTGGTGTCGCGATGGGTGACGGGAATGCCGGCATAGGCCAGCCCGCCGATCCCTGCTGTCACGCCGGGCACGATGCGGAACGGCACCCCGGCGCGCGCCAGCGCTTGGGCTTCCTCGCCGCCGCGCCCGAATACGAAGGGATCGCCGCCCTTCAGCCGCAGCACGCGGCGGCCTTCCCGGGCCAGCTTGATCAGAAGATCGGAAATCTCGTCCTGCTTGCAGGATCGCACCCCGGCGCGCTTGCCGGCATAGATCTTCTCCGCTGTGGACAGCGTCAGCAGGGTTTCGTCCACCAGCGCGTCATAGAGAATGAAATCGGCCTGGGCGAGTGCTTGCAGCCCCAGCGCGGTGATCAAGCCGGGATCGCCGGGGCCAGCGCCCACCAGCCATACCCAGCCTTTTTCCAATGGCGGCAGCTTCAGCGCCGTGGCGATGTCTTCGTGCATTTGCGCACTATATCACGCGGAACATTTCAAAAAACAGGATGGCATCGGAACGCAGCCGCGCCTCCCCGCGTTGGCTATGGGCACAGGGAGGTCGTGCTGAGCGAGAAAGTCGGCGAAATAGTGCGCGAATCGTCGGATTACCGCTGCGAACAGTGTCATCAGGTGACGCGTTTCGCGCAGGGCGATCTGATCCCGGCCTGTCCGCATTGCGGCTTCAGCACCTATGACATTTCCAACCCGCGTTTCGAGCGCAAGGACGGCACTTTGGGGCCGGGCGAATCCGGTTAATCGTTCGGGCGATTACCGGTTGAGGTAGTGGGACTGGACCGCTAAAACCCTCCAGCATTTCATTTCCCGGACCAAGATGATCAAGCCCCGCTCTGACCTCGTCCTCAACACGGCCGATTACGAGAATCTGCCGCTGGTGACCGCCAACGGCTTTCGCGAATATGACGCGCGCTGGCTGTTCGGCAAGGAGATCAACCTGCTTGGCATCCAGGCGCTGGGTCTGGGGCTGGGCACCTATCTGCATGATATCGGCGTGACGCCGAAAGTCGTCACCGGCCACGACTACCGCTCCTATTCCCAGTCCATCAAGCAGTCGCTGATCCTGGGTCTGCTGCAGGCGGGCTGTGAAGTGCATGACATCGGCCTGGCGCTGTCGCCGGTCGCCTATTTCGCGCAATTCGCGCTGGACTGTCCGGCGGTGGCGATGGTCACCGCCAGCCACAATGAAAATGGCTGGACCGGCGTGAAGATGGGCGCGGCGCGGCCGCTGACCTTCGGCCCCGACGAGATCAACGCCATCAAGGACATTGTGCTGAACGGCAAGGGGCGCGAACGCGACGGCGGCAAATACATTGCCGTGCCGAACATGCGCGAAAACTATCTGGACGCGGTGACCAAGGGCCGCAATCTGTCGCGCCCCATCAAGGTGATCGCGGCCTGCGGCAACGGCACGGCGGGCGCTTTCGCCCCCGAAGCGCTGCGCCGCATCGGTGCCGAAGTGATCGGCATGGATACCGAGCTGGACTTCACCTTCCCCAAATACAATCCCAATCCTGAAGACATGGAAATGCTGCATGCCATGGGCGTGGCGGTGAAGGCGCAAGGCGCCGATCTTTGCCTGGGCTTTGACGGCGACGGCGACCGCTGCGGCGTGGTGGACGACACGGGGCGCGAAATCTTCGCCGACAAGATCGGCGTGATGCTGGCGCGCGGTCTTTCCGCCCAACACAAGGACGCGCAGTTCGTGGTCGATGTGAAATCCACCGGCCTTTATCTGACCGACCCGGTGCTGAAGGCCAATGGCGCCAAGACTGACTACTGGAAGACTGGCCACAGTTACATCAAGCGCCGCACGTCGGAATTGAAGGCGCTGGCCGGCTTCGAAAAGTCCGGCCATTTCTTCTTCAATCCGCCCATCGGGCTTGGCTATGACGATGGCATCGTCGCCGGCATCCAGGTGCTGGAAATGCTGGACAAGGCGGGCCCGGGCGCCAAGCTGTCGTCGCTCTATGACGGGTTGCCGCAAAGCTGGGGCTCGCCCACCATGGCGCCCTTCTGCCCCGACGAGAAAAAATACGCCGTGGTCGAGGCGATGGTGAAGGAATATTCCGATCTTGCCGCCAGGGGCGAAACCCTCCTGGGCCAGAAGATCATCTCCGTCGTCACGGTGAACGGCGTGCGCGTCACCCTGGAAGACGGCACCTGGGGCCTGGTACGGGCCTCGTCCAACAAGCCGTCCCTGGTGGTGGTGGTGGAAAGCCCCGCCTCCGAAGCCAATATGCGCGCCATGTTCAAGGATGTGGATACGCGTCTGGGCAAACGTCCGGAAGTTGGCGAATACGACCAGAAAATCTAAGTTTGTCCCCGAAGTATTGGGAGGGATGCATGGACCGGCGGCACGCAATCGGCCTGGGTGTGATGACGGCGCTGATGTCGCGCACCGCGCTGGCCCAGACCATGGGGCCGGATGGCTATCTGCCCGGCGATTCCACAGAGTTCGTCAAACTATGGCCCGGCACACCGCCGGGCGGCGAGGGTGTCAATCACACCCTGAAAGTCACCGATACGGTGCAGCCAGACGGCTTTCATGTTCGCGCCATCAGCCAGATCGAGGCGCCGGGCTTTTTCGTCTATCGCCCGGCGCAGCCCAATGGCCTAGGCCTGCTGATCATTCCGGGCGGCGGCTATGCGGCGGAAGGCGGCGACCGCGGCGGACGCGAGATTGCCCAGCATTTCTCCGCCTTGGGCATCACCTGTTTTGTCCTGCGCTACCGCCTACCAGGCGAGGGCTGGGCCAATCGCAGCGAAGTGCCGCTGCAGGATGCCCAGCGCGCCATGCGCCTGATCAAGAGCCAGCCCGCGAAATACGGCATAGAGTCGGCGCGGCTGGCGGCGATTGGTTTTTCCGCCGGCGGGCATCTTTCGGCGATGCTGGCCATCCGCCATGCCGACAGAACCTATCCGGCGGTGGACGCGGCCGATACGCTGGACGCCAAGCCACTAGTTACCGTGCACATGTATCCTGTCATCACCATGGGCGGTGGGGCGCATCCCGGTTCGCGCGACAAGCTGTTGGGCGATGCGCCGTCTGCCGAGGCGGTGGCGCGTTATTCGCTCGACAAGCACATCACCGCCGATACCGCACCATCCTTTATCGCGCTCCCCGCCGATGACGAGATCGTGCCGCCTTTTCCGAACGGCATCGCCTTCTATGAAGCGTTGCAGGTGGCAAAAGTCCCGTCACAGCTGCATGTGTTTGAAGTGGGCGGCCACGGTTTCAGCCTGCGCTGGACCATCGGCAAACCGGCAGCGGCCTGGCCCAGCCTGTTTCTGGCCTGGGCCGCGACGCATGGCTTCAAGGCTTAGATTTTAAGGGTGGGCGAGGCCGTCCAACAATGCCGCATGAAAGCGCGCCGGGTCCTGGATCTGCGGTGAATGACCCGTATCGGCGAAGCGCACCAGCTTCGCGGTCGGAATGCGTGCCTTGGCGGCTTCACTCATGGCGGGGAAATTGCCCAGCGTCGGTTGCACATCCTTTGGGGCGCGGTTGCTGCGCCCCGTCGTGTCCTTGTCGCCGATCAGGAACAGCACCGGCATCTTCAGCCGTTCCAGTTCATGGGCCACCGGCTGGGTGAATATCATCTCCGAAGTCAGTGCGCTGTTCCACGCCACGACATCCTTGCCGGCGCCGCGAAACATTCCGACCTGCATTTGCAACCATTTCTCATATTCCGGTTTCCAGATCCCGGCGTAATAGACGGTGCGCTGATATTCGCGGGCGCTGTCGGCGGTGGTGTTCTGCGCGGCACGATAATTCTCGTCCACGCTACTCCACGGCACGCCCTTGGCGCGGCCATCTTCCAGTCCCAGCGGATTGACCGACACAAGCTGCTGCGTCATTTGCGGAAAGGTCAGCGCGAAGCGCATCGCCAGCATCCCGCCCATCGAATGACCCAGGATGGTGACGCGACTGATGCCCAAGGAGTCCAATAGCGCCTTGGTATTCCCCGCCAGCTGCTCGAAGGAATATTGGTAATGCGCCGGCTTGCTGGATTTGCAGAAACCGACCTGGTCGGGCGCGATCACGCGATAGCCCGCGCCGGTCAGGGCCGCGATGGTGCCTTCCCAGGTGGCGGCGCAGAAATTCTTGCCGTGCAGTACCGCCACCGTTCGCCCGTTCGGGCGCGCCGGTTTCACATCCATGTACGCCATTTCCATCGCCGTATTCTGGCTGGTGAAACGGAAGATCTGCACGGGATGGGGATAGTCAAAACCTTCCAGCCGCGCGCCATAGACCGCCGCATCCTGTGCTGCCGCGGGCAATGCCAGAAGAAGGACAAACAGGAAGAGGGCGCGGTGGATCATGGGAGGCGCACAATACGCCTTGCCCGAAAAAGGGAAAGAGTGTGATCCTTGCGTCCATAAAAAGGAGCATGGGATGGACCGCCGCACCGCCATCGGGCTGGGACTGGCCGCCGCTGTTGCAAGACCGGCGCTGGCCGACACGCTGGTCACCGGCGATGGCGTGCTGCCTAGCGACCCGAAGGAAAATATCGCGTTGTGGCCGGGCACGCCGCCGGGCGGCGAGGGGGTCAGCCTGCCGCCGATCCGGGTCCGCAATCACGAGCCGCCCTTCCTGATGCCCCATGACCGCGCCATCGACCGGGTCGGCGTTCCGGTGATGAACGTGTTCCGTCCTGACAAGCCCGACGGCTCGGCCATGATCATCGCGCCGGGCGGCGGCTATGCCCGCGAGATGCTGGATTTCGAAGGCACGGATATCGCCCGCCGCTTCAACCGCGCCGGCATCACCTGCTTTGTGCTGCGCTACCGCCTGCCCGGCGAAGGCTGGGCCAATAGCGCCGACGTGCCGCTGCAGGACGCCCAGCGCGCCATGCGGTTGGTGCGCGGCAATGCTGGAAAATACGGGCTGGACGAAGCGCAGATCGGCTTCATGGGATTTTCGGCGGGCGGCCATCTGGCCGCCTCCATCGCCACCCGCTTCGACGACACCGTCTACCGGCCGGTGGACGCCATCGACAGGCTGGACGCGCGCCCGTCCTTCTCGGTACCGATGTATCCGGTGATCACCCTGGGGCACGGTACGCATGTGGGATCGCGCGACAATCTGCTGGGTGCCAATGCGTCCAATGAACTGATCGACGCCTATTCCTGCCAGCGGCTGGTGATCGCCGCCACGCCGCCCACCTTCATCGTCGCCGCGGCCGACGACACAGTGGTGCCGACGGTGCCCAATGGGCTGGCCTATTATGCCGCGTTACAGGGTTCGCGGGTGCCGTCCGAAATTCACATTTTCGAGGCGGGCGGCCACGGCTTCGGCATTGCGCGCACCGTGGGGCGGCCGACGGTGGTCTGGCCGGAGCTATTGCTACGCTGGGGCGCGGCGCAGGGCTTTTTCAAGCACCCGGTCTAGTAGCCCGAATAACGGCCCTTCTTGTGATAGGCGAATAGCACCAGGCTCAGGGCGACAGCGCTCAGCACCGATAGCAGCAGATGGCGGAAATCCACGGCGACAAACGCCAGGGCGATGATCAGCGTGTCGGCAACGCCCTGCAACTTGCCCGCATTGATGCCGCGCTTCTCATAGAGATACAGCGCCAGCACCCCCGCGCCGCCGACGCTGCTCTTGTGCCGCGCTAGCGACAAAATCCCCAGCCCGATCACAGTGCCTCCAAAGATGGCCGCGAACCAGGGATCGATGCTGATGCCCACAAGCCAGCGCGGCATCAGGATGGCAAAAACGGATAGCAGCGCGACGGCGACCGCCGACTTGATGGCGAAGGGCCAGCCCATGGTGCGCTGGGCAAGGATCAGGAACGGCAGGTTGATCGCAAAGAACAATGTGCCGACGGAAAGACCGGTGAGATAAGAGCCGATCAGCGCCAGCCCTGCCACGCCGCCGGTCACCAGCCCCGCCATATGCAACAGGGTCACGCCGAACGCCGCCAGGGACGAGCCGATCAGGATGGCATAGATGTCTTCGGCAAGCGTGTGGCGGGGGTCGGGCGCTTGCGTCGGCATCCGGTCAGGTCACGCAGGCCGGTTCGCGGTTGAGTAAGGCTAGTGCCTCTCGCAACACCGCTATTCCCGCGCCATCACGCGCCGCACTCTCGCTCAGGTGGCGGCGGAACAGCCGCGCCCCGGGCTGGCCGTTGTAAAGGCCTAGCATCGGCTTGATCAGTCCATGCAGCCGCGCGCCCTGGCTGAGCCGGCGCTCGACATAGGTGAAATAGTCTTCCACCGCCGCTTTGACATCGCGCGGGGCGCCGCCGAAGTAACGCGCATCAACCTGCGCCAGCAGACCAGGATTGTGATAGGCAGCCCGGCCCAGCATCACGCCGTCGACATGGTTCAAATGCGCATCGGCCTGTTCCAGGGTCTCGATGCCGCCATTGACCAGGATGATGAGATCGGGCCGTTCGCGCTTGACGCGATAGACCAAATCGTAATCCAGCGGCGGCACGTCACGATTTTCCTTCGGCGACAATCCTTCCAGCCAGGCCTTGCGGGCATGCACCGCGAACACCGTGACGCCGGCCTGGGCGCAGCCGTCGATCAGCGCACGCAAGGCGGCTTCCGGGTCCTGGTCGTCCACCCCTATACGGCACTTGACCGTGATCGAAATTTTCACGGCGGCGCGCATGGTGGCGACACACTCGGCTACCAGGGCAGGCTCCCGCATAAGACAGGCGCCGAACCGCCCCGACTGCACCCGGTCGGACGGGCAGCCGACATTGAGATTGACTTCGTCATAGCCGAAATCGGCGGCGATCCTGGTTGCCTGCGCCAGCCGCTGCGGGTCCGAGCCGCCCAGCTGCAGCGCCAGCGGATGCTCCGATGCGTCAAAGCCGAGCAGCCGCGCGCGGTCGCCGTGCAGCACCGCTTCCGCCGTCACCATCTCGGTATAAAGCAGCGCGCTTTTGCTCAGGCAGCGATGCAGCACCCGGCAGGGACTGTTGGTCCAGTCCATCATCGGTGCGACGGAAAAACGGTGGCGCCCAAAGTCCTGCGTCATGGGCGGCTTTTACCGTCCCACCGGCTTTAACGCTACCGGGGAAAGCCCATCTTCAGCATGGCATTGGACTGGCCGTTCACCGTGCCTTTTCCAGCCATTCCAGCGAGGCCGCAAACAGCAGCAGATGGTCTTTCTCCCACATCGCATTATGCGAGGCGCAGCCCAGTTCGACATAGACTTTCTGGGGTACCCCGAGATCGGTATAATAATCCTTCACCCGTTCGGTGGTCCAGCCGAAGGTGGTGGCGACCGGCGCGCGGCGCACCGCAGGAGTCCAGCGGGCCCCGACCGGATCGGATTTGAGCATCTCTGACCAGACCGAAGCAGCTGCGGCGGGATCGATCTGTTTTTCTAACGGCGCTTGGTGCGTCCAGTTGGTCGTGAAAATCTCAAAGCTCTGGATGTTGAACGCCGGTCCCGGCACCGGCAGGGGCGCCAGCAGGATCAGCTTGTTGACCTGCGAGGGGTTCAGCGCGGTCCAGCCGCCGGCGCGCGGTCCGCCCTGCGACCAGCCGATCAGGTTGACCTTGTCCACCTTGCGCAGCTTCTTGATGTATTCCACCGCCGCCGAAATATCGTTCCAGTCCGATCCCATGTTGGTCAGGGCGCCGGGATATGATTGCGGGCAGCTGACGCCGACAATCTTCTGCTGGTCGGGCGGCAGGTTGCACTTGTCGTTCATCTGCGGCGGACGTGCCGAGCGGCCATAGCCGGTCATGTCCACCGAGAAGGTGTCGTATCCGGCCTTGGCCAGATATCCCATCCAGCGGGAATCTTGGTACGGCACGTCGAAGCTGACTTCTGCCGGGGTGCCCGCGCCGTGCAGGAACAGCACCACCTTGTCGCCCGCCCCGCGCCGCAAGACCCGCGGCAGGGCCCGCTCGCGCAGGTAGAGTTTGACCGTCTGCCCGGCAATGGCGGTCACGGTGGACGTCACGGAGACGCTGTGTTCGCGTATGCGGGTTTCCTGCGCCTACGCGGTGCCTGCGGCCAGCGCGGCCAGCAATCCCAATGCCCAGCGTTTCATGCCCAGCCCCTGTTGTATCACGCATGGGATACTATCCCGCTGGGCAGGGGCCGCAAGGATGGCTACTTGTGGTGCTGCAACCGCGTATTCACCAGCTGGAAGAATACCGGCACGAAGAAGATCGCCAGGACCGTGGCGGTGATCATGCCGCCGATCACGCCGGTGCCGATGTCATTCTGGCTGCCCGCGCCGGCACCGGTAGCTAGCGCCAGCGGCGCGACGCCCGCGATGAAGGCGATTGAGGTCATCAGAATGGGGCGCAGGCGCAGGCGTGCCGCTTCCATCGCGGCATCGAAGGCGGTGGCGCCTTTTTTCTCGGCATCCACTGCGAACTCCACGATCAGGATGGCGTTCTTGGCGGAAAGACCGATGGTGGTGAGCAGGCCGACCTGGAAATAGATGTCGTTGAACAACCCGCGGCTCCAGGCGGCCAGCAACGCGCCCACCACGCCCAGCGGAATGACCAGCATCACCGATAGCGGGATCGCCCAGCTTTCATACAAGGCAGCAAGGCAGAGATAGATGACCAGGATGGACAGGCCATAGAGCAGCGGCGCCTGCGCCCCGCTGGCCTGTTCCTGATAGGACAGGCCGGTCACTTCATAGCCGATATCCTTGGGCAGCTGTTTGAAAATGGCGTCCATCTCCTGCAGCGCCGTGCCCGAGGAGACGCCGGGCGCACCCACGCCCAGAAGTTCAATCGACGGAAAGCCGTTATAGCGGGTCAGCGAGGCCGGCCCCATCGTCCAGTTCGCGCTGGCGAAGGAGGAGAAGGGCGTCATGTCGCCGGCGGTGTTGCGCACATACCAGCGGTTCAGGTCTTCGGGCTTCATGCGATATTGCGCATCGCCCTGCATGTAGACGCGCTTGACGCGGCCCCGGTCCAGGAAGTCGTTGATGTAGGTGCTGCCCCAGGCGGCGCTGAGGGTGGAATTGACGTTGGACAACAGCACGCCCAGCGTGTTGGCCTTGGGCTGGTCGATATTGATGTGAAGCTGCGGCGTGTCATCCAGGCTGTTGGGGCGCACGCCCTGCAGCTTGCGGTTCTGCATCGCCATGCCCAGAACCTGGTTGCGGTACCCCATCAGCGCGGCATGGCCAACATTGCCGCGATCCTGCATCTGGATGTCGAAACCGGACGACTGGCCCAGCTCCTGCACGCTGGGCGGCACCAGCGCGAACACCTGCGCGTCGGGCAGCTGCATGAACTTCATGAAGGCGCGCTGCGCCACCGCCTGGGCGGTGTTCTGCTTGCCTTTGCGCTGGTCCCAGTCCTTCAGCCGGGTGAAGGCGAGGCCGGCATTCTGCCCGGCGCCGGAAAAGCTGAAGCCCGCGATAACAAACGTGAAGTCCACATTGGCCTTCTCGTCTTCCAGATAGAATTTCGAAACTTCCTTGGCCACCGCCATGGTGCGTTCCTGCACCGCGCCGGTGGGCAAGGTGATCTGGGTGATGACAAAGCCCTGGTCCTCGTCCGGCAGGAAGCCCGTCGGCAGGCGCAGGAACAGGAAGGTCATGACGGCCACGATCACCAGGAACGCGGCCATCACCTTCCAGGTGTTGTGCAGGAACCAGGCGGTGCGCTTGTGATACCAGTCGCGGAAGGCATCGAAGTTGCGGTTGAACCACACGAAGAACCGCATCTGGGGCTTTTGCTCGATTTCCAGCGGCTTGAGCAGGGTGGCGCAAAGTGACGGCGTCAGGATCAGCGCCACCAGGATGGACAGCGTCATGGCCGCGACGATGGTGACGGAGAATTGCCGGTAGATCACGCCGGTCGAGCCGCCGAAGAAGGCCATGGGCAGGAACACCGCCGTCAGCACCAGGCCGATGCCGATCAGCGCGCCGGTGATCTCCTGCATGGATTTGAGGGTGGCGTCATAAGGGCTGAGCCGCTCCTCATGCATGATGCGTTCGACATTCTCGACCACCACGATGGCATCGTCGACCAACAGGCCAATCACCAGCACCAGCGCGAACAGGGTCAGGGTGTTGATGGTGTAGCCGAACATGGCGAGGATGCCGAAGGTCCCCAGCAGCACCACCGGCACGGCGATGGCGGGTATCAGGGTGGCGCGCCAGTTCTGCAGGAAGACGTACATCACCAGCACCACCAGGGCGATGGCTTCGATCAGGGTGACCACCACGTCATGGATGGAGAGGCGGATGAAGGTGGTGTTGTCCACCGGATAGACCATCTTCATGCCCGGCGGCAGGGTGGCGCGCAGTTCCTCGGCGCGCTGCTTGACCATGCCCACCGTCTTCAGCGCGTTGGCGCCCGGCGCCAGCATGACCGCGACGCCGGCGGCAGGGTGGCCGTTGAACAGGCTAGTAATTTCGTAAGACTCTGCACCCAGTTCGATGCGGGCGACATCGCCGAGCCGCACCACGGCGCCGCCGGGCGAGGTCTTGAGCACGATCTCGCGGAACTGTTCGGGCGTCTGCAGACGGGACTGGGCGGTGACGGTGGCGTTCAGCTGCTGGCCCTTGACGGCGGGCTGCTGGCCGATCTGGCCGGCGGAAACCTGCACGTTCTGGGCCTGTACGGCGGCACTGACATCGGACGGCATCAGGCTGAAATTCTTCAGCTTGAACGGGTCCAGCCAGATGCGCATGGCATACTGCGCGCCGAACACCCGGGTGTTGCCGACGCCGGGCACGCGGCTGATCTGGTCGGACATGCGGCTTGTGATGAAGTCCGACACGTCCACATTGTTGTAGCGGCCGGTATCGTCATAGACGCCGATGACGATGATGAAGCTGGGCTGGTTCTTGACCACGGTAACGCCGATCTGCTGCACTTGGGAGGGCAGCTTCGGCACGGCGGCCTGCACCTTGTTCTGCACCTGCACCTGGGCGGTGTCGGGATCGGTGCCCGGCGCGAAGGTGACGGTGATGCCGACCGAACCATTGGCGTTCGAGGCGGACGAGAAATAGAGCAGGTTGTCTAGGCCCGTCAGCTGCTGCTCGATCACCTGGGTGACGGAATTCTGCACCGTCTGGGCATCGGCGCCCGGATAGATGGCGTTGATCACAACCGCAGGCGGGGCAATGGTGGGATACTGCTCGATCGGCAGGCTGGTGGCGGCGATGCCGCCCGCCAGCATGGTGACGATCGCGATGACCCAGGCGAAAACCGGGCGGTCGATGAAGAAGCGCGAGAGCGACATTTAGTGGGCCGCCGGGCTGGGCGCAGCGCCGGGAGCGCCTGCAGGAGCCGCCGGCTTGGCACCGGCGGGCCGTGGCACGACCGGCGTGTCGGGCTGCACGCGCTGCAGGCCTTCGACGATCATGCGGTCGCCGACCTTTAGGCCTTCCAGAACTTGCCAGTCGCCGCCGATGGCGCGTCCCGTCTTGAGCACGCGCAGGCGCGCGAAATTCTTGGCATCTAACACCATCGCAGTGGGCTCGCCCTTGGCATTGCGGCTGACGCCCTGTTGCGGCGCTAGGATGCCGTGCGGATCGGTGCCCTGGGTGACGGTGGCGCGGACATAAAGGCCGGGCAACAACAGGCCTTCGGGATTGGGGAAGATGGCGCGCAAGCGCACCGCGCCGGTGGACGGGTCCACCGTCACGTCGGTGAACTGCAGCTTGCCTTCATGGGCATAGTCGCTGCCGTCTTCCAGTTTCAGCTTAACGGTGGCGGTGCCGCCTTCGACGTTGCCGGACTGGGCGGCGCGCCGCAGCGCCACCAATTCCGAGCTGGACTGGTCGACATCGACATAGATTGGATCGAGGGTCGAGACGGTGGTGAGCGCGGTGGGCTGCTGCGCCGTCACCAGCGCGCCGACCGTCACGCTGGACGCGCCGATGCGCCCGCTGATGGGCGAGGTGATGCGGGTATAGTTCAGGTTGATGCGCGCAGCATCGGCCTGCGCCTTGGCCTGCAGATAGGTGGCCTTGGCATCATCATTGGTCTGGGGCGCGATGGCATTCTCGCCCAGCAGTGTCGCGTAGCGGTCAGCGCGCGTCTTGGCGGCCGCCAAGCTGGCGGCGGCGGCGGCATGGGCCGCCTGATAGGGCGCGGGATCAATCTGGTACAGCGCCTGGCCGGCCTTGACGCTGGAGCCTTCCACGAACAGCCGCGCATTCACCAGGCCCGATATCTGCGGCCGGATTTCCGACACCGCATATGGGCTGGTGCGGCCGGGCAGTTCGGAAGTCAGCGCGACCGGCGTTTCCTTGATGGTCACCACGCCGACTTGCGCGGGCGGCATCTGGTGATGCGGAGCTTCGCCGCAACCGGCCAGGGCAAGGGTTGAGGCTAAGGCGAACAGGAAAAGGCGCGACATAAAAATTCCCCAATAGCTATTAGTCAGGATGACGAACGCAAAAACCCGCACCCGACATCCGCCGATACATAACATCCCCCAGCGTAATGCCGCCGGCGGCCCTTACGTATGTGCAGATGCGAGAATTGGAAGGGCGGAATTGGACCAAAGTGCGGCCAGGGCAGATTCTACGTCGCGCGTGTTGTCAATTTGACACAAACGGGCTTTGTGCGCGCGCCGAACGCCTGCATCTTCTGGCGTTAATGCCTGTTCGACATACCAGCCCAGATGTTTGCGGAAGACCTTCAATCCAAGCGTGTCGCCATAGAAGCGCAACGTGTCAGAAAAATGATTGAGCGCAATGCCCAAACGGGAGGCAATGTCGGGCTCTGACATTTCATCGCCCGTCTCCAGCGCCCGGTCCAGCGCGGCGGCGATCCAGGGCCGGCCATAGGCGCCGCGTCCGATCATTACCGCATCGGCGCCGGACTGCTCCAGCGCGGCGCGGGTTGACGCGGCGTCAATGATATCGCCATTGACGATGACGGGTAGGCGCGTGGCCTTTTTCACATCGGCCACCGCGCGCCAGTCGGCGCGGCCGCCATAGAATTGCTGGCGGGTACGGCCATGCACGGTGATGGCTTGCACGCCCAGGCTTTCGGCCAGCGCCGCGATCTCAGGCGCATTGCGGCTGTTATCGTCCCAGCCAAGCCGCATCTTCAGCGTGACGGGACGCGAGGTGCCATTCACCGCAGCCGCGATCAATCGCGCCGCCAGTTCGGGTTCGCGCATCAGGGCCGATCCCGACAGGGCGCCGGTCACTTCCTTGGCGGGGCAGCCCATGTTGAAATCAATGATGTCGGCGCCGGCCTCTTGCGCCAGCTTCGCGCCCTTGGAAATCCATTCCGGGGTGCGGCCCACCAGCTGAATCACCATAAGCGGCAAGCCGTCACCGATGGCGGCGCGGCGCACCACATCGGGGCGGCCGCGTGCGAAGCTGTCACAGGCCACCATCTCGGTCGCCACATAGGGCGCACCGCAGGCTGACGCGATGCGGCGGAACGGTAGGTCGGACACGCCCGTCATCGGCGCGGTCAGCACGCGGCCGCGAATGGTGACGTCACCGATCTTCAGGATGGCGGACATGGGGCGGGACATAGTCCCGCCGGCTCATTTTGTCGAGTTAAAGCCTGGTTTCGTCGCTGATATTGCGGACCCGGCCCGGGCCGGCGATCTCGTTCTTGGCCTCTTCGCTGGGGGGGCGGCCTTGCTGATGCCGGCGATTTCCACCCGCGCCTCGCGCGACCTTACCTGGCCGAAATCGGCATGGCCGATGCCCGCCATCTCGATCTCGACCTTGTCGCCTCTGCTATCGGCCTCGACCTTGCCGACGCCGGCCATCTCGATCTTGAGATCGCGCTGATCCAGCTTATCGAGGGTCAGCCAGCCCGTTCCGGCGAGTTCAAATTTCCGGAAAGTGCGGCCGGGCAGGGTGATCTCCAGGTCTTCGGTGCGGCTGCCCCAACCGGGGCAATCCAGCTCGATATCGCCGTCCTCGACACGCAGATGCGCCAGGACCTGCTGATTGCCGGTGACATGCACACGATCGTCGGTGCCGGGCGTGTAGCGGGCATGGCCGCGTAGCGCCAGTCCGGCATGGTCGCTGCCGTCCCAGTCCAGGATGCGTTGGCGCGCGGTGGCGCCAGCTACCGCCTGGCACCGCGCCAGGTCGCTGAAGGCGAGAAAATACATGTCGGAAAAATCCCTGCCGCCGATGGCCGCCGCGGCCCCCATGCATAGGGCGGACCCGGTCAGGCCGACGAAGGCGATGATGGCAAGCTTGTGCACCATGACTGTGTCTTTCGCTGTCCGGTTCAGATGCCGTTGTCGCTGTTGCTGCTGCCGGGGCCGACGTTATGAATGCGACCCGATCCGGCGATATGGGTTTCGACCTTGCGCGGATTGGTATGAAGGTTGACGTCGCCTGAGCCAGCAATGTGGATATCGATTTCGTCGCGCGGCGCGACGTCGGCATTGCCGCTGCCCGCGCTCTTTACGGTCACGTCTTGCGACGCCACTCCGCCTGCGTCGACATCGCCGGGGCCGGCGATGAAAATCCGCAGTTCTTCCACCTTGCCGGTGCGCGATGCGTTGCCCGTGGCGCTGGGCAGCTAGGCCTTCATCGCTTTTTTTCGGATGGCTGCCAGCGTTGTCATCGGGGTGATGCCTTCGGCGTCGAACTTCACATGAAGGATGGACGGCAATCTTGAGGCTTGCGCCGCCAGGAAGGCGGGCGCGAAATCCTCCGTCTTTTCCACCGTGGCGCCGAAGCCGCCAAAGCTTCGCGCCATGGCCGCAAAATCGGGGTTGACCAGATCCGTGCCGTAGACCCGACCAGGATATTCGCGCTCCTGATGCATGCGGATGGTACCGTAGCAGCCATTGTCATAGACGATGACGATGATGGGCAGGCCGTACTGCACAGCGGTGGCGAACTCCTGTCCCGTCATCAGGAAGTCGCCGTCGCCGGCCAGCGCCACCACCGTGCGCCCCGGGTGCAGCTGCTGCATCGCCACGGCGGCGGGCACGCCATAACCCATAAAGCCGCAGATCGGCGCCACCTGGGTGGCGAAACGGCGGAAGCGGTAGAAGCGGTGAATCCAGGCGGCGTAATTGCCCGCGCCATTGCACAGGATGGTGTCGGGCGAGAGGTGGCTGCGTAGCCAGATCATGATCTCGCTGAGATTGACGGCGCCGGGCTGTGGCACTGGTTGCTCCGACCAGTCCAGATAGCCCTGGTGCGCGGCGGTGAGATCGCGGGCAGGGCCGGGCGGCGACAAGTTATCGAGCGCGGCGGCGAAGGCCTGCGGCGAGGCGTGAATGGCCAGATGCGGGCGCCAGACGCGGCCGATCTCTTCGGCGCCGGGATAGACATGCACCGTTTTCATCTGCGGATCGGGAATGTCGAGCAGGGTATAGCCTTGGGCGGTGAGTTCGTTCAACCGCGCGCCGGCCACGATCACCAGGTCGCTGGCCTTGAACCGCGCCACCAGTTTGGGATTGGGACCAAGCCCCAGGTCGCCGGCATAGGCCGGATGCAGGGCATCGGCCAGATGGGCGCGGCGAAAAGACGTGGCGACGGGAATGCCGAATTTTTGCGCAAAGCGCAGTATCGCGGTGCAGGCCTCGTCGTTCCAGCGCGATCCGCCCAGCAGCAGCATCGGGCGCGCGCTTTGCGCGATCAGCTTTTCCAGTTCCGCCATGGCCTGCGCGCCCGGCGCGGTTTCTGGCACGGCGACACGAGCCGCATCCTTTGATGCGGAGGGACGCGACAGCATATCGTGCGGCAGGGCCAGTACCACGGGGCCGGGACGCCCCGACATGGCGGCTGTGAAAGCACCGGCGACATATTCCGCCATGCGGTCCGGATCGTCGATCTCGGCGGTGAACTTAGTCATGCTGCCGAACACGGCGCCAAAATCCATTTCCTGGAACGCGCCGCGGCCGCGATTGCCGGTTTCGACCTGGCCGGCAAACAGGATCATTGGCGTGGAATCCTGCTGGGCGATATGCACGCCGCCCGAGGCATTGGTGGCGCCCGGACCGCGCGTGACAAAGCAGATGCCGGGGCGACCGGTGACCTTGCCATGGGCTTCCGCCATCATCGCTGCGCCGCCCTCGTTGCGGCAGACGGTGACTTTGATGCCGCTATCACGCAGCGCGTCCAGCACGGCGAGATAGGATTCGCCCGGCACGCAGAACACGCGGCTAACGCCCTGGATGTGCAACTGGTCCACCAAAACCTGTGCGGCACTGCGTGTCATGCGATGTCCTTGTTGCTGCACCTCCACAATAGCGCGGCTCTGTCCCAGATTGAAACGGCGAGAAGATGGTTACGTGCACCCCCCGCTTGCTCGCCTATTGCGCCGGTTTTTTGTTAATCCTCCCGCGCTGATCATGCCGCACGCCTTGGGGTTGGATACGATGAGCCGGGTTGAACATTTTTTGCTGGGCGGCCGCCACAATCGCGCCGCCATCCATGTCGGGCTGGTCAACAATATGCCCGATGCGGATCTGCGCGCCACCGAACTGCAATTCGCCAAGTTGCTGAAGGAATCGGCCGGCGCGCTGGATGTGCGGCTCAGGCTCTTTTCCCTGCGCGGCATCGCACGCGGCGAGCAGGCGCGTTCGCGCATGGATGGCTTCTACGATGACGCCGCTTTTCTGCAGGCCGCCAATATCGATGCCCTGATCGTGACCGGCGCGGCCTGTGACGGAAGCGACATGCGCCAGCAGCCTTACTGGCCGGAACTGACGCAGATGATCGACTGGGCCGAAACCAGCACGCTCTCCACATTGTTTTCCGGGCAGGCCGCGCAGGCGGCGGTGCTGCATCTGGACGGCATCGCGCCGCGTCCGCTGGCCCGCAAGATGTCCGGCGTGTTTGGCACCATGCGGGTCGAGGATGATCCGCTGTTCTTCAGCCTGTCGCTCACCATGCCGGTGCCGCATAGCCGCGCCCATGACATCGCCGAAGCCGAACTTTCGGCAAAGGGCTATCGGGTCCTGTCGCGGCTGGCCAATGGCCAGGTGGATACTTTCACCCGCGAACCGGCAGGCCATAGCCGCTTTGTCTTCCTGCCGGGCCATCCCGAATATGACCGGGGTACCCTGGGCCGCGATGATCTGCGCGACATGGATCTGTTCCTGAGCGGCAAGATCGCGCCGGCCCCCGCCATTCCGGAAAATTATTTTGACCGCGCCACCGAAAACCGGCTGGCAGAGGCCGGCACCGGCGACAGCGCCGCGCTGGCCCGCGCCACCGAGATCATCGCCGGGGCGCTGACTTTGCAATCCTGGCGGCTGCATACCGGACGTCTGTTCGCCAACTGGCTGACCCTGGTGGCGGCGGCCAAGGCCCGGCGCACCTCATCTCGCAGCGTTCATACCCGCAAGTGCGCCTAGAAAGGCACCACGTCAAAAGCGATTGTCGTCCGCGCCGCCGTGTCGTGGAACGGCACCGTGCCATGCCACATATAAGAGGGAAACAGCACCAGCCTGCCGGGCACCGGCTGAATGGCGCGGCGGATGGGCGTTTTCAGCACGACATCCAGCGCTGGCTCGCCGAACTTGATCCAGCCCTGGCGCGCCGCCTCGTTTTTCGTCGCGTCCGGCACGGAGACATAATAGCAGGAACTGATCCAGCCTTCGTGATGGATGTGATTGACGTGAAAGCCGCTGCTACGCAGCCGCGATGACCATGAGCCGGCATAGCGAAAATCCTTAGTTCGCCGCGACAGGAGCGGATGTTCTGCGTCCTCGTCCAGTTCGGCAATATAGCGCGCCACCGCCCCGTCGATCCGCTGTTTCAGCTTTGTGACCGGTGGCAGGGCGGCGGGAAACAGATGATCGGACGTCTGGGTGCCGCCGCGCAGCGACTGGCTGATGAATTCCCCGGTTTCGGGATGTAGGCGGTCCAGCTCGGTATTGAGTTCGAGGTTGAAGCTTTCCATGTCGGAAAAACCCTCCGGCGGCTCCAGGTCGAAACTGCGCACCAGCGTGTCATAGCCGTTGAGAGCATCGTCCCGCCCGTCTTCCAGCATGCGTGAAGCGATGCTCAGTATTGCCAGACTGCCGCCGTCCGCCGGCGCAAGCCGCAATGCCTGCTCGCACAGCCAAGCCGCCTTCTGCGGATCGCCGCTCAGGATCGCCGGTTCGGCGGCGCGGCGAAAGATATCCGCATCATCGCCATGCCGGGACAGCAACGCCTCGAACGCAGTAACGGCCTCGTGGTGGCGCTTCATCATGCTCAGTTCATTGGCGGTGCAGAGGGCCGCGACCTTGTCGTCGGGATCGCGCGCCAGCAGCGCGGCATAAATCGCGTGTGCCTCCTCGTCGCGTTTTTCATGGGCCAGGAAGAAGGCCTTGCCCATCAGCAGTTCGCGGCTTTGGGGACTGCGGTCATAGGAGCTGAGAAACTTGTCGCTGCGGCCCAGCTGAAAGAGCAGGGCGTTATAGTCGTGATGCAGCGCTGCATTGCCGGGCGTGCGCGCGATCTCGCTTTCGAAAATCGCCATCGCTTCGTCAAAGCGTTTCAGATTTTGCAGGCTTTCGGCGCGGTGCAGCGCGAGGTTGGGCAGGGTGGGGTCGTTTACCAGGGCATTGTCACAGGCCTCCAGTGCTTCGCTGTCCTTGCGCTGGCGGCGCAAGGCTTGGCCGAGCTGGAGATAGAGCTGCGCCTTGAGCCGCGGCTCCGCCGTTTCGTTCAAGGCCCGGCGCAGCGGCGCTTCGGCTTCATCGGGGCGGCGGGCATCCACCAGCACCGCGCCCAGCGCCAGCTTGGCATGGACGTGGGCCGGCATGACCCGCAGCAGATGGCGAAAGAATTTCTCCGCTTCGTCCAGCCGCGCGGTCCGGTGCAGCAAGGCGCCCAGCTCGAAAAGCGCTTCGGTGAAATCGGGCTTGCGCTTCACCGCGACCCGCAAGGCCGTTTCGGCCTCCGCCGTCTGTCCCAGCCGCGACAGGGTCAGCCCCTGGTTGAAGGCGAAGACCGGATCGCGCGGCTCGGCCTTTGCCGCCTGGGTGAAGAGGTTGACTGCTTCGGCAAGCTGGCCCTGATTCATCCGCAGAGTGCCCGCGAGGTTCAGCAGGTCGGGATGAGCCGGCAGGCTGCCGATGAAAAAAGGCGCCAGCGCCATCTCCGCGACAGCCATATTGCCGGCCTGCAGCGCCCGTGTGGCGGTCACCAGGGCTTGCTGAACGGCGGGAGAGGGGGCGGTCATCTTTCCATACTATAATGACTGGCCATGCCTTTCCCAGCGGTGGGCGGCGATGACAGTTTTTCATACATTACCATTATATTACAATATGTTACGGAGTAATTCCAAAATTTCCACCTGTCGCAAAACGTCACCAAATGACCCTCCCCCCTCCCAGGGCGATGATCTAATAAGTATGTGCGTTGTGGGGGGTGTAACGGGACGATGGATTCGGTTTTTACATTTCTGGGCTGGGCTTTGCTGGCGATCGCGTTGATCGGGACCGGCTATGCGCTGCTGGCTGCGGTGCTGGCCGGCCGCTTCATGCGTGCCGCGCCCAAAGCCCCGGTCCACCATCCCGCCGTCACCATTCTCAAGCCGCTCCATCAGTGCGAACCGGATCTGGCGAAAAACCTGGAGACCTTCTTCACCCAAGATTACCCCGCTTCGGTGCAAATCGTGTTCGGCGTGCATGACCAGGCCGATCCCGCCATCGCGGTGGTAAGAGCGCTGCAGGCGAAATATCCGAGGGCCGACACCATGCTGGTGGTGGACGCGGCGCTGTATGGCGCCAACGCCAAGATTTCCAACCTCATCAACATGCTGCCATCCGCCAAGCACGACACTTTGGTGCTGTCCGACAGTGACATCGCCGTCGGCCCGGGCTGGCTGGTGCAAGTCACCGCGGCGCTCGGCCGCCCCAATGTCGGCGTTGTTACCTGTCTCTATACCGGCGAACCGGCGCGGGATGGGCACTGGCTGTGGTCGGGGCTGGTGGCGATGGGAACGTCCTACAGCTTTCTGCCCAACGCCGTGTTGGGCACTAGCCTGGGCTTGGCTGCGCCCTGTTTCGGTTCAACTATCGCGCTCACGCGCCAGACCCTGGAAGAGGTCGGCGGTTTTGCTGTTTTCGCCGACCAACTGGCCGACGATTATGAAATCGGCCGCGCGGTGCAGGCCCGTGGCTATACCTTGGCGATCCCCGCCCTGGGCGTGGTCCACACCGCCGCCGAAAACACGCTGGCTGACCTGTTCCGGCATGAGCTGCGCTGGTCCCGCACCATTCGTTTGGTAAAACCCGCCGGCCATGTCGGCAGCATCGTCACCCATGGCTTCGCCTTTGCCCTGATGGGTGCGGCGCTACTGGGGTTCAACTTCGCCAGCATGATGATCCTGGCTTTGGCACTGACGGCCCGCTTGTTCCTGAAATCCCGGATTGACGGGCTTTTTCGCACCTATGCCGGCCCTTACTGGCTGATGCCGGTGCGCGATCTGCTCAGTTTTGCGGTGTTTCTGGCATCACTGTTCGGCGAAACCGTGCATTGGCGCGGCAGCCACTTTGCGGTAGAGCCATCCGGCGCAATGTCCCAGGTTTGACGTTCAAAAGTCCCCGAGGTTTCGATGACGATGAAGACCCTTTTCCTGCAGGCTCCGTCCTATGACGGCTTCGATGGCGGCGCCGGGTCGCGCTACCAGGCCAAGCGCGAGATCAAGAGCTTCTGGTACCCCACCTGGCTGGCCCAGCCCGCCGCGCTAGTGGAAAATTCCAAGCTGATCGACGCCCCGCCGCACAACACGTCGCTGGCCGATGTCGTGGCGCAGGCGAAGGACTTCGACCTGGTGGTGGCGCACACCTCGGTGCCGTCCTTCAAGTCGGACGTGAAGGTGATCGAGGCCATGAAGGCCGCCAACCCGAACCTCAAGGCCGGCATGATCGGCGCCAAGGTCGCGGTCAATGCCGAAGGCTCATTGCGCGAAGGCGCGGCGATCGACTTCGTCGCCCGCAACGAATTCGACTTCACCATCAAGGATGTCGCCGACGATCTGCCCTGGGGCGAGATCAAGGGCATTTCCTATCGCAACAAGCACGGCGTCATCACCCACAATGACGACCGCCCGATCATCGAGAACATGGATTCGCTGCCCTTCGTCACCCCGGTCTACAAGCGCGACCTGGTGATGGAAAATTACTTCATCGGCTATCTCAAGCACCCCTACATCTCGATCTATACCGGCCGCGGCTGCAAATCGCGTTGCACCTTCTGCCTCTGGCCGCAGACCGTGGGCGGTCACAACTACCGCACCCGTTCCGTCGGCCACGTGGTGGAAGAGATCAAATGGGCGATGAAGGCGTTTCCGCAGACCAAGGAATTCTTCTTCGACGACGACACCTTCACCGATGATCTGCCGCGCGCCGAAGCCATCGCCAAGGAGCTGGGCAAGCTGGGCATCTACTGGTCGTGCAATGCCAAGGCGAACGTGCCGTATGAATCGCTCAAGAAGCTGAAGGAAGGCGGACTGCGCCTGCTGCTGGTCGGTTATGAATCCGGCAACCAGCAGATCCTGCACAACATCAAGAAGGGCCTGCGCATCGAGGTGGCCGAGAAGTTCACCCGCGACTGCCACACGCTGGGCATCAAGATTCACGGCACTTTCATCCTGGGCCTGCCGGGCGAGAGCCTGGAGACGATGCGCGAGACCCGCGAATTCGCCAAGCGCATCAATCCGCACACCGTGCAGATTTCGCTGGCCGCGCCCTATCCCGGCACCTTCCTCTACAATCAGGCTTTGCAGAATGGCTGGCTGGACGAGGCCAATGCCGAACTGATCGACGACAACGGCATCCAGATCGCGCCGCTGCACTATCCGCATCTGAGCCACAAGGAAATCTTCGATTCTCTGGAGACCTTCTACCGCCAGTTCTATTTCCGGCCTGGCAAGATCGGCTCCATCGTCAAGGAGATGGTGACCCAGCCCGACATGATGAAGCGTCGCCTGCGCGAGGGCGTGGAATTCTTCCACTTCCTGAAAGACCGCCGCGCGGCCTGACGCCTTGAAACGCCTCATCGTCACGGCGGATGACTTCGGTGCGGCACTGGCGGTCAATGAGGCGGTCGAATGCGCGCATTCAAACGGCATTCTCTCCGCCGCCAGCCTGATGGTGTCGGGCGCGGCAGCCGCCGATGCGGTGTCCCGCGCCCGCAATCTTCCGCGCCTGCGCGTGGGCCTGCACTTGGTGCTGGTGGGCGGCAAGCCTGTCCTGCCGCCATCCGCCGTTCCCGACCTGGTGGATTCCACCGGCCATTTCCGAACCGACATGGCGCGCGCCGGCGCCGCCATGTTTTTCCTGCCCAAGGTGCGCCGACAACTGGCCGCCGAGATCGAGGCCCAGTTCGCCGCCTTTGCCGCCACCGGACTGAAGCTGGACCACGTCAACGCCCACAAGCATTTTCACCTGCACCCGACCATCGCGGGCGAAATCGTGAAGGTCGCCGCCGCGCATGGCGTGAAGGGCGCACGGGTGCCGCTGGAGCCGCAAGCTGTGCTGGGCAAAATCGAAGATCACAAGGCATCGGGTGTGGTGACGCTGACCACGCCATTCGCAAAGATGCTGCGCGCCCGTTTCCGCCGCGCCGGGATCGCCGCGCCCGATTCGGTGTTTGGCCTGGCCTGGTCGGGGGCGATGACGGCGGACCGGCTGGCCGGCCTGATCGCGCATCTGCCGGACGGCTTGTCGGAGATCTACATGCACCCCGCCACCGGCCCCTATCCGGGCTCGGCGCCGGGCTACCAGTATGAAGGCGAACTGGCCGCCCTGACCGACCCGCGCATGCCCGCCCTGCTGGCAGCCGGGGGCATCCGCACCGGCGGATTTGCCGACTTTCCGGCCCAATGATATCAGAGACTTAGTATGAAATGGCGGACCCGCATTTTGCGGTTCAATTGCCGGTCCCAAAGGGGTATTGCAGGAGCGAATACGGTGTTCGTGAGTAGACTTTTCGATGAGTAGTCCGGCCTTCGCCATTCCGCCCGAACTGACCCGCGATACTGGCGCATGGCCGGGCGACGGCCCGATCCGCTTCGGCTCGGACGAACACAAGCGGCTGTACTGCAAGACGCTGCTGGACACCCACGATCCCTACAAGCCGGCGGTGCTGGACTGGCCCAAGCTGGAAGCCGAAGCTGAGAAGCGCATCACCGCGCTGCCGATCTGGGACATCGCGGTGCAGACCGAGAACAAGGCCGGCCTGAATGTCTGCACCTATGCCGAAGGCGTTCCCGATCCGCTGCTGCGCAAGGCCATCGAGCTGAACGGCTTTGAAGAACGCCGTCACCGCCATGTGCTGGCCAATCTGGTTACAGCCTATGGCATCAAGCTGGCACCCGAGCCGGTCTATGAAAAGCCCAAGGACCCGGAATGGTCCTTCATGGTCACCGGCTATAGCGAGTGTATCGACTCCTTCTTTGCCTTCGGCCTGTTCAAGGCCGCCAAGGACACCGGCTATTTCCCGCCCGAGCTGATCCAGACCTTCGATCCGGTGGTGAATGAGGAAGCCCGCCACATCCTGTTCTTCGTGAACTGGATCGCCTGGCATCGCCGAAACATGCCGTTGTGGCGCCGCCCGTATTTCGAACTGAAGGTGCTCGCGGTCTGGATGTTCTTGGTCTATGAGCGCATCGGCATCGCCTCGGATGTGTCCAACGGCGAGCAGGACAATAATTTCACCATGAACGGCGCCGAACAGCTGGGCTCCGATGTCAATGTCGGCGAGTTAGTCGCCATCTGCCTGGCGGAGAATGACCGCCGCCTGGCGCCCTATGACGTGCGCCTCAAGCGCCCGCGTTTTGTGCCCTTCATGGCGCGGATCGCTTTGAAGTTCATTGGTCCGAAGAAGAAAGCCGCCTGATATGAAAATCGGATCGCCGGAACATCGCGACACCTTCTGCAAGCATTTCATGCAGACCTATACGGAGTTCGATCCCGATACGCTGCCCTGGCCGGACCTGGATGAAGAGGCGCTGCGGCGCCTGAAGTCCGTGCCCTTCTGGGAAGAAGTTTTCTATACCGAGCGCCGGGCCGGCGCGATCGTCGCCGAATTCGTCAAGGCCGTGAAAGATCCGGTGATGAAGGAAGCGGTGGCGCTGCAGGGCTTCGAGGAAGCCCGTCACGCCAAGCTGATCCGGGTGATGATCGAGAAATACGGCATTGATGCCACTGAACGTCCGGTGGAAGACGTCAGCGACAATGTCGAAACCCGCTTCAAGGATTTCGGCTTCGGCGAATGCATGGATTCTTTCCTGGGCTTCGGCGTCTTCAAGATTGCCATGCAGTCGCAGTTCCTGCCCAAGGAGATGTTCTCCATCTTCGAAACTCTGATGTACGAGGAAACTCGTCACATCGTCTTCTTCGTCAACTGGATGGCTTACAATCAGGCGCAGAAGGGGTTCCTGGCGCGCGTGATGCTGCCGCTGACCGATTTTCGCTATTACATGCGCGCCCTGGGCCGCATGGTCGGCACCGCCAAGCGCGGCAAGGATATGAACGACGGCAAGGAATTCAGCGCCACACAGGCATCAGTATTCCTGGACGGCTTCATCTTCCGCCGCTTCCTGGAAGACTGCTATTCCGAGAATCGCCGCCGCATGGGCGCCTTCGATCAGGACTTGCTGCGTCCCAGCTTCTTGCCTCAGCTGGCCGAAACCGCGCTGGGTGCCATGCGCCTGTGGAGCTTCCGCGCCAAGTCGCTTCCTGCCTGATGAAGTGGGGAGTTACCCTTGCGCTGTTGGCCGGAGTGATCGCGGCGGTCTATCTGGCTTGGTCGATCGGCTTTGACCCGGTGCTTGACGCCGTCGCCCGCGCCGGCTTTGGCGGCCTGGCGCTGCTCTGCATTTATGCCGCGATCGTCTTCATCAGCCTGGCCTATGCCTGGTATTTTCTGATACCGCCGGCTGAGCGCGGGCGGTTGTGGAATTTCTACATCGCCCGGCTGGTGCGCGATTCCATCGCCGAAATCTCGCCCTTCTCGCCGGTGGGCGGTATGGTGGCGGCGGCGCGCCTGATGATTCTCAAACGCATGACGCCCGGCTATGCCGCGGCTTCGGTGGCGGCGGACGCCACCACCGAAGCCATGGCGCAAGTGGTGTTTCTGGCCTTCGGGCTGGGCATGGGTCTGACCCAGTTCCGCAACATGGAAGGCGCCGGGCCGCTGACTCTGGCCATGATCGCCATGCTGCTGCTGGCGGTGCCAGGCATCGCACTACTGATTTTCCTGCAGAAGCGCGGCGCCGGTTTTGCCGAACGCATCGCCCGCCGTTTTTTCCCCCGGATGAACCAGGGCGTTTCATTCCACCAGGTGATTGTCGAACTCTACAGTTCGCCGTCGCGATTGGCGACATCAGCGGGTTGGCATCTGGTCGCCTGGATCGGCGCAGGCGGCGGCACCTTCATCGCCTTCCGCCTGGTGGGCGGTGAGATCAGCCTGCTCAACGCCATCGCGCTGGAAGCCCTGCTGTGCACGCTTCGAAGCATCGCCGCGCCCGTGCCCGCCGCCATCGGCGTGCAGGAATGGGGTTATGCCATGCTGGCGCCGCTGTTCGGCCTACCCGCCGAGATGGGCCTGGCGGTGTCGCTGCTCAAGCGGGCGCGCGAAATTGTGCTGGGCGTGCCGGCGCTGCTTTACTGGCAGGGTTTCGAAGGCCGCAAGGCATTTGCCTCCAGCGAGGGCGGCAATGTCTGACATCGCGCTGGTCACCGGGGCGTCCGGTTTTGTCGGCTCCGCCGTGGCCCGCGCCCTGGTGGCGCGCGGGATGCATGTGCGGGTGTTGATGCGGCCCACGGCTTCCCGAAGCAATATCGCGGGCATGGAGTGCGAGCCGGTGGCCGGCGACATGCGAGACGCGGACTCCATGACGGCGGCGCTGAAAGGGGCGCGCTATCTCTTTCATGTCGCGGCTGACTATCGCCTCTGGGCGCGCGATCCGGGCGAGATCGAACGCAACAATCTCAAAGGTGCACAGGCCTCGATGGGCGCGGCGCTGACATGCGGTGTCGAGAAGGTGATCTACACCTCCTCGGTGGCCGCTCTGAAGCCGGGCGATGCGGCGGTGGACGAGAGCTCTCGCCATACGCCGCAAAGCGTGATTGGCGCTTACAAACGCAGCAAGCTGGTGGCTGAGCGCGAAGTCGAGCGCCTGATTGCCGAGGAAAATCTGCCCGCCGTGATCGTGGCGCCGTCCACCCCCATCGGCTCGCGCGACATCAAACCGACGCCTACGGGGCGTATCATCGTCGAAGCCGCCACCGGGCGCATTCCAGCCTTTGTCGATACCGGCCTCAACCTGGTGCATGTTGACGATGTGGCGCAGGGCCATCTGCTGGCGCTCGACAAGGGCAAGATCGGCGAAAATTACATTCTGGGCGGCGAAGACGTGTCGCTGGAAGCGATGCTGGCCAACATCGCCGCTTTGTCGGGCCGCAAGGCGCCGACCATCAAGCTGCCGCGCGGACCGTTGTTTCCCCTCGCCTGGGGCGCCGAGTTCGTCGCCCGCCTCACCGGCAAGGAACCGTTCCTCACCGCCGATGCTTTGAGAATGTCGCGCTATCGCATGTTTTTTTCCTCGGAAAAGGCGAAACGCGAGCTTGGCTATACCGCGCGCCCCTATCGCGAAGGGCTTGCGGATGCGCTGGGCTGGTTCTCTCAGAATGGCTATCTGTCGAAGGAAGTCCGGCGATGATCGCGGGTATCCTGTTCGGTTTCGTGCCGTTGGTGGTATGGCTGTACTTGCTGCTGTTCCACAAGGGCTTCTGGCTGCTGCGCGAACGCGACACCATAGCCGTCCGCGATCCTGACCGCTGGCCGGCGGTTGTCGCGGTGGTGCCGGCGCGCAACGAGGCCGATGTAATCCAGCGTAGCATCGGCAGCCTGATCGCGCAGGACTATCCGGGCGAATTTCATATCGTGCTGGTGGATGACCAGTCCGATGACGGCACCGGCGATCTGGCCCGCGCCCTGAATTCGCCACGCCTGACGGTACTCAGCGGTGCGCCGCGGTCCGGGGGCTGGACCGATAAATTATGGGCGATGAGTCAGGGCAGCGATCACGCGCGCGCGAAGACGGCGGAATTCCTCTGGTTCACCGATGCTGACATCACGCACAGCCCGGAGAATCTCAGCCGGCTGGTGGCGCGGGCCCAGGAGGGTGACAAGGTGCTGGTCTCGCTGATGGCGCGGCTGTCGTGCAAGACCACGGCCGAGCATTTCCTGATCCCCGCCTTCGTCTTTTTCTTCGACATGCTGTTTCCCTTCGGCGCGGTCAACGATCCCCAGTCGAAGGTCGCGGCGGCGGCGGGCGGCTGCATGCTGGCGCGCCGCACCGCGCTGGAACAGGCGGGCGGCATCGCCGCCATCCGTCACAACATCATCGACGATTGTGCCCTGGCACAGGTGATGAAACGGCAGGGACCGATCTGGCTGGGTCTCACTGACCGCGCTCTCAGCATCCGTCCCTATGAACATCTTGTCGACATCCGCCAGATGGTGTCGCGTTCGGCTTATGCGCAGCTGGGTTATTCGCCGCTGCTGCTGACAGGAACCCTGCTGGGACTGGTGCTGGTCTATATCGCGCCGGTGATGACGGCGCTGTTTGCCTGGGGCATTTCCCAGCTTGCCGGATGGTTAGGCTGGCTCATCATGGCGGTGATGTTCCAGCCCATCCTGCGCTTCTATCGCCTGTCGCCGCTCTGGGGCGCTGCCTTGCCTCTGATCGGCGCTTTCTATGCTGCCTTCACGCTGGAATCGGCGATGCAATGCTGGCTGGGCCGTGGCGGCATGTGGAAAGGCCGCGTGCAGGCCGATGCCGGAAAGGGGGGCGGCCTATGAATAAGGTCGCCGAACTCCAGTCGGGCAAGGGCCACAAGGACGAGAATTTTCCTGTCGCGTCGATCCTGATCGCGCCCAAGTATCGCCAGCCGGTGCTGGCCTTCTATCATTTCGTGCGCGCCGCTGATGATGTCTCCGACAATCCGTCCGCCACCGCGGAGGAAAAACTGGCGCTGCTGGAACAGATGCGCGCAAGCCTGACAGGCGAGAGCGACGTGGTGGCCGAAGGCGTGAACTTGCGCACGGTACTGGCGGAACGGGGCTTGTCGGCGGTTCATGCGCTGGACCTGCTGGAAGCGTTCCGCCGCGACTGCACAAAGTTGCGCTATCGGGATTGGGACGAACTGATCGATTATTGCCGCTACAGCGCCATGCCGGTCGGCCGTTTCGTGCTGGATGTCCATGGCGAATCGCAATGCCTGTGGCCCGCCAATGACGCGCTGTGCGCCGCTCTGCAGGTCATCAATCACCTGCAGGATTGCGGCAAGGATTATCGCGAGCTGGACCGGGTTTATATTCCCGCGCCATTGCTGGCCGCCGCCGGTGTCGATGTCACGGCGCTGGGCGAGGACAAGGCCAATCTGGCGCTGGCGGGGGTGATCTCAAACCTGGCCCGCCGCAATGCCGCGCTGCTGTACGCATCGCGTCCCTTCTCGCGCGCCATCCGCGATGGCCGCCTTGCGCTGGAGGTTGATCTAATCCAAACCCTGGCCGACGATCTGAATACTATGCTGATGAACCGCGATCCGCTGTCGCAGGCCGTGCACCATTCCAAGATGAATGTGGCGGTGCTGTTCCTGAAACGCTTTCCTTCCTTCGCGCTGATGCGCCTGAGACGTCTCAAATGACAAACGCAGAAAATCTTAGTGGGGCCGCCGCTGCCGCCGTGCAAAAGAAAGCTGTCGGCAGCTCTTTCTATCTCGCCATGCGGCTGATGCCGCGCGAGGAACGCGACGCCATGTTCGCCATCTATGCCTTTTGCCGCAAGGTGGACAACATTGCCGATAACGGCATCGGCACTCGTCCCGAGCGGCACGACAGGCTGGAGAAATGGCGCGCCGATCTCGCCGGACTGTATGCGGGCGCGAACCCGCCCCAGGTGCGTTTCCTGGCGACCGCGGTTGCGCAGTATGGCCTGCGGCTGGACGATTTCCTGGCCGTGCTGGACGGCATGGACATGGACGTGGCCGAGGACATCGTCGCGCCCGACCTCGCCGCCTTGGACCTGTATTGTGACCGTGTCGCCAGCGCGGTGGGGCGGCTGTCCATCAAGGTGTTCGGCATGGAGGAGGGACCGGGCTTCGACCTCGCGCATCATCTGGGCCGGGCGCTGCAACTGACCAACATCCTGCGCGACATCGACGAAGACGCCGCCATCGGCCGCCTTTATCTGCCGCGCGAATATCTGCAGCAAGCCGGGATTACCGCTCTGGACCTCAAGGCCATTATCGCCACTCCCTGCATCGACGGCGTCTGCCGCCGCGTCGCCCTGCTGGCGCATCAGCATTATGCACAGGCCCAGCACATCCTGTCGGCGCGTCCCAAGGGGCGGATCAAGACGCCGCGCCTGATGGGGGCGGTCTATTCCGAGATTCTCAAAGCCAGTGAGACGCAGGGCTTTGCCGCGCCGCGCCGCCGCGTCTCGCTTCCCAAGCGCCGTCTGTTGTCGCTGGCGCTGCGCCAAGGACTCTTTCCGTGACAGGGAAGGCGCCCCGCGCGGGGAGCGCGCCGAAAGCTTACGTCATCGGCGCCGGTCTTGCCGGCTTGTCCGCCGCCACCATCCTGGCGTCGCGCGGCGTGTCGGTCGAAGTGATCGAGGCGGCGGGGCAGGCGGGCGGGCGCTGTCGCTCCTATTTTGATGCCGCGCTGGACGGCGTGATCGACAATGGCAACCATCTGGTCCTGTCGGGCAACCGCGCGGTGCAGGATTATCTGCAGCGCATCGGCGCGAAGAATGCGCTGGCCGGGCCGCCCCGCGCCGAATTCGCTTTTGTCGATCTCCAGGACGGGGCGCGCTGGATACTGCGTCCCAATGAGGGTTCTTTGCCTTACTGGATCACGTCGGAAAAGCGCCGCGTACCCGGCACCAAGGCGGTGGACTATCTGCACTACGCACCCTTGATGTGGGCGGGCCACAAGGCCCGCGTGGGCGGGGTGGTGCATGAGCGAGGGATCCTGTGGCAGCGGCTGATGCGGCCTTTCCTGCTGGCGGCGCTAAACACCGAACCCGAAGAATCCTCGGCGCATCTTGCCGGCAGGCTGCTGCGCGAGACTTTGGCGAAGGGCGGCCGCTTCTATCGCCCGCGCGTCGCCCATCCGACGCTGGCAGCGGCGTTCGTGACCCCGGCCCTGAAATATCTGAATGACCGGCAAGGGGTGCAGCGCCTTGGCACAAGATTGCGCGGTCTGGCACTGGGGCCACGCGAAGCTATGATGCTGGAAATCGCTGATGCCAGTTTACCGGTGGGGCCGCGCGACGCGGTGGTGCTGGCGGTACCTCCTTGGGCGGCGTCCGACCTGATCCCGGGCCTGACCGTGCCCGATGATTTCCGCGCCATCGTCAATGCGCATTTTAAGATGGCCGCGCCGCAGGGCGCGCCGGCCATGCTGGGGGTGATTGGTGGTACGGCGGAATGGATTTTCGCCTTTGACGACCGTATCTCGGTGACGGTGAGCAGCGCCGATGCCATCGTCGACCAGGATCGTGAAGACCTCGCCTCGCGCATCTGGGCCGATGTCGCCAAGGCCCTGAACATCACAGAGCCGATGCCCCCTTGGCAGATCGTCAAAGAAAAGCGCGCCACCTTCGCGGTCACGCCGCAACAGGATGCCCGCCGCCCGCAGCCGAAAACCCGTTGGCGCAACCTGTTCCTGGCCGGCGACTGGACCCAGACCGGCCTGCCGCCGACCATCGAAGGTGCCTTGCGCTCCGGCGAGACGGCGGCGGCTTTGGCGCTGCGCCACCTCGGCCTATAGTTGCCTGCTATGAACCAGCTCAAACCCGGCGAATTTGCCAGTTTGGAAGGCGCGATCCGCGCCGCCACCGACGCCATTCTTGCCCAGCAGAAGCCGGACGGACACTGGGTCTATGAGCTGGAGGCCGACGCCACCATCCCGGCCGAATATTTGCTGCTGGTGCATTACCTAGCCGAAACGCCGAACCTGGAACTGGAAAAGAAGATCGGCGTCTATCTGCGCCGCACTCAGGGCGCGCATGGCGGCTGGCCGCTCTATCACCAAGGCGCATTTGATATCAGCGCGACGGTGAAGGCCTATTTCGCGCTCAAGATGATCGGCGACGACATCAACGCGCCGCACATGGCCCGTGCCCGCGAGGCCATTCGCGAACGGGGCGGCGCCATCAAGGCCAATGTTTTCACCCGCATCCTGC
The DNA here is from genome assembly GCA_945860165.1 of Rhizobium sp. Q54. GTDB lineage: Bacteria > Pseudomonadota > Alphaproteobacteria > Micropepsales > Micropepsaceae > Rhizomicrobium. The sequence goes on from CAMAPL010000005.1 coordinate 62,749, forward strand.
TGTGCCTCTATGGCGAAACGTTGTGGAAAAATGTTCCCACCGTGCCGGTGGAACTGATCCTGCTGCCGCGCTGGTTTCCGGTGCACCTGTCCAAGATGAGCTATTGGGCGCGCACCGTGATTGTGCCGCTGTTGGTGCTGTGTGCCCGCCAGCCGGTCGCGCGCAATCTGCGCGGCATTCATATTTCCGAACTGTTCGTGGACGGCGCGGGTGCGGCGTCTCCGCGCGCGCCGCATCAGAGCGCCGGCTGGTCTTTCTTCTTCAACGCGCTGGATCGGGTGCTGAAGATCGTGCCCTGGCCCGAACGGCTTCGTGCGCGGGCCATCGAGAAGTGCCGTACCTGGACCACCGAGCGGCTGAACGGGGAAGGCGGGCTGGGCGCGATTTATCCCGCCATGGCCAACAGCGTGATGATGTATGACGTTCTGGGTTTTCTCGAAAGCCACCCGGACCGCGCCATCGCGCGCCTGTCGGTCGAAAAGCTGTTGGTGATCAAGGATGACGAAGCCTATTGTCAGCCCTGCGTCTCGCCTGTCTGGGATACTGCGCTGGTGGCGCATGCCCTGCTGGAAACCAATGACGCCCGTGCCTTGGATGCGGTGACGCGCGGCCTGAACTGGCTGAAGCCGCTGCAGGTGCTGGACGTGAAAGGCGACTGGGCCGAGGAAAAGCGCGATGTGCGGCCCGGCGGCTGGGCCTTCCAGTACCGCAACGATTACTATCCCGACCTGGACGACACCGCCGTGGTGGTGATGGCGATGGACCGCGCCCGCGAGCGTGCCGAGCACACCGACGGCATCGCGCGAGGCGCGGAATGGGTGGAAGGCCTGCAAAGCCGCGATGGTGGTTGGGGCGCCTTCGACGCCGACAACAGCTATTATTACCTGAACAATATTCCCTTTGCCGATCATGGCGCGCTGCTGGACCCGCCCACCGAAGACGTTTCGGGCCGCTGCGTCGGGATGCTGGCGCAGCTCGGCGCCAAGCCCGATCATCCGAAGCTGAAGGCGGGCGTTGACTATCTGATCAAGACGCAGCGCGACGATGGCAGCTGGTGGGGCCGCTGGGGCGTCAATTACATCTACGGCACCTGGTCGGCGCTGGCGGGTTTGAATGGCGCGGGCCTTGGCCCCGATCATCCCACCATGAAGGAGGGCGCGGACTGGCTGGCGGCGATCCAGAATTCCGATGGCGGCTGGGGCGAGAATTGCGACAGCTACAAGCTGGATTACAAATTCTATGAGCCCGCGCTTTCGACCGCATCCCAGACCGCCTGGGCGCTGCTGGGCCTGATGGCGGCGGGCCAGGTGGATCATCCGGCGGTGGCGCGCGGCGTTGCCTGGCTGAAAGCCACGCAAGAAGCAGACGGTCTCTGGAGCCATGCCCATTACACCGGCGGCGGCTTCCCGCGTGTCTTCTATCTAAACTATCATGGTTACCCGAAACTCTTCCCGCTCTGGGCCCTGGCGCGCTACCGCAATCTCAAAAGCAGCAATTCGCGCCGCGTGGAATTCGGCCTGTGACACACGCAGCATGTCATCCCCGGCGAGCGGCGCGCAACGCGCGGCGCGAGGGAAGGGGACCCGGGCATTTAAGTCCGGAAGGTGTCAGGCAGCTGGTTTCCCTTCCCCTCGCGTTGCCAAGGCAACGCCCAGCCGGGAATGACAGCTTGGGTTTGTGGCAATGACCATTCTTGCTGTCACCGGCCTTAAAAAAGAAGCCGAAATGGCCGGCATCGCCGGCGTGGTGGCGGTAGCGGGCGGCGGTGATGCCGCGCTGCTGGCGCAAAAGCTGGACGCCCTGCACGGCGATATCCGCGGCGTGATTTCCATCGGCCTGGCGGGCGGGTTGTCGCCGCATCTCAAGGTGGGCGATGTGGTGATCGCCGACCAGATCATCACCGGCGCCGAAAACTGGGATTGCCATGAAGGCTGGCGGGTGCGGCTGATGTCGCGCCTGCCGCTGGCCCATCAGGGTCAGATTTTCGGCAGCGACATCATCATCGAAAACGCCGAAACCAAGTCCGGCCTGTATGACGCCACCGGCGCGCTGGCGGTGGACATGGAAAGCCAGGTGGCGGCCCGCTTCGCCGCGAAACGCAATTTTCCGCTGGCGGCTTTAAGATTTATTTCAGACGATGCCGGGCATGTGCTGCCGCCTGCCGCGCTGGTGGCGATGAAGTCAAATGGCGGCATCGCGCTGGGGCGTGTGCTGGGATCGCTGCTGCGTCACCCGACACAGATACCGTCCCTGATCCGGACGGCGCAGGGCTCGAACAAGGCCTTCGCGGAATTACTCCGCTGCCTCGATCTCTGTGGTGTTGGAATTGCCGGCCTTGATCTGTGACATCTTGTGCTCGACGTGACGTGAGAAGCTGAACTCGGCCGGGCGCTGCTGTGACAGGTCGATGTCCAGCGCCATCGCGCCCGACGTTTTCACGCCGTGCATCAGGATCGGCAGCACCTTCAGCGGATTCTTGATGCTGTCGGCGGCGGCGGTGCCTTCGAAGCCGCAATGCACCATGCAGTTGGCGCATTTTTCATACTTGCCGACGCCGTACTTCTCCCACTCGGTGTCTTCCATCAGCTCGGTGAAGGTCTTGGCATAGCCTTCGCCCAGCAGGTAGCAGGGCTTCTGCCAGCCGAACACGGTCAGCAGCGGCATCGACCAGGGGGTGCATTCATATGTCTGGTTGCCGGCCAGGAAATCCATGAACAGCGGCGAATTGGTGAACTTCCAGTCCTTGCCGCCGCGGCCGCGCGAAAGGATGTCGCGGAACATCTTCTTGGTGCGCTCGCGGTTCAGGAAGTGCTCCTGGTCGGGGGCGCGCTCATAGGCATAGCCCGGTGAGACAGTGATGCCGTCCACGCCCATCGCCATCATCTCGTCGAAGAACTTGGCGGTGCGCTCACCATCGGTGCCGTCGAACAAAGTGCAGTTGATCTGGGTGCGGAAGCCCTTGGACTTGGCCAGCTTGATGGCTGCGATGGCGCGGTCATAGGTGCCGTCCTGGCAGACCGACTTGTCGTGCATCGCCTTGTCGCCGTCCAGATGGATCGACCAGGTGAAATTCGGATGCGGTGTGTACTGGTTGATCTTCTTGGCCAGCAGCAGCGCGTTGGTGCACAGGATGACGAACTTGTCGCGGTCCAGGTAACCCTGGACGATCTGGGCCAAGTCGCGGTGGAGCAGGGGCTCGCCGCCGGCGATCGAGACGGCGGGCGCGCCGCATTCGTCGATCGCGTCCATGCAGGCCTGCACCGACATGCGTTGGTTCAGGATTTCATCGGGATAGTCGATTTTGCCGCAACCGGCGCAGGCCAGGTTGCAGCGGAACAGCGGCTCCAGCATCAGCACCAGCGGGTACTTCTTGCCGGATAGCTGCTTCTTGACGACATAGGCGCCGATCTTGGCGGCCTGGCGAAACGGAAGTCCCATGACTTAAGCCCTCAACTCGGCGGGAAGGCGGAACTCAATATGTTCCTTCTTGCCCTCCATCGTTTCCACTTCCACGTCTTCGATTTCGCCCAGCGCCGCGATCACATGGCGCACCAGTTCTTCGGGGGCGCTGGCGCCGGCGGTCAGGCCGATCACCTTCTTGCCGCGCACCCATTCCGGCTTCAATTCGCTGCCGTCATTGATCAGGTAGGACGGGATGCCTTCCTCTATGCCGATTTCGCGCAGGCGGTTCGAGTTGGAGCTGTTGGCAGCGCCAACCACCAGGATCACATCCGCCAGCTTGGCCAGTTCGCGCACTGATGTCTGGCGGTTCTGGGTGGCGTAGCAGATGTCGCTGGTCTCGGGCCCGACGATATCGCTGAAATGCTTCTTGAGGACGACAATGATGCCCTTGGTGTCGTCGATCGACAGCGTGGTCTGTGTGATATAGGCGACCGGCGTGTTGACGGAAATTTTCAGGGTGGCAACATCGGCTTCGTTCTGCACCAAATGCACCGGGGCGCCGACCTGGCCCATTGTGCCTTCCACTTCGGGATGGCCGGCATGGCCGATCAGGATCAGGGTGCGGCCATTGGCGATGTAACGTTTGCCCTGATTGTGCACCTTGGAAACCAGTGGGCAGGTTGCGTCCAGAACGGGAAGGCCGCGGTCCTGGGCGGTCTTGACCACCGACTGGGGCACGCCATGGGCGCTGAACACGGTGATGGCGCCTTCGGGGATCTCGTCCAGCTCCTCGATGAAACGCGCGCCCTTGTTCTTGAGAGTGTTCACGACATGCTTGTTGTGCACGATCTCGTGGCGGACATAGACGGGCTGGCCATACTTATCGAGCGCCTTCTCGACGATATCGATGGCGCGCACAACGCCAGCACAGAAGCCGCGTGGCTGGGCAAGAATAACTCGCATAGCTAGTCCTAAATCTCGGCTGACGCTCCCGACAGCACCTAAGCCCCCGCTCGCGGCACTGCAACATGCTATTGTCCCGCATTGGCTGAGGGGGTGCAACCCCTAGTCCTGCATGGAATAATAGCCCCTCCGGGGTAGCCCATATGGGGCCGGAACCCAAGCCAAAACCAGCCCGAAAACCAAGCTGGCAAAAGCGCGGCTTTCGGGGCTAAAAGCGGTCCAGGCTGGCCCCCAAAGGGCCAAGAGCGGCCTATGGGGAAATATCGTGTCAGACAATGTGAAAGCGCGGGCGGACGTCGGCCTGCTGCCCAAGGCCATTGCCGCCAGCGCCAAGCTGGTGGATTGCGCCCTGGACGCGGTCCTGCCCCGCCCCGATGGCCCGCAGGCGCGGGTGCAGGAGGCGATGCGCTACGCCATAATGGCGGGGGGGAAGCGGTTGCGGCCATTCCTGGTGCTGCATTCGGCCCGGCTGTTCGGGGTGGATGATTCGCGGTCCTTAAGGGTTGGTGCGGCCATCGAGGCGCTGCATACCTACAGTCTGGTGCATGACGATCTGCCCTGCATGGACGATGACGATCTGCGCCGCGGCCGTCCCACAACCCATATCGCCTTTGACGAGATGACGGCGGTGCTGGCGGGTGATGCGCTGCTGACGATTGCCTTCGATATCCTCAGCGACGCGCGCACCCATCCCAGCGGCGATGTGCGCTGCGCCCTGATTGCAAGGCTTGCGGAAGCCTCGGGCCATAGCGGCATGATCGGCGGCCAGATCATCGACATGCTGGCCAATGAGACTTTCGGCATTGAGGACGTGATCAACCTGCAGCGGCTCAAGACCGGCCAGCTGTTCGAATTCTCCTGCGAGGCGGGGCCGATCCTGGGGGGGGCTTCGGCGGAAGATCGCGCCCGGCTGAAATCCTATGCCGAGGATATGGGTGTGGTGTTCCAGATCACCGACGACCTGCTGGATGTGATCTCGACGGCCGAAAAAACCGGCAAGGCGGTGGGCAAGGATTCGGACATGGGCAAGCAGACGCTGGTGACCCTGCTGGGCCTGGATGGCGCCCGGGCGGAAGCGCAAAAGCGCGCCAGCCGTGCGGTGAAAGCCCTTGGCTCGCATGCGGCACGGGCGCCGGAATTGTCGGCGCTGCCTTTCTTTTTGCTTGATCGGGACGCATAGCGTCCGGGGGTTTTCTGCTGGACCGGGACACATAAGCGGCTCAAAAAGCCGTCTTCGGACGTCATTTTACGGCCCTTGTACGTTACACCGGGGCACAGGGAATTATTTCCATGAATCGCTTTTTGAAATCTTTCGTCGTGGCGCTGATTCTGGCTGTGGCCCCCGCCGCCCTAGCCATGGCGTCCCAGCCCGCCCAGGCGCAGGCCGCCGATCCGTCCGTTGCCCAGGTGCAGGGCTTCTACGACACCCTGACTGCGGCCATGAAAATGGGCGGCAGCACCAAGGGTCGTTACGACCGCCTCCGGCCCACGGTGGAAAAGGCTTTCGACCTGCCGGCCATGGCCGCCACCGCCGTCGGCCCCAGCTTTGCGACCCTGCCCGACGCCGACAAGAAGTCGCTGATCGAGGCCTTCACCCGTATGACGGTGGCCAACTACGCCAAGAGTTTCGATTCCCATCGCGGCGAGACATTCACGGTGGAGCCGGCGTCGATCGCGCGCGGCAGCGACCGCTTCGTCAAGTCCAGCATGAAGACCAGCAGCGAAACCATCGCCTTCAACTACCGCACCCATCAGGTGGGAGGTGCCTGGAAGGTCACCGACGTTTATCTGGCGGGCAATATCAGCCAGATGGCGCAAAAGCGTTCCGATTTCGCCAGCACCCTGGCCAGCGGTGGCGCTGCCGGTCTCACCAAGCGCATCAACGCTCTTACTGACCAAATTCTGGGGTGAGGAGCGGTTAGCCGAAGGTGAACGAAATGGTCCAGTGGAGCATTTCGAGCGACGAATGCCGCGAGCCCGAGCGAGCGGTCGGGCGAATTCCTGAGACCTGCTTTCACTTTCGGCGTAACCCGGACTGAGCTGGTTGAAGCACTGCCGCGCGGCTTCGCCAATCGGCCTCACACTTCGGGATCATGCATCTGCAGCGTATGGGGCGGCGGTCCCAGCAGTGCGGGCGACAGGAACAGCGTTGTCACCAGCGTCCAGCCCAGCGAGATCATCAGCAGCTGGCCCATGCTGGCTGTGCCGGGATGGACGCTGAGCCACAGTGTGCCGAAGCCTGACGCGGTGGTGGCGGCGGAGAAGATTACGGCGCGGGTCAGGCTGGAGGCCAGGAAGCAGCGCTGTCCATGCCGCCAGGCCACCACGAAATAGATGTTGAAGGCCACGCCTATGCCCAGCAGCAGCGGCAGGGCGATGACATTGGCGAAGTTCAGCCGCAGATCCAGCATCACGCAGGTCGCCAAAGTCAGCAGGAAGGTCAGTACCAGCGGCGCCAGCGTCATCAGCACGTCATGGAAGCTGCGCAGCGCCGCCGCCAGCAGAATGGTGATGGCGATGAAGGATAGGATACCCGCCTGGGTGAAGGCCCCGACAATGGTCTTGCCTGATTCGCGGATCGAGATCGGCGCGCCGGTAGCCTGCGGCGCGATGCGCAGCACCTGATCCGAGAAAGCCGACAGCGCGGCGGGATCGTCACTGGTGTTCTTGGGCGAGACCTGGATGCGCGCGGTGCCGTCCCGGGTCACCCAGTCCGAGCGGATGTCTTCGGGGATGGTTTTGACGTTGAAAGGCGCGGCTTTCAGGGACTCGGAAACCTGGGTCAGCATGGTCTTCAGGCCCGGCACAAAGGCATCTTCGGCGCGGGCGCGGGCGGCAGGCCCTGCCTTCACTACGGCGTCCAGGCTTGTGGCCAGGCGGCGGGCATTTTTGGCCGGTCCGTCCTGGGTGGCACCTGCGGCGGCGCGCAACTTTTGCGCGGTCGCCTTGAAACTGGCGACCACATCCGCATCGCTGGGCGACGGCGCCACCTCGAAGGGATTGATGGTAGCGTCCAGTAGGTTGTTCGCGTCGGCGATCAGTGCCATTTTTTTCGCCTGCTGGTTCGGGACAAAGCTGGACAAAGTGATGGCCTGCGCCACCAGCGATCCCTGCTCGATCTGGTTGCGCAGCTCGTCGGCGACGACCAGTGAGAAGGTCGGTACGTCGATCTGGTTTGGCGAGGTCTGCGGATTTTTCATCAGGTCCAGCAGGGTGGAAACCGATTCCACCTTGGGACTGCGCAGGTTCAGCGGATTGGAATCGAACTGTACAAAGGCCATCAGCCCCAGGGAAATCACCCCGGCCCCCGCCGCCAACTGCTTCACCCGCTTGCGGTGGCGGGTCATGAAATCGTCCAGCGGCCCCAGCGCGGTAAAGCCGACTTCCTCTTCCTCACTGGGTGGATTGAGAAGCCTCAGCAGGGCGGGCAGCATGGTGATTGAGAGCGCGAAGGCCACGATCATGCCGATCCCCGCCACCTTTCCGAGTTCGGCGACGCCGGTATAGGTAGTGGGCAGGAACGAGAAGAAACCGGCCGCGGTGGCGGCGCCGGCCAGCACCAGCGGAATCCCCACGCCATAACCGGTGGCGGTCAGCGACCGGGTCAGGTTGTCGTCCACATGCCGCTCATGCCGGTAGCGCACCGCGAACTGGATGCCGAAATCCACCCCCAGTCCCACGAACAGCGCGATGAAGGCGATGGAGATGATGTTGAAGACCCCCACCAGTAGCAGGCCCGCGCCCATGGTGATGGCCAGGCCCACGAACAGCGTCACCAGGATGGAGAAGATGATCTTGAAGGAGCGCAGCGCCAGCCACAGGGTCAGCAACACGCCGCCCATCATCGCCGAGGTCATCAGCCAGACGCGGTCGGTGATGGTGGCGAATTCCTCATCCGCCAGCGGCACTGGCCCTGTCAGCCGCATCCGAACGCCTTGTTCCGGTGTCAGGTTCAATTCACGCGCGGCGGCGCGGATGGCATTGCTGGCTGCTGCGCCCGGCTCCAGCGCATTGAAATCCAGCTGCGGCTTCACTTCGATGAAGCGGCGGACTTCCTCGGGGCGCGCGGGCGCGCCGGTGATCAGCGTGCGCCAGGACATGAACTCAGTCTCGCCTTCAGCCGCAGCGCTGAAGACATCGGCGAAGCGCGCCATCGGCCTGTCGATATCGGCTAGCCTGGCTGCGCCCGCGCCGACGCCCAGAAGCACGGTGTCGAGGTTGGTCATGATACCGCGCAGGGACGGGTCGCTGGCCAGGCCGCCCAGGAAAGGCTGCGCCTTGATCATCTGCTGGGTCGTGTCGCGCACCTCATTGAGGGACAGGAACAGCAACCCGTTCTGGTTGAAGAAGGTGCCGCCATCGGGGCGGCGGACGTGGCTGAACAAAGCGGGATTGGCGGCCAGCTTTTCGGTCAACCGGGCGGCGGCGGATTCGGCCAGTTCCGGCGTGTCGCCGTCGATCACCACCGCCGTCAGGTTGGTTTTCTGGGGGAAGGCGGCGTCGAAGCGCGCCTGGCGCATGCGCCAGCCCACCTTGGCGTCGATCAGCTGTTCGCTGTCGGTGTTCATGGCGAAGTTCTGGGTCGTGTACCAGGTCCCGCTCGCAGCCAGCAGCAGGGAAATCAGGATCACCGCCAGGGGCCAGCGGCAGCAGACGGCGACGATGCGCTCCACGGTTTTCATGGGGCGGGTTAGAGCATTTTTGCGCGGGCGTTAAAAGTCGCAGATCGTTCGCCGCAGGCCATGTCGGTTCTTGGCGGCGGCCCGGGCTTGGCTTAAACAATGGGAGCCCGCAATTGCGGTGGAACAGAGATTGCCCCAGAGATTGTCTATGACCCATCCGGACCTGCTGCGCCTGCGAGACAGCATCGATAACATCGATGCGGCGCTGATCCATCTGCTGGCGGAGCGTTTCAAATGCACCCAAGCGGTGGGCGAGTTCAAGGCGGGCCATGACCTGCCGCCCGCCGATCCTTCGCGCGAGGCCGCCCAGATGGTCCGGCTGCGCGAACTGGCCGAGAAGGCCAAGCTGGACCCGGACTTCGCGGAGAAGTTCCTGAACTTCATCGTCAAGGAAGTGATCCGCCATCATGAGGCGATCGCAAAAAATAAGGGCGCCTGAAGCGCCCTTATTTCCATTCTTCGACTTGTCCGCGTGTGGTCGGCTTAAAAAACCAGCGGCTTGGCGTGCTTCACTTGCGGCAGGTTGGCCACCGCTTCGGCGACATCGGCCGGCACCGGTCCGTCCACTTCGATTAGGGCGATGGCGTCCTGTCCCGGCGCGCTGCGCCCCAGGGTGAAGTTGGCGATGTTGACCTTGGCGTCGCCCAGCATGGTGCCAAGCTTACCGATGAAGCCCGGCTTGTCCTCATTGACGATGTAGAGCATGTGCGGCGCGAACTCGGCGTCCAGGTTGATGTCCTTGATCTGGATCAGGCGCGGGCGGCCATCCGAGAAGACCGTGCCGGCGACGCGGCGCGTCGAGTCGCCCATGGTCACCACGAGCTTAATATAGCCTTCATATATTCCCTGCGCGTCACGCTGGGTCTCGCTCACCTTGACGCCGCGCTCCTTGGCCACCACCGGGGCGTTGACCATGTTGACGTCCGCCAGCATGGGTTTGAGAAGCCCGGCCAGCGCCGCCTGGGTCAGCGCCCGCGTGTTGAGCATCGAGGGCGTGCCTTCATAGATCACTTCCACCGCGCTCAGGCTAGTGCCAGTGAGCTGTCCGGCGAAGGAGCCCAGCTTTTCCGCCAGTGAAATCCAGGGGCGTACCTTCTGCGCTTCGCTGGCCGAGATGGACGGCATGTTCAGGGCATTGGTGATGGCGCCGGTCAGCAGATAGTCGGAAATCTGTTCGGCCACCTGCAGCGCGACATTTTCCTGGGCTTCGGTGGTGGAGGCGCCCAGATGCGGCGTCGCCACCACTTTCTCGTTGCCGAACAGGATGTTTTCCCGGGCCGGTTCGGTTTCGAACACATCCAGCGCCGCGCCCGCGACATGGCCGGTGTCGAGTGCCGCTTTCAAAGCAAGCTCATCAATGAGTCCGCCGCGGGCGCAGTTGATGATGCGCACGCCCTTCTTGGTCTTGGCGATGGCGTCAGCGGAGAGGATGTTCTTGGTTTCCGGCGTCATCGGCACATGCAGGGTGATGAAATCAGCCCGCGCCAGCAAGTCGTTCAGCTCCACCTTCTCGATGCCCAGATCGTTGGCGCGTTCCTGCGACAGGAAGGGATCATAGGCGATCACCCGCATCCTCAGGCCCTTGGCGCGGTCGGCGACGATCGAGCCGATATTACCCGCCCCTATCAGCCCCAGCACCTTGCCGGTGATTTCCACGCCCATGAAACGGTTCTTTTCCCACTTGCCGGCCTGAGTGGAGGCATTGGCGGCGGGCAGTTCGCGCGCCAGCGCCAGCATCAGCGAAATGGCATGTTCGGCGGTGGTGATGGAATTGCCGAAGGGCGTGTTCATCACGATCACGCCGGCGGCGGTGGCGGCGGGAATGTCGACATTATCCACGCCGATACCAGCGCGCCCCACCACTTTCAGCCGCCTGGCCGCCTTCAGCACATCGGCGGTGAGCTTTGTCGCTGAGCGCACGGCGATGCCGTCATACTGATCAACTATCTTGATCAGTTCCTCCTTGGTGAGGCCGGTCTTCACATCGGCGTCCACGCCGCGTTCCTTGAAGATGGCGACGGCGGCGGGGGACAGTTTGTCAGCGATCAGAACCTTGGGCATGGGTCAGTCCTTCAGAAAAAGGGAATTAGTTGAGGAGGCGGCCGGGGACGGCCCGCTGGTAGAAAGGCTGGGCTTGCAACAGGGCGCTGGCCAGGCCGGTGGGACGGGCGCGGTCCACCCGCTGCACGTCGAACGGGATGGCGGCGGCGTCTTGCGCGGCGGCGCGTTCGATTTGGACCACTAGGGCGGCCATGTCACCGCCGGTTTCGATTCCGACCAGTGGCTGGACCTGGGAGCCTTGTTCGCCAATGCCGACGCGGATCATCCAGGCGGTCTGCACGTCGGGATGCTTCTCGAACACCGAGGTCAGGGCATTGATCAGCGGCATGGGATAAAAGGCGTCGCTGGTTCCCAGCGCGACCTGCGCCGATGCGGGCATGGGATTGAGCAGCTGTTCGACCTGCCCCGGCATGAACTCGCGGCCATATTCGGAAGCTGGGTTGAGGATCACCGGTGCACCGCGGGTGAGGTCGAGCAGGGCGCGGCCATTGACGGAAAGAAACTTGCTCTCTTCCTTCACATATTCCTGCATGCGCGGCAGCGACGAGAACACCGGCAGGAATTTCTGGCCGTTGTTCTCGCCGGTCACCAGTTGAAGCTGGCCGCCCGGCTCTATGCTGAATTTGTCGCTGGCCGCTTCCTGGCCTTCGGCGGTGCCCAGCACCAGCAGATCGCTTTGCAGCAGCAGGCGGTAGAAATCGGGCGCCGTGGCCGGGCTCTTGACCGCGCGCACCAGTGCTTCTTCCAGTTTGTTTTCCGAGATGAACGGCATCGAGACGTTTCCTTGCGCGGTTTGCGTTAGCTTTTGACCAGTCAGGCTTTGACTTGGGCCCGGGCCCAGTCGAGCCAGGGCGTGAGTGCTTCCAGGTCGGATTGTTCCACCGTGGCGCCGCACCAGATGCGCAGGCCCGGCGGTGCGGCGCGATAGCCGGCGATGTCCAGCGCCACGCCTTCCTTCTCCAGCAGTGTGGCGATCGTCTTCGCGGCGTCGGCCTTGGCCGCGTTATCGAGATTTTCGAACCAGGGATCGGTGATCTTGATGCAGACGCTGGTGTTGGAGCGTATGCTCGGGTCTTCCGCCAGAAAGCCGGCCCAGCCGGATGTCGCGGCCCAGCTTTCCAGCACCTGCAGGTTGGCGTTGGAACGGCGGACGAGGCCCTTCAGCCCGCCCAGGCTTTCCGCCCAGCTCAGCGCGTCGAGATAATCCTCAACCGCCAGCATCGAGGGCGTGTTGATGGTTTCGCCTTCGAAGATGCCATCCACGATCTTGCCGCCTTTGGTCATGCGGAAGATTTTCGGCATCGGCCAGGGCGGAGTGTAGGATTCTAGCCGCGCCACGGCGCGGGGCGACAGGATCAACATGCCATGCGCGGCTTCGCCGCCCAGCACCTTCTGCCAGGAGAAGGTCACGACATCGAGCTTGTCCCAGGGCAATTCCATCGCAAAGGCAGCCGAAGTCGCATCGCAGATGGTCAGGCCTTCACGGGAATCGGGAATCCAGTCGCCATTAGCCAGCTTCACGCCGCTGGTGGTGCCATTCCACACAAACACCGCGTCATGCGCCGGATTGTATTGCGTCATGTCCGGCAGCTGACCGTAAGGCGCCTTGAAGGTGCGCGCGTCCTTGAGCTTGAGCTGCTTGACCGTGTCGGTGACCCAGTCTTCGGAAAAGCTTTCCCAGGCGAACAGGTCCACGGGACGCGCGCCCAGCAGCGACCATAGTGCCATCTCGACCGCGCCGGTGTCGGAGGCCGGGACGATGCCGCAGCGATAGCCTTCGGGGACGCCCAGCAACGCCTTGGTGCGCTCAATCGCATCCTTCAGCTTGGCCTTGCCGGGCTTGGAGCGGTGGGAGCGTCCCACCAACGCGCCCTTCAAGGCGTCTACCGTCCAGCCGGGCCGTTTGGCGCAGGGGCCAGACGAAAAAAAAGGCCGCGCGGGACGCACAGCCGGTCGAACAATCTCAGTCATCGCGATTCATTCCTTCCAGAATGATAGCACCTCGTTGGGGAGGTGTGGCCCGCCGTCGATATAGGTGCATGGACCGCTTGCGTCAACGAAAAGCCAAAGGGAACATTGCGGCGCATTGGCGCGTTTTAGGAAAGCACCAAAAAACGCAGGAACTCCCATGGTTTCGCTGACACCCTCCTCAGGCTCCCCGCGCAAAACAGCGCAGGGACCCTCGCTCAATCTGCCGCTGGAAAAGGCGGGTTTCATCATCCTGAAAGTCCGCGAGTATGACGTGAAGGAAGAGGACGTCGATCCCGATACCGGCTCCAATCCGATTGATATCGGTCATACCGATGGGCTGACCTACAAGGCCGATGATCTGGTGCGTGAAGAATTGCTGGGCGCGTTTCGTGGCCTGAATGACAACGAACGCATCCGGCTGGTGGCGCTGGCCTGGCTGGGGCGCGGCACCTATGACATCGATGAATGGAAGGAAGCCATCACCACGGCCAAGTCCGAACATTCACGTCGCAAGGCGGAATATCTGCTCGGCCTTCCTTTGTTGGGCGATTATCGGGAAGACGGCCTGGCCATGTTCGACGAAGGCATTTTCGATGATTCCGACACGCGCGAAGGGCTCGATGGTGAGAATAAGCCGTTGGGCAAAATGGCGGACAAGCCGGCCCGCCAGTAATCAGATTTCGATTTCGCCAGTCAGGAAAAGGGCGCAGTCGCCCTGAATGATGGTGCGCGCGCCATCATCGGTGCAGAGTAGGTTGCCGCCGCGCGCCGATGCCTGGCGCGCCTTCAGTTTTTTCTTGCCCAACCGCTGCGCCCAGAAGGGCGTCAGGGCGCAATGGGCCGAACCGGTCACCGGGTCTTCCGGCACGCCGCAATAGGGCGCAAAGAAGCGCGAGACCATGTCATAGGGCGCGCCGCCACCGGCCGCCGTCGCAAGCAGCGAACCCGCGCCGATCTGCATCACGACATCCTTCAGGTCTGCTTCAGGCTTCAGCGTCTTGACCTGATCCGGCGTGTCCCACACCGCGATCAGCGCCTTGGCGCCGGCGCCGCCCTTGGCGCTGATATGCAGTTCTGCGGGCGGCTGCATATTCAGGCTCCTGGCCAGCGCGTCGGCAAAACCCGGCGGCGGTGTGAAGGGTTCGGACGTTGCTGACGGCAGCGACATCACGTTGCCCGGTTCGTTGCTGTTCTGGTCGCCACGCGTCACCACCAGTTCGCCGGAACGGGTCATGAAACGCACTTCGCTCAGCGCGGTGTCGGTCTTGTTGAAAATGATCCAGGCGCTGGCCAAAGTGGCATGGCCGCAGAGATCGACTTCGCGCGACGGCGCGAACCAGCGCAGGTCATAAGCGCCAGGCGCCGGTCTTCACAAAGAAGGCGGTTTCCGCGACATTGTTTTCGGCGGCAATGCGCTGCATCTGGCTTGCATCCAGCCAGCGTTCCAGCGGCACAATGGCCGCCGGGTTGACTTCCAATGGCTTGCTGGCGAACGCGTCCACCTGCCAGATTTTCTGGTTCATCACCCCTCATGTCATTCTCGCGCAAGCGGGAATCCATCTTCTTGGTGCGGCACAAAGTTGGATGCCCGCTTGCGCGGGCATGACAAAAATCAGGCCGGGGCGGGCAGGGCGCCAGGATTGGTCGCCGCCTTCATGCCGCGCTGCAGCTTCTCGAACGCCCGCACCTCGATCTGGCGTACGCGTTCGCGGCTGACGCCGTATTTCTGCGACAGCTCCTCCAGCGTGAGGGGTTCGTCCTGCAGGCGCCGCGCCTGGATGATGTCACGCTCGCGCTCGGTCAGGTCCTTCATCGCATCCACCAGCAAGGTGCGGCGATTGCCCATTTCCTCGCGCTCGGCCAGCCGTGTTTCCTGGTCGACGGTGTCGTCGGCCAGCCAGTCCTGCCATTCGCTTTCCGATTCCGAGCGCAGCGGCGCGTTGAGCGACGCATCTGGCCCCGACAGGCGGCGGTTCATGTCCGTCAGTTCGGTGGCGGTGACGCCCAGCCGGTCGGTCAAAGTCGCGACATGCTCGGGGGTCAGATCGCCTTCCTCGATGGCGCCGATATTGGACTTGGCCTTGCGCAGGTTGAAGAACAGTTTTTTTTGCGCTGCAGTGGTGCCTAGCTTCACCATACTCCAGGAGCGCAGCACATATTCTTGGATCGAGGCGCGAATCCACCACATGGCATAGGTGGCCAGGCGAAAGCCCTTGTCGGGCTCGAAGCGTTTGACCGCCTGCATCAACCCGACATTGCCCTCGGACACGATCTCGGAAACCGGCAGGCCATAGCCGCGATAACCCATGGCGATCTTGGCGACCAGGCGCAGATGGCTGGTGACCAGGCGACGGGCAGCCTCCGGATCTTCATGTTCCTTCCAGCGCTTGGCGAACATGTATTCGTCTTCGGGCGACAAAAGTGGAAACTTGCGAATCTCGGTGAGATAGCGCGAAAGGCCAGAGTCACCCGACAGAGCGGGAAGTCCACGACTGCTCATAATTTCCCCTTATTCGGGCGTGAAATAAGATAACGCCTGAACGCCCATCTGGTTAGCGACGTGCTCATTGTCAGAGATAATACCGCTCAGGGCTTATTCAAGTTCCGCAGGGCCTCGACAAGGGCGGTAAAATCCGCAGGCCAGGGGGATTCAAAACGCATGGTCTTGTGCAGGTTAGGGTGCTGAAATCCCAGTACAAAAGCATGCAGCGCCTGGCGTGGAAAATCGGTTGCCGCTGTAAACGCGGCGGCTTCCGCCTCGGTCTTGCCCCGCGGCGCGGCGCGATTGCGGCCATATTGGGGATCGCCGATCAGGGGATGGCCCAGATGGGTCATATGCACCCGAATCTGGTGGGTGCGCCCGGTTTCCAGCCGGCATTCCACCAGCGCGGCAAAGGGGCGTTCCACGGGGCCGAATTTCTCCAGCACCTTGTACCGCGTTGCCGCCCGCTTGCCGCCGGCGCGCAGCACCGTCATGCGCTTGCGGTCGAAGGGGCTGCGCCCGATCTGGCTTTCGATCAGGCCCGCAGAATCGCGCGGGCATCCCCACACCACCGCGTTATAGGCTCGCTCGATGGTGTGATTGGCGAACTGCTTAGCCAGCGACGCCATGGCGCGTTCGGTCTTCGCCGCCACCAGTAGGCCGGAGGTATCCTTGTCCAGCCGGTGCACGATGCCGGGGCGCGCTTCGCCGCCGATCGAGAGCATGGCGGCGCCGCAATGGGCGATCAGCGCATTGACCAGGGTGCCGTCGGGATTGCCGGCGGCGGGATGCACCACTAGGCCCGCCGGCTTGTCGATCACGATCAGGTCCTTGTCTTCATGGATCACCGTCAGGGGAATATCCTGGCCTTGCGGAATGGCCGGTGCGGTGGGCGGCACGATCATGGCAAAGGCATCGCCCGGTTTGACCCGGTGGTTGGCGTCTTTTATCGTGATTTTTTGCTGATCGGGGGCGCCCAGCGACACCGCGCCGCCTTCCAGCAATTGCTGTAGGCGTGAGCGGCTGAAATCGGGCAGTGTGGCGGCCAAGAAACGGTCCAGCCGCCAGCCTGCATGGCTTTCATCGGCCACCGCTTCACGCCGATCGCTTGAGGAGATTTCCTTGTCAGACATGCCGCACGCATCCAATGCCACTTCAAATGTTTCTGGGCCGGAAAACCAGACGCGCGCCTACAAGGCCGCGAAGTTCGCCGTTATTATTCTTTCCGCCCTGATTATCCTAGTCTTGATTGCGATTGTGGCCGGCGGGGTTTCCAAATTGCGCGGCAAATCGGCCCCCGAAGCCAACCCGTCGAGCGTCCAGCTTGCGCCTGGTGCGCATATTGTGGAGATGCAGAGCCAGCCGGGCCGGCTGATCTTGCGCATCCGCAATGGCGCAGCCGAGGAAATCCGCATCATCGACACTCAGAACGGCCGCCTGGTGGGCCAGGTCAAGGCGACGTTTGACCGGGCGCGTTGAGCTGCCGCCTGCGCTGGTTGACGCGATCTATGCGGCGGCGAAGGCGTCTTTGCCGCGCGAATGCTGCGGCTTGCTGGAAGGGGTGCGCGAGGGCGAAGCTTTTCGCGTCCAGGCTCTGCATCCGGCGCACAATCTGTCCTCCGATGACAGACGCTTCCGGATTGATCCCGCCGATCACCTCAAAGCCCAGAAAGCGGCGCGCGCCAACGGACGCGCGATCATCGGCTGTTACCATTCCCATCCCCAGCGGCAGGCGCAGCCGTCCGCCGCCGATGCGGCGGGCGCGGGAGAAGAGAATTTTCTCTGGCTGATTGTGGGCGAAGACGGGCTGAACGCTTTCGTCTATTTGGACGGCGGGTTCCGCGGCTGCGTTATCGATGCGGACTGAGTGACACCATCGGAATAGCTCCGGAGCTTGCCCCCTTGAACAGCACATCGTTCGAATTGACCACACCCACGACATGGCCGGTTTCGTCGGCGATTTCGATGGTGCGGTGGTTCAGCGAGCCGCCATGCAGCAGTTTCTCGCCCAGAATTTCCCGGCTGCTGTTGATGGCTTCGCGCCGCGCCGCTTCGGGCAGATCCTGGCCTTCCTCGTCACGGCTGAGATCGGAGCCTTCACGCACATGGAAATAGTAATGGGGCATTTCTGACCTCACTCTTTCAACTCATTCTAATTCCTGAGACAGGGGGTTGTTCCGGTCCGAAAAAATGCCGGACGCTTGGAACTTGCAGGTTCCGAGCAGGCCCCGCTATAAGCGCCTCCCCGCTGGCCCCCATCGTCTAGCGGTCAGGACGCGGCCCTCTCAAGGCTGAAACACGAGTTCGATTCTCGTTGGGGGCACCAATAAAATCAGAGGTTTAGAAAGAGTTTAGCGCCGCGCTCTTTGGTACTAGCTACCGCATAGCTACCAAAAATGTGCCGGTCAGCTCGCCCCCCTGCCGCCGTCGCCCGCCGCGCGGCTAGCGCCCCCCACCGTAGTGGGGACACCCCAATGAGCAACGGGTCCCCCCAGCACGCTGGCACATACTATTCCGCACAGCCGATCTTGCCGATCTCCTGGGCCACCACCGCCTTGATCAGCGCCGTGGCAATGTCCGCTTTTCCCAAAAGCGGACATTCCGCCCCACTGAGTGGCCCCCCTCCACACACACCATCATGTCAGCCAGCTCAACCATTCTCGGGCCTGGACCATGGCAGCGCAGCCGGGGCACTTGTGGTTGTGGTACCGGCCCACCTCGGCCTTGCTATGCGCTTGAAGGATGCCCTTCTTCCCGTTCTCGTACCAGTTTTTGCAAAGCCAATGCGCCGGTTCCATGCTGCGCGCATCTGGCTTCAACTGATAGACAACAAGGCCGTCATTAGACGCCTTATATGGCCGGGAGCGCCGATACCATCGCTGGCAGAGCGCCGAACAGGCGCGCTACTACCGCAACCAGTATCGCGACTATTACGTCTATGAGAATTATGACCGGAACCGTTATCGTCATGCCTATCGTCGCCATGGCAGGCTCTAGAGCGGCGCTGACTGAAAAATGAAAAGACCCCGCTGGCGAAAGCCGGCGGGATCCCTTTCCCTTGGCGTCTTTGCCGGAACTACTTTTTCGCCGCGTCGAACGCCACGGTCTGGAATACAATCTTCCCGTCGCGGATCACGAACACATCGTAGCCCGACACCTGCTTGGGCGTGCCCTTGAACTGCACCCAGCGCATCAGGGTGGTGTCGGGCGCCAGTCTTTCATACGTCACCTGCATTGTCTTGTTGCCCGGCAGATTGTCCTTGGTGGTCAGGATGGTGAACAGCTTGCGCGTATCCTTGCCGATGAAAACACCATTGGGTGACATGGCGCCGGCCGGCGTCACCACTACCGCGTTGGGCGCATAGTCAGACAGCACCGCTTCCAAGTCACCGGTCTTCATCTGGGCGACGTGATGCTCCAGCACCTTGTCGGCGGCGAAGGCCGGCGCGGACAAGGCCAGGGTGAGGGCAAAGGCGGCGATCGCGGTCTTCATGGTCTTCCCTATTATTGTTTATGGTGCCAAGGCTAGTGCAGGGCCCGCAGGCCTTCAATGGGGGATCCCATTTGAAACTGGTCCCTAGACATGCTTGCCTACGCCCCAACAATAATGGGGGAGGGGCCGTTGAGCCGCCGCTGGACGCTTCTGCTGCCGGTGATCTTCATCACCTACAGCCTCGCCTATCTCGACCGCGCCAATTTCAGCTTCGCCGCCGCCGGCGGCATGGCCAAGGACCTGGGCATCACCGCCGCGGAAAACTCGCTGCTCGGCGCGCTGTTCTTCCTGGGCTATTTCCTGTTCCAGATTCCCGGCGCGGCTTACGCGCAGAAATACAGCGTCAAGAAACTGATCCTGGTCGGCCTGCTCGGCTGGGGGCTGCTGGCCACTGCCACGGGTCTGCTCCATAACCTCAATGCCCTGTATGGCGTGCGCTTTGCGCTGGGCATCGTGGAAAGTGCGGTGCTGCCCGCCATGCTGATCCTGCAGGCACGCTGGTACACCCGCAAGGAACGCGCCCGCGCCAATGCCTTCCTGGTGCTGGGCAATCCCGTCACCATGCTGTGGATGGCGGTGCTGTCGGGTTATCTGATTGAGAATCTGGGCTGGCGCGAGATGTTCATCATCGAAGGTCTCCCCGCGGTGCTATGGGGCATCGTCTGGTGGAAGGTGGTGGCCGACCGTCCGGGCGATGCCGCCTGGTTGCCCGATGCCGAGCGTCAGGCGCTGCAAGCGCAGCTTGCCGACGAGCAGCGCGATATTCCGCCTGTGAAGAATTACCTCGCCGCTTTCAAGATGCCGCGCGTGCTGGTGCTGACCGCGGTCTATTTCCTGTGGAGCCTGGGCGTCTACGGTTTCGTGATGTGGCTGCCCTCCATCCTCAAGCGCGGCGAGATGAGCATGGTGGAAGTGGGCTGGCTGTCCGCGGCGCCGTACCTGGCCGCCATCTTTGCCGAGATTGCCTGTTCCACCTGGTCGGACAAAACCGGCAAGCGCACCGCTGTCACCTGGCCGTGTTTCGTGGTCGCGGCGCTGGCCTTTTATGGCTCATACTTGCTGGGCGACACCCATTTCTGGGCCAGCTTCGGGCTTCTGGTGATCGCGGGCGCCGCCATGTACGCGCCTTATGGCCCCTTCTTCGCCTACATTCCCGACATTTTGCCGGCAAACGTCTCTGGGGGCGCTATTGCCCTGATCAACAGCTTCGGGGCGCTGGGCTCGTTCGTGGGCGCCTATGGCGTGGGCTGGCTTAACGGCGCTACCGGCAATCCGGGCATGTCGTACCTGCTGATGGCCTCGGCACTGATCGCCTCCGCCGTCATCATGTTCTTCATGCCGGATCGTACGCCCGTGAAGCGTTAGCTATTTCTTCTCCGCTGACACCGCAGTCAGCGGGCAGTTCATGAAGATGGCGACGACAGCATCGCCCGTCTGGGCTTTGGCGCCGTCATAATGCACCCCGCCCACCAGGTTGGTGAGCACCGAACCAGCCGGGTAGGGCACGGTGTTGTTGTCGGGGTCATAGACATTGCTGGTGGAGAGCCACCAGGTGCCCGACAGCACCACGGCATAGCGCGCCCGCTCGTGATAATGCGGCCGGCTGAAATGGGGCGGCTTCCAGCGGATCAGCTGCAGGCAGTCGCCTTCTTTCTTGGGGTCGCCGATCACCCATGCAGTGTCGTTGCGTTCGCCCCTGGTCCACTGGATCTGGTCGGGGGTGAGCCCGAAGGCCCGGGCGGGATCGATGGCGGCCTGTGCGAAAGCCGGCGCCGCCGCCGCCAAAAACGCCGGTATCAGAAGTAGTTTGCGCAGCATGCGTGTCTCCCTGATTATATGGACCGTTGGGGCGAGGTTCCCCGCAATCCATTGGCCCCGCAAGAGCCCAGTCAGCCTATTCCCGCCCGGCTTGTTTGGGGGGGCTACGCCCTGTAGGTTCCCGCCCGCATTCTTCCAAATTCGAGCAAGCCCATGCCATTGCTGCGGTTTATTCCCGAGGCGACCAACGTCAATTTCGTCAAATACCGCTTCGCGGCCTTCGCGGTCGACGGGCTGCTGCTGGTCGTCGCCGTGGTGTCGATCCTCTGGTACGGCTTCAACCTGGGCATCGATTTCACCGGCGGCGTGCTGATGGAAGTGAAGGCCAAGCAGACCATCGATATCGGCAAGATGCGCGCCGACATTGACAACCTGGGCTTTCCCGAAAGCCAGTTGCAGTATTTCGGCGGCGGCGGGGAATGCGACCAGCCGGCCAACAGCTGCGTCATGATCCGCGTCCAGCCCAAGGATGCGCCGGCAGGGGGCGACGCGAACCAGGCCGATCAGGCGGTGGTCCAGGCCGTGAAGGCCAAGCTGGGACCGGCCTATGAATATCGCCGTACCGAAGTGGTGGGGCCGAAGGTTTCGGGCGAACTGCTGAATGACGGCATCATCGCCACCATCCTGGCGGTGGCTATGATCTCGATCTATGTCGCGGTGCGGTTTGAATGGCAGTATGGCATTGGCGCGCTGATCGCCACCGGCCATGACGTCTTCGTTACCGCCGGATTCTATTCGGTGATGGGTCTCGACTTTAACATCAACACCGTGGCGGCGCTGCTGCTGCTTGCCGGTTATTCGATCAACGACACGGTGGTGGTGTTCGACCGCATCCGCGAGAACCGCCGAAAGTACAAGCGCATGCCGCTGGTGGAGATGATCAACCTGTCCACCAACCAGATCGCCACCCGCACCACCCTGGTGTCGGTCGCCACCGCCATGTCGGTGATCCCGCTGCTGTT
This sequence comes from Rhizobium sp. Q54, assembly GCA_945860165.1. GTDB lineage: Bacteria > Pseudomonadota > Alphaproteobacteria > Micropepsales > Micropepsaceae > Rhizomicrobium. Next base: position 84,583 of record CAMAPL010000005.1, read on the forward strand.
CGGCGGTCATGTGCTGCAGAATTTCAGCATCGCGATCCTCTTCGGCATCGTAGTCGGAACCTTCTCCTCGACCTATGTCGCGTCCATGCTGCTGCTCTACATGCCGGAAGTGGGCGGCAGGACGGACAGCAAGTCAGACGGCAAGGAAGAAGCTACCGCTTAACGGCGAAGCTGGATTCGCGAGCCGGCGTCTTGGCTAAAGCGGGAACCAGTCGCGGCGGTCAGTATAGACCTGATACTGGGCGTTCACGCCCGCGCGCAGGCCGACACCGGTGCGCATGGGCGCAAGCGTCACGCCGCCGCTGCGCTGATAATTTATGCCCAATCCGGCCACCACATAGATGCTGCCTTCCAGACTGGGGAAGCGCTGGAACAGCCTGCGGTCTTCGCGCAGATCGTAGATCAGGGTGAAGCATTTGGAGAGATTGGCGCCCAGATCGAAACCGACCGACGGGCCGCGCCAGTAAACCTGCCTGGGTTCGCGCGCCTTGCGGATCAGCCAGCCGGAGCCGTAGCGGAATCCCACCACCACCGCGCCGCCGCCTTCATCGCCCTTGATATAGGCATCTGGCTGGCCCAGTTCGCCGAACACATGCTGCACACCTTTGGCCATCGCTTCAGAGGTGATGCCGAAGAAGCTGGCGCCCGCGTCGGTGATTTCCTCCGCGGTGTAGGCGAGGGTGGAAGCCTGTTCCTTGGCCTCGGGCGCTGGGGCGGCCTGGTCCGCGGCGCGCGCGGCACCGATGCTCAGCAAGCTGCCCGCCGCCGCTGGCATCGCGCCAACGGCCATCAGTCCGGCGATGAATTTTTTACGGTTCATGTTCACTCCTTGCGCTACAGCGTTGCGCATCGAATCACTTATCCCACGCAACCTTTGCCCAGATTGGGGCTTTTTTACAGTCCGCCCCCGATTAACGGGTCGGCGAAAATCCGTTTAGGATTGCGGCGCGGTGATAAAAAAATACCCGAACAACAAGTTTTCACCCGCCGGATGGCTGACCTTGGCGGTTCTCTTCGCCTTTCTCGGCGCTTCGCTCTGGTATGCGATCAAGGTCTGGACCGCGATGTCCGGCGTTGCCATGAGCGGCTTCGGCTGGACTTTTCTGGTGCTGGGCGTGATCGTGATCATTGCCCTGGGTGCTGGCCTGATGGCGTTGGTGTTTTACTCCGCGCGCCAGGACATGGACCGTTAGCGCCCCCGCGCGATGAACGCTCCGTTGGCGAAGCCGGGCTTGCCGTAAACGAAAGGCGTGTAATCCCAGTTGGTAACGCCGCCGCCCGCGGCCCGCAGCACCGCATCGCCAGCCGCCGTGTCCCATTCCATCGTGCGTCCGGCGCGCGGATAGATATCGGCCTCGCCCGCCGCCACTAGGCAGAATTTCAGCGACGAACCGGCATTGATATGGTCCTTTATATTCAGGCTTCCCAAAAGTGTGCCGGTTTGCGCATCGGGATGGGATTTGCTGCTGACGGCCACCAGCCCGTCATCGCCCGGCGCGCGTGCGTTAATCGCGCGCCAGCGTCCACCCGACAGTTCAAAGGCGCCTTCGCGCAGCCCCCCGACAAACAGCCGGTCGATCGCGGGCGCATACACCACGCCCGCCACCGGTACGCCATCCACCACTTCGCCGATATTGACGGTGAACTCGCCGCTGCGCCGGAGGAATTCCTTGGTACCGTCTACCGGATCGACCAGGAAAAACCGCGCGCCGGTCGTGACGATGCGCCCCGCCGCGGCCTCTTCCTCGGCCACCACCGGCACGCCGGGAAAGGCCGCCGCCAGCTCGGTCAGGATCAGTTTTTCCGCTTCCTCATCGGCATCGGTCACAGGCGAGTGGTCGGCCTTCACCCGGGCCGCCGCGCCGGCCTCGTAATGGCGCATCACCACCACGCCCGCTGCCTGCGCGATGCGGGCCAGGATTTCCAAACGGGGGGGCGGCGTTGCGCCCATATTAAGTATTCCTTAAGACGTCTGGGAAAATTAACAAATTTCTAACCATTGAGACTTAATTGAGTCTGTCATGACAGATATCGAATTCGCCGCACTTATGGTCAGCCGCGTCTGCCACGATCTTGTCGGGCCTTTGGGCGCCGTGGTCAACGGGATGGAAGTGCTGGAAGACGAGCGCGACCCTGCCATGCGCGCCGAGGCCATCAAGCTGGTGACCATGAGCGCCGACCAGGCGCTGGCCCGCATCCAGTTCATGCGCATCGCCTTCGGCGCGGCCGGCTCGGCGGGCGCCGAACTGGACCTGGGCGAGGTCGGGCGGCTGATCACAGGCCTTCTGCAAGGCGGCAAGGTTCAGCTGACCTGGAATGTGCCCCGCCTGTACTGGCCCAAGGACTGGGCCAAGCTGGTCATGAACGCCACCCTGCTGGCGGCCGATTGCCTGCCGCGCGGCGGCATGGTGACGGTGGAAGCCGGGCCCGATCCGGCCGTTCCCAGTTTCAAGATTCGCGCCGAAGGCCTGAATGCCCGCGTCACCGAGGACGTGGACCGCGCCTTCCGGGGCAAGACGCTGAATGTGGACGCCCGTCACGTGCAGCCCTTCCTGACTCACAAGCTTTCGCGCACCGTCAATGCCGCCATGACGATCACGCCATTGGAAGGCGCCGTGGAGCTTGCTGCGGGTTAAAGGGGGCCGCCGGTAAGGCGGCGCTTACCCTGTCCGGCGTAGATTCTCGGCGCGAAGTTGCCGATTTTTGGGCTCGCCCGGAAATATTCAAGCCGATGAAATATTGTCTCGTCGTGGACGACAGCCGCGTGATACGCATCGTCGCCCGCCGCATTATGGAAGAGTTGCAGTATTCGGTGGAAGAAGCCGAGGACGGCATGGCCGCGCTGCGCGCCGTGGGCGACAAGATGCCGGATCTGATTTTCCTGGACTGGAATCTTCCCACCATGAAGGGCGTCGAGTTTGTCAAGAGCGTGCGCGGTCAGTAGGATAGCGGCCATCCGATGATCCTGTTCTGCACGACCTAGAATGACGCCACCGAAGTCGCCCATGCCATGGCGGCGGGCGCCAACGAATATGTCATGAAGCCGTTCGACGACAGTATCCTCCGGGCCAAGCTGGCCGAAATCGGCGTCACGGTCTGATGGTCAGACCAGCACTTTACCGCTCAGTCGTTCCAGCACCCTGACGGGCGCGCGCGCCGGCTCGGCCATCTGGCTGATATCCAGGTGGAAGGTCTGCTCCAGCGCGAACTCCCCGCCCAATGCCGCATGCAATACCTGGTCAGTGAAGACCAGCCAGCAGGAGCCGGGGGCGAAGCGCACATCCTGGTGCAGGCTGTTGCTCTGGAAATCGGAATCCAGCTTGCCGGCATCATGCAGCGACAGCATCAGCTCGTCATACAGGCTGCGCCTGCCGCGCGTGACGCCCAGCTTTTCGAACAGCCAGGATTTTCCCGGCAAATGCGGCCCGACCTGCGGCAGGAAGCGGCGCGCGAAGTCTTCGAACGGCTGGCCAACATGCCAGTGGCGGTGCGACACCGGCGCGACATTGGCGAAAAAACGCAAGATGCGGCGCCCCTGCATCGGGCGCGACGGAAAGGCGTCTATGTGCAGCAGCCGGTCGTCGCTGATTTTGGAATAGCTGCGCCCCTTAACCTGGACAGGACGAAAACTGGTGCGGGCGCGTTCGACATCGCCATAGGGCAGCAGGCCCTGCACCAGTGCGCCAGCGCTGCTGCCGAAGCGTTCGATCATCGCCGCCAGCCGCACGGCGTGCTCGCCGGTCAGCGACGAGGCCTGAATTTTCCCGCTGGTGTGATCCAGGCTGATATTCTTGGCCTTGCCGTCCGCCACGCGCGCGTCGAGGAATTCTGTTTCCGATTCCAGCAGGCGAAAAGGTAGGTTGGGAAAATACAGCACGTTGCCGGATTCCAGCGCCGCCAGCGCGCGCGCCTTCGTCGCCGCGTCATACGGGCCGTGCCAGGTGGTGATCGGCAGTTCTTCCTTCACGCGGCCCGCTCCGTCATGGCGTCATAGATCAGGCTGCGTAGATCGCGCCGCAGCTGGGCCCGCCGCGCCGTGTCCGTGATAACCTGGGTCATGAATACCACCGCCATGTCTTCTTTGGGATCGACAAAAAATGCGGTCGAGGCCATGCCGCCCCAGGCGAATTCCCCGGCGCTGCCCGGAATGCCAACCCGCGCTGGGTCCAGGGTCACCGCTACGCCCAGCCCGAAGCCGATGCCGCGATAGCCGCTTTCATTGAAGGCGTCGGCGGACGGTGACAGATCGGCGATCTCTTTGCCTTCGGGCAAATGGTTGCGGGTCATCAGCGGTACCGTTTCGGGTTTGAGCAGACGTTCACCGTCCAGTTCGCCCTTGTTCAGCAGCATTCGGCAGAAGCGCAGATTATCGCACCCCGTGCCCACCAGCCCGCCGCCGCCCGATTCCAGTTTCGGCGGATGAAACCAGGGCGAGTGTTTGGCATCGTCGAACAGGTCGAGCTTTCCGTCCTTGAGCATGTAGCAGGCGGTGAAGCGGCTCTGCTTGCTCTGGGACACCAGGAAGTCGGTATCGGCCATTTTGAGCGGCAAGAGAATATTTTCGCGGACAAAGTCGGCAAAACCTTGCCCGGACACGACCTGAATCACAAAGCCCAGCACATCGGTCGCCACCGAATAGATCCAGGCATCACCGGGTGAATATTCCAGCGGCAGTTTTTCCAGCGCGGCGATGAAGGCGGGCAAGCCGCCTTCGGTGTCGAACTCGCCCAGCTTGCGCTGGCGGTACAGCGCATCGACCGGCGTGCGATTGTGAAAGCCATAGGTGAAACCGGCGGTGTGGCGCGCCAGGTCCAGCACAGTCATGGGCCCCTTGGGCGCCCCGCCATCCGCAAGCCGCAGCCCTGCAAAGCTGGGGACATATTTCGTCACGGCATCGTTCAGCGCGATGCGGCCCTGTTCCAGCAGCATCAGCAGCGCCACCAGGGTGACGGGCTTGGTCATGGAATAGATACGGAAAATGGCGTCTTCGCGCATCGGTGTGCCGCGCGCCAGGTCATTCAACCCCTGCAGGCTCTGATGCGCGACGGTGCCGCGCCGCCAGATCAGGGTCAGCGCGCCGGGCAGGGCGCCATCCGCGACCTGGCGTTCCAGGAAACGCGGAATGCGCGCCAGCCCCTCTGGTGAAAACCCCGCCGATCCGCTCATGGCTTAGGTTATACTTGGCCCCACCATGAATGACATTCCAAAAAAAGACTGGCCCAAAAACTGGCCTGTTTTGTCGCTGGACGAGGCGCATGCTCGCCTCACCGCGCCGGGCGCGCGATTCGAAACCATGGATGCGGTGATCCGCGGCGTGACGATGACGGTGTGGAAGCACGTCCCCGCCACCGCGCGGGAGGCTTTTCAACTGGCGCGCGCCCACGGATCACGCGAATTCCTGATCTATCAGGACGAACGCGTCAGCTATGAGGCCTTCGTCCGGGCGACGGCGCGGCTGGCGGCCCATTTGCACGAACAGGGCCTGAAAAAGGGCGACCGGGTGGCGTTAGTGATGCGCAACCTGCCCGAATGGCCGGTGGTGTTCATGGCCTCCCTGCTGGCCGGCGCGATTATCGTGCCGCTCAATGCTTGGTGGAGCGGCACCGAGCTGGCTTACGGCATCCTGGATTCCGGTGCGCGCTTTGTCTTTGCCGATGGCGAGCGGCTGACGCGGCTGAAAGACCTGCCGCCCGCGGTTGAGAAAATTTTTGTCACAAGGGGCGAGGGCGCGCCGGCGCTGGAAGATGTGATTGGCACACCGGCAAGCTGGCACGACCTGCCCAATACGGCGCTACCCGACATGGCGCTGTCACCGGAAGACGAGGCCGCGATTTTCTACACCTCCGGCACCACCGGCGCGCCCAAGGGCGCGCTGGGGACTCACCGCTCGCTGACCACCAATATCTTTGCGATGCCCTTTTCCAGTGCCCGCAACGCCCTGCGCCGGGGCGATCCGCCGCCAAAGGATGCGCGGCGCACCACCTTGATCGCGGTGCCGTTCTTTCACGTCATCGGCAGTCTTTCGATCCTGCTGCCAAATATGGCGGCGGGCGGCACTTTGGTGCTGATGCGAAAATTCGATCCGCAGGCGGCCTTGCGGCTGATCGAAAGCGAGCGCGTCACGGTAACGGGCGGCGTGCCCGCGATTGCCCTGTCTTTGCTGGACCAGGCGGGCGATCACGATTTATCGTCCCTGCAACTGGTGACCTATGGCGGGGCGCCGTCACCCGCTTCGCTGGCCGGGCGCATTCACGGCCAGATGGGCGCCATGCCGGGGCAGGGCTGGGGCATGACGGAAACCTCGGCCACCTGCACCAGCCATTCGGGCGCCGATTTCCTCCACCGTCCCGCCAGCTGTGGTCCGGCGCTGCCAGTCAGCCGGATCAAGGTGATGCAAGGGGGCGTGGAAGCGCCGCCCGGCCTGGTGGGCGAATTGTGGGCCTTCGGTCCCAATATCGTGAAGGGCTACTGGAACCGCCCCGAAACGACGGCGGAGAGTTTCGATTCCGGCTGGCTGGCGACCGGCGATCTCGCCAGCCTGGATGCGGAAGGCTTCTGCACCATCCTGGACCGCAGCCATGACATGGTGATCCGCGGCGGCGAGAACATCTATTGCATCGAGGTGGAGAACATTCTGTCCGAGCATCCCGCCGTGGCCGATGTGGCGCTGGTGGGCCTGCCGCATCCGCTGCTGGGCGAGGTGCCCGCCGCGCTGGTGCAGGCGCGGCCGGGTGCGCAGATCAATGCCGCCATGCTGCAGGATTTCGTGCGCGCCCGCCTTGCCGAATTCAAGGTGCCGGTGGCGGTGCTGATCGTGGGCGAGGCGCTGCCGCGCAACGCCGGCGGCAAGCTGGTGAAAAGCGAATTGCGCAAGGCGTTCGGCGCATGAGCGCCCCCTCTTCAAAAAATCTGTTCGTCACCCATCGCATCTCTATTCCCGAAAGCGAGCTGGAGGAAAGCTTCATCCGCAGCTCTGGTCCCGGCGGCCAGAATGTGAACAAGGTCTCCAGCGCGGTGCAGCTGCGCTTCAATGTTCTGACCGCGCTATGTCTCACCGATGTGGCGCGCGAGGTCCTGCTGCGCGGCGGAAAGCTGACCCAAGGCGGGGACCTGGTCATCACCGCCCAGCGTTTCCGCGAGCAGGAGCGAAACCGCGCCGATGCCCGCGCCCGTCTGGTGGAGATCGTTCGTCGGGCGGCAACGCCCAAGGTGCCGCGCCGCGCCACCAGGATACCAAAGGCCAGCAAGCGCAAGCGGCTGGACGGCAAGAAACACCGCGCCCGCATCAAGCAGGACCGCGCCCGGCCCGACTGATCCCTAATCTTGTGCCGTTGGGCCGTTATCGCCCCGTCGCAATCGGTTGTATGATGCGGGATGCTTGAATCGCTCGCCCGCGGCATAATTTGGCCCTTGCTGATCGGCGCCATCCTTGGCGGCGCGGCGGCGCTGTTCGGCGGTCCTGCGTTGTTCTGGGGCGCGGTGTCCCTAGCGCTGGCGGCGGCGTTTATTATCCAGTTCATCACCTTCCAGGAACCGGTGCTGCGCCCGGCCGAGCCGGGGTCGGACGATCCTTTGGGGTTGTTGTCGCCGCAGACGCGGCTGCTGCTAGAACAACTGCCCATGCCGGTGATGCTGCTGGACGGCGCCCAGTGCGTGCTGTTCGCCAACAAGTCCATGCGCGATGTACTGGGAATCGGGTTGGACGGGAAGCGCGTCAGCGCCGTGTTGCGCAATCCTGAAGTGCTGCTAGCGATCACCGACGCGGGACATGGCGAATCCTCGAATGTGTCCTTCACCCTGCCGGTGCCGGTGGAACGCCATTTCCAGGCCTATGCCGCGCGCGTCAGCGTCTCACCGCCGGTTACGGTGCTGCTGCTGCACGATCTCACCATGATCCGCCGTAGCGAGCAGATGCGCACCGACTTCATCGCCAATGTCAGCCATGAATTGCGCACGCCGCTAGCGGCGGTGACCGGCTTCATCGACACGCTGCGGGGCCATGCCAAGGACGACGAGGTGGCGCGCGAACAGTTCCTGGAGATCATGGCCACCGAAACCGCGCGGATGCGCCGGCTGATTCACGACCTGCTGTCACTGACCCGCATCGAGATGAACGAACATGTCCCGCCCCAAGGACGGGTGGATCTGGTCGGCGTGGTGCGCCAGGCGGCGGCCGTTCTGATGCCGCTGGCGGCGCAGGACGGCATTGTCGTGGTTGTGGAGCCGGGCCCGGCCTTGCCGTTGGTCCTAGGCGAGCATGACGATCTGGCGCAAGTGTTCCAGAATCTGATTCACAATGCCATCAAGTATGGCCGCGAAAATGGCCGGGTGACCGTGACCTTGGGCCAGCAGGACGGGCAGGTCTTCGTCGCCATCCATGATGAAGGCGAGGGGGTCGCGCCCGCCGCCATACCCCGCCTGACCGAGCGATTCTATCGGGTAGACGTCAAGCGTTCCCGCGAACGCGACGGCACCGGGCTGGGATTGGCTATCGTCAAGCATATCGTTAACCGGCATCACGGTCGCCTCGCCATCGAGAGCACGCTGGGCGAAGGCAGTGTTTTCACGGTCTTCCTGCCTCCCGCCCCGGCGGAAAATTCCGCAAAACCACCGCTCCCCGAGTATGTCACGTAAATGTTATAAAACTGTCGCATATGAGTGGTGTGAAAGCCGTAAGCCGGTTTCGTATCAGACTTGAAAGACCGTGATGACCGACCACACTGTCAAATCCTTCGGCGACCAGCTTGAGACCTTGTCCGTGCTGGTGGCGCAGATGGGCGGGCTGGCCGAAGCCCAGTTAGCCTCGGCTATCGAAGCCATTGCCCGGCGCGACAGCGCGGCGGCCGAACGCGCGGTGGGCGGCGACGCCCGCATCGACGAGATGCAGGCAGAAATCGAGGAGCGCGCCCTGAAGCTCCTGGCGCTGCGCCAACCCATGGCGGTGGACTTGCGCGAGACCCTGGCGGCGATCAAGGCCGCCGCCGAACTGGAACGCATCGGCGACCTGGCCAAGAATATCGCCAAGCGCGCTTTGGTGCTGAACCGCGAGCCGCCGCTCCGCCTGACCCAATCGCTCGCCCGCATGGGCAAGGCGGCGCAGAACCAGCTCAAGCAGGTGCTGGATTCTTTCTCCAGCCGCAACGCCGATGAAGCCGAAGCGGTGTGGAACCGCGATGGCGAAATCGACGAGATCTACAACAGCCTGTTCCGCGAACTTCTCACCTACATGATGGAAGATCCGCGCACCATCGGGCTGTGCACCCATCTGCTGTTCATCGCCAAGAATATCGAGCGCAGCGGCGATCACTGCACCAACATCGCCGAAATCGTCTATCACATGGTCCGCGCCGACCACCTCTCCCTGAACCGGCCCAAGTCGGACACCACCTCCGAAACCGCCGTGCCTTATGAGGGCTGCGCATGAGCAAGCCCACCGTCCTGATCGCGGAAGACGAAAGCGCCCTGCTCACCCTGCTGCGCTACAATCTGGAACGCGAAGGCTATCGGGTGCTGGAAGCGCGCGATGGTGAGGAAGCCTTGCTGGTCGCCGCCGAGGAAAAGCCCGACCTGGTAATCTTGGACTGGATGATGCCGCAACTGTCGGGCATCGAGGTCTGCCGCCGCCTGCGCAGCCGCCAGGAAACCCGCAATGTGCCGATCCTGATGCTGACGGCGCGGGGCGAGGAAACCGACCGCATCCGCGGCCTGGATACCGGCGCCGACGATTACCTGACCAAGCCCTTTTCCATGACCGAATTGCTGGCGCGGTTGCGCGCCGTGATGCGCCGCATCCGTCCGAGCCTGGCGGAAGAGGTGGTGCAGGTCGGCGATATCGAGATGGACCGCGCCGGCCACCGGGTGCGCCGCGCCGGTACCGAAGTGCATCTGGGCCCCACCGAATACCGCTTGCTCGCTCATCTGATCCAGCATCCCGGTCGCGTCTTCAGCCGCGAGCAGCTGCTGGATGCGGTGTGGGGCAACGATGTATATGTCGAGGCCCGCACCGTGGACGTCCATGTCGGGCGCCTGCGCAAGGCGCTGAATGTGGAAGGCGCGGGCGATCCGATCCGCACCGTGCGGTCGGCGGGTTATTCGCTGGACCAAAGCGCCATCGGCGCCACCTCCGCCGCCTGAACCCTCTTGTCATTCCGGCCAAGCGCGCAGCGCGCGAGCGGCATCCAATTTCTTATGCAGCCGTATAGCTATTGCAAAATTGGATTCCCGCTTTCGCGGGAATGACAAGTCCAATTTTACTGAAACTCAAATCAGCTCCTTGATCGGCTCTTCCAGGTCTTCCGGCTTGGTCTGGGGCGCATAGCGCGCTATCGGATTGCCGTTGCGGTCGATCAGGAATTTGGTGAAATTCCACTTGATCGCCTCGGTGCCCAGCAATCCCGGCTTGGCCTGGGTGAGATACAGGAACAGCGGGTGGGCGTTGGCACCCTTCACATCCACCTTGGCAAACAGCGGAAACGTGACGCCATAATTTTTTTTGCAAAAGGCGCCGATCTGAATTTCGTTGCCCGGCTCCTGCGCCCCGAACTGGTTGCAGGGAAAGCCCAGCACCGTCAGGCCCTGCGGCTCATATTTCCGGTACAGCGCTTCCAGTCCCGCATATTGGGGCGTGAATCCACATGCGCTAGCGGTGTTGACGACCAGCAGAACCCTGCCGCGCCAGGTTTCCAGCGAGACATCTTCGCCAGCCAGGGTGGCGGCGGTGTACTTGTAGATCGACATGTCGGCTCCCGGAGCGCTTGGGCGAGGATAGCGCACGAAGCGCGCTTAGGCCCGCTCCCGGCCGCTCGCTCAAGCTCGCGGCGTTCGTCGCTCGAAATGGTCCACCGGACCATTTCGTTCGCCTTTCGGCGAACCGCTCCTCACCCAGTCATGCGACCTTTATCGGGCGCGCGGCGGGCCTGCTGCGGCTGGTAGGCCTTGCGGGCATGGGCTTCGCAATAGGGCGAGCCGGACTTGGGGCTGTGGCCGCAGAAATGGAATTCCGATGCCGCCGGGTCGCCGATCGGCCAGCGGCACATGCGGTCGCTGATGGTCAGGACGGTGGCGTGGCTGCCGTCTTCCAGCTGCAGCGGATCTTCCTCGACCACCAGGGCGGCGGGGACATGGCTGCGTATGCTGGGGACCTTGGGTGCCATCGGCAGGCGCGGGCGTTCGCTGCGGGATGGGCTGGCGCGGCCGGCCAGGCCCAGCCGGTGGACCTTGCCGATCACGGCGTTGCGGGTCACGCCGCCTAGCGCGCGGGCGATCTGGCTGGCGGAAAGTCCTTCCGTCCAAAGAGTTTTGAGCTGCTCGACCCGGTCTTCCGACCAATTTGCCTGCGTCATGGAAATCGCTCCTTGCGGGTGGGCGGTCCCATTATCTGGACACCCCCCATTGGCGTTTAAAGGCACAAGATACAGTACTCCCGCGCGTGCGCCGCACAAGCTTTGCCTCCATGGGGCCAGCCCTTGTCCACAAGATGCATACTGGCCATGCCGGCGGGCGGCGGGGTTGTTTGGGTCGGCCGGAAATCGGATAAACCGCTCTTCCTGCCGTGTTGTTGTAATATTATTTCACTATTTCACTATTTCACTATTTCACTGACCAAGAGGAGATGCGCCCGTGTTCCCGGCTTTGCTTCCCACCTATAACCGGACTGATGTCGCCTTCGTCCGTGGCGAGGGTTCCTATCTTTTCGCCGAGGATGGCAAGCGATACCTGGATTTCGGTGCGGGCATCGCCGTCAACGCCTTTGGCCACGCCAACCCCAAGCTGGTCGGCGCCCTGACGCAGCAGGCGGCTAAGCTCTGGCATACCTCCAACCTCTACCGGGTGCCGGGCCAGGAAAGCCTGTCCCGGAAGCTGGTCGATAACAGTTTTGCCGACACGGTGTTCTTCACCAACTCCGGCACCGAGGCGACCGAGCTCGCCATCAAGATGGCGCGCCGCTACCACTTCGTTAACGGTGCGCCCGACCGTTTCCATATCGTCAGCTTCGAGGGCGCCTTTCACGGCCGTACCATCGCCGCGATCAATGCCGGCGGGAACGAGAAGTATCTCGAAGGCTTTGGCCCCCGGATGGCGGGTTTCGATCAGGTGCCGCTGGGCGATCTGGATGCCCTGAAAAAAGTGATCGGGCCGCACACCGCGGCGCTGCTGATCGAGCCGATCCAGGGCGAGGGCGGTGTGCGCACCATGACGCCGGAATACCTGCGCGCCTTGCGCAACCTCTGCGACGATACCGGCATGCTGCTGATCTTCGACGAGATTCAGACCGGTGTCGGGCGTACCGGAAAATTCTTCGCCTACGACTGGCTGGGTTTCACGCCCGACATCATGACGGTGGCTAAGGGCATCGGCGGTGGTTTTCCGCTGGGCGCGGTGCTGGCCACGGCAGAAGCCGCCAAGGGCATGACCGTGGGCACCCACGGCACCACCTATGGCGGCAATCCACTGGCCATGGCGGTGGGCAATGCCGCCATCGATCTGGTGCTGGCGCCGGGCTTTCTGGATCACGTCAATAAGGTCGCCAATTACCTGCACCAGCAGCTTGGCGCGCTGGTGGCGGGCCACCCCGCCATGTTCGAAAGTGTGCGTGGCCAGGGCTTGATGATCGGCCTGAAAATGAAGACCCCCAGCGCCGATTTCATTGCCGCCGCGCGCGCCAACGGATTGGTGGTGCTGCCGGCCGGTGACAATGTGGTGCGCATACTGCCGCCTTTGACCCTGAGCGAAGAAGAAGCCCGTGAGGGCATGGACCTGTTGAGCAAGACCGCTTCCCAGATGGAAGCGCAGAAAGCCGCCGCACAATGAGCGCGCCCCTCTTTTCCAAAACCAAGCAGAATGCCCCCAAGCATTTCCTGGACCTGTCGGATCATGACAGTGCCACCCTCAAGGACCTGATCGCGGAGGCGAGGCGGTGCAAGCTGGCGCGCAGCGGCTTGTCCAAGGGCATGCCCGATGGCGATCTTCCGCTCGACGGCAAGGTGCTGGCGATGATTTTCGACAAGCAGTCCACCCGCACCCGCATTTCCTTCGACATGGCGGCGCGGCAGCTGGGCGGCTCCACCCTGATGCTCACTGGCAACGAAATGCAGCTGGCGCGCGAGGAAACCATCGCCGACACGGCGCGTGTGTTGTCGCGTTTCGTGGATGCGGTGATGATCCGCTTGCTGGACCATGAAATGGTCGAGGAGCTGGCGGCCAATGCCACCATCCCTGTGATCAACGGGCTTACAAAATGGTCCCATCCCTGCCAGGTGATGGCCGATGTGTTGACCTTTGAAGAACATAAAGGCTCCATCGCCGGCGCCACCGTCTGCTGGAGCGGCGACGGCAACAATGTGCTGACCAGCTGGGTCCATGCCGCGGTGCGGTTCGGTTTCAAGCTGAATGTCGCAAGCCCGCGCGAACTGACCGTCGATGCCGAAACCCGCGACTGGTCGCACCAAAGCGGGCTGGTGACCTATACGAGTGATGCGCAGGCCGCCGCCGAAGGCGCCGATTGCGTGGTGACTGACACCTGGGTCTCGATGGGCGACGACAATGCCACCAAGCGCCAGAACCTGCTCAAGCCCTTCCAGGTCAATGCCGCGCTGATGAAGCGCGCCAACAAGGACGCGATCTTCATGCACTGCCTGCCGGCCCATCGCGGCGAGGAAGTCACCGACGAAGTGATCGACGGGCCGCAATCGGTGGTGTTCGATGAGGCGGAAAACCGCCTGCACGCCCAGAAGGCGATCCTGGCCTGGACGATTTCTTGAAAAGCCGCGTCTGATCGCCATATTGGATTTTATGCCGGATAAAATGGAAATCTCGTCGCCCTATGGCGACTTCGTGCTGCCGTTCGATATCGCCAAGGCGGGTGTGCGCGGACGCCTGGTCCGCCTGGATGACGCCTCGGCGCGCGCCCTTGGCGCCCATGCCTTGCCGGAACCCGCCGCACGGGTCGCCGGCGAGATGGTGGCGCTGGGTGCGCTGCTGGGCACGGCCTTAAAGCTGGACGGGCGGCTGACCATTCAGACCAAGGGCGACGGCCCGCTCGATCTGGTGACGGCCGACTATTACGGCGCCGATGAAAACCGGGGCCGCGGCGTGCGCGGCTATGCCCGGGTGGATGCGGCGCGGTTCGACCCCGAAGCCGATTTCGCGCAGCTGGTGGGCAAGGGCGCGCTGGCCATCACCATCGAGCCCCGCCGGGCCAGCAAGACCTATCAGGGCATTGTCGAGCTTTCACCGGATGGCATCGCGCCTTCCGCGGAAACCTATTTCGCGCAGAGCGAGCAGCTGCCCACCGTGATCCGGCTAGCGGCCGCCCCGCTCTATGTCGCGGGCGATCGTGCGCCTCACTGGCGCGCCGGCGGCATCATGCTGCAGATGACGCCGGAATCGGCAAAGGAGGGCATCGAAAGCAAGTCCGACGATTGGGACCGGCTGTCGCTGCTGCTCAAGACCGTCGAGGATCTGGAGCTGGTGGATATAACGCTTGCCCCCGAGACGCTGCTCTGGCGTCTCTTCAACGAGGACGAGGTGCTGGTGCAGCCGCCCGAGCCGGTGATCTTCCGCTGCGATTGCGATGCCGACCGCATCACCCAGGTGCTCAAAGGTTATACTCCGGAAGAACGCGCCGGTTTGGCGGACCCGGACGGCATCATCCGGGCGAGGTGCGAGTTTTGCGGCAAAACACATGAGATCACGCCGCCGTCGCTGGCGTAATTTATCCATGCCTGTCAGAGCGAAAGGTTTTTCTCCACCTGGCTTCCCTTCTCTCGGCTCGCGCTGGCGCGCGATCCTCGCGGGAATGACAGTCAGGTAGAAGCTTTCGCGATCACCTTGCGCAGGAACGCGGTGCAGGCATGCAGTTCGCTGACTTCGCAGAACTCGTCCGGCCGGTGCGCCTGCTCGATCGAGCCGGGGCCGCAGATCACGGCCGGGATGCCGTAATTCTGAAAATGCCCGGCCTCGGTGCCATAGGCCACCGCTTCCACCTGGTTGGCGCCGGTCAGTTCGCGCGCCAGGCGGATGGCCGGAGAATCCTCGTCCATTGCCAGTCCCGGATACTGGGCGTGCAGGGTGGTTTCCAGCTGCGCTTCCGGGGCGCGGCGCTGGTACTTGGGCAGCACTTCCAACGCTGCGCGCGCGTTGACGCGTTCGACGATCGCGCTCGCATCGCGGTCGGGCAGGCAGCGATACTCCCAGGTGACCTCGGATTCGCGCGCCAGGATGTTCACCGCGGTGCCGCCGGACATCATGTTGGCCTGCACGGTGGAATGGGGCGGATCGAAACGCGGGTCACTGTCGGCGCGCAGTTCATGCCAGACGCTGTCCAGCAGGGTGATGAATTCGCCCGCCATCATCACGGCATTGGCGCCGCGCTCGGGCTGGCTGGAATGATGCTCCCGGCCACAACACCGCGTCACCAGCTTGGCGCCGCCCTTATGGGCGCCCACGATCTTCATCAGGGTCGGCTCGCCGATGATCGCCAGCGCCGGCTTGATCCCTTCGGCCTTCAGGTCGTCCAGCAGTCCCGTGACGCCGACACAGCCCACTTCCTCGTCATAGGACAGCGCGAAATGGATCGGTCGTGTCAGCCTGGCGCGCGCGATCTCCGGCGCCAGCGCCAGCGCCACGCCAATAAAGCCTTTCATGTCGCAGGCGCCCCGTCCATACAGCCTGCCGTCGCGGACTTCGGGCGCGAACGGGTCCGACGACCAGTCCTGGCCGTCCACCGGCACCACATCGGTATGGCCCGACAGGACATAGCCGCCGCCGCTGTCTGGGCCGATGGTGGCGAACAGGTTGGCCTTCTTGCCGGTCGCGTCATAGGAGCGCCGGCAGCGTGCACCGGATTTCTCCAGCAGGCTTTGCGCGAAATCGATCAGCGCCAGGTTGGAATCCCGGCTGGTGGTGTCGAACGCGATCAGCATTTTGACGAGGTCGAGCGGCGTCATTATCGATCTTCGCGGCTGGCCGGATTGCCGATGATGTTGAGGAATTCGCGGCGGGTATCGGAATTGCCGCGAAAGGCGCCCAGCATGGTCGAGGTCACCATGGTGACGCCCGCCTTGTGCACGCCGCGCGTGGTCATGCACTGGTGCGATGCTTCGATCACCACCGCCACGCCCTTGGCCTTGAGCACCTTCTCGATGGTGTGGGCGATCTGGGAATTCATTTTTTCCTGCACCTGCAAGCGGCGGGCATAGGCTTCCACCACTCGCGCCAGTTTCGAGATTCCGACCACCCGGTTGGTGGGAAGGTATCCGACATGGGCGCGGCCGATGATGGGCGCCAGATGATGCTCGCAATGTGACTCGAAGCGTATGTCCCTGAGGATCACCATGTCGTCATAGCCTTCGATCTCCTCGAAGGTGCGGGCCAGATAGGCTTCAGGGTCTTGGTCATAGCCCGAGAACCAGTCCTGGAAAGCCTTGGCGACGCGGGCGGGAGTGTCTTTAAGGCCTTCGCGGGACGGGTCGTCGCCGGCCCAGCGCAGCAATGTATGAACGGCCTTTTCGGCCTCTTCGCGTGTCGGTTTGGTCATGGGAAAGTCTCGCCCGTGGACGCGGGCGATTCAACCTTGCGGTTGCTGGGGACTAGTGAATCTGACGGCATTCGTAGGGGCTTTCCAGCAGGAAAGCCGGGATTTCTGCCTCAAAGCTTTCGCCCGACGCGCTCATCATCTGGTAGCGGCCGCTCATGGTGCCCGAGGCGGTCTCCAGCGGGCAGCCGCTGGTATACTGAAAGCTCTCGCCCGGCGCGATCACCGGCTGGGCGCCAACCACGCCCGGGCCGCGCACTTCCTGAGTGCGGCCGGTGCCGTCCACAATACTCCAGTAGCGGGACAGAAGCTGTACCGGCTCCGCGCCCTTATTCTCGATGGTGACGGTGTAGGACCAGACATAGCGATCATCTTCCGGATCGGACTGGTCATCGAGATAAGCGGGCTTCACCGCGACGCGGATGCGCTTGGTCTCCAGTTCATACTGGTGAATTTTTTCCCGCGAAAGAACCTGGCGCTTTTCTGTATCGAACATAGGCCAAGTATCGGGCCGTCGCTTATCGGGTGCAAGCGGCAATTGGGCGCAGTGATTAACGCGGTTCCACAATGATCTGAGTTTTCACGGAATTTGCGATGAAACAGGCATCATGCGCCAGATGGTGAATTTGTTCCAGCGTGGCCGCGTCGGCACTGGAAACCACGTTGGGTCGCAGGATCACGCGGGTAATCCACAATTTGCCGCCTTCATTTTCCAGAAAGCCGACGGCGTCGTCCTCATAGGATTGCACTGTGATTTTTTTCTTGGCGCAGATCGCTAGGAAGCTCAGCATGTGACAGGAGGACAAAGCGGCCACCAGCATATCCTCCGGATCGCCGTGATCGCCGTCGCCCTTGTAAATCGGTGACGCGCTGGCGGTCAGCCTTTGCCGGCCGTCCTTGAAGACAATCTCGTGTTCGCGCGGATAAGTGTCGTAAGTGAAAGGCCTGCCGCCATCGTGCCAGCTGAGCTGCGTACGATGCTCGGACATCACGCCACCTTCAAAGCCTGGGCGAGATCCTCGCAAAGGTCCTCGGGATCTTCCAGCCCGACCGACAGGCGCAACATACCACTGGTGACGCCGCCGGCGGCACGCGCCTCGGGCGTCATTTTTTGATGGGTTGTGGTCTCGGGATGGGTGAGCAGGCTCTTGGAGTCGCCCAGATTGTTGGAGATATCGATCAGTCCCAGCGCATTGGCGAGCTTGAAGGCCATCGGCTTGCCGCCCTCGACCTCGAACGCCACCACGCCGCCGCCACCATCCATCTGCGCCTTGGCCAAGTTGTGCTGGGGATGATCAGGGCGGAAAGGGTACAGGACCCGTGTCACTTTCCTGTGGTTCGCCAGGAAGTCGGCAACGCGCAGGGCGTTCTCACTGTGCTGCTTCATGCGCAGCTCCAGGGTCTCCAGGCTCTTGAGATGCAGCCAGGCATTGAACGGACTGATGGTCGGCCCGGTGTTGCGCAGGAACTGGTGCAGATTTTCGTCCAGGAAATCCTGGTGGCACAGGATCACCCCGCCCATGGCGCGGCCTTGGCCGTCGATGAACTTGGTGGTGGAGTGCACTACGATATGGGCGCCGAACTCCATCGGCCGCTGAAGCGCCGGGCTGGCAAAGGCATTGTCCACGACCAGGCGCGCGCCGCCCTTTTCCGCGATCTTCGCCACCGCGGCGATGTCCACAATCGCCAGGGTCGGGTTCGACGGGGTTTCCACGAACAGCAGCTTTGTCTCAGGCCGCATCGCCGCAGCCCATACGGAAAGGTCGCTGCCTTCGACGAAGGTGCAGTTGATGCCGAAGCGCGGCAGCACATTCTCCATCACATAGCGGCAAGAGCCGAACAGGGCATTGGCGGAGACGACATGATCGCCGGTCTTCAGCCCCGCCAGGAGCACGGCGCTGACGGCGGCCATGCCGGTGGCGGTGGCGCGCGCCGCGGGCGCGCCTTCCAGCAGCGCCATGCGCTCCTCGAACATCGAGATGGTGGGGTTAGCCAGCCGTGTATACTGGTAGCCGGGGCTTTCACCCTTGAAGCGCGCTTCGGCTTCTTCTGCCGCCTCATAGGCATAACCAGCGGTTAAAAACAGCGGCTCACAGGTCTCCTGGAAGCCGGTGCGCACCTGTCCGCCGCGCACTGCCAGGGTGCGCTTGCGCCATTTTCCGGTTTTTTTGTTCGCGGCCATTTTAATGGTTGTTCCGGCTCTTGCCGGCGCTCCTATAACGTCTTGTCCTTCAAGGGGGTTTTTTGTGGCCCCGTTGCCCCCCATTGGTCAAGAACATAAGCTTCATGCGAGATTCGCATGGGGTCCGCTGCTGCGACAGACAAAAAAGGCGGTGGTGCTTTGAAGCGCCTGTTTCTGCTGCGTCACGCCAAGGCACAACCGGCGGATGGCAGCGTAGAGGATTTCGACCGCACCCTGATGCTCAGCGGCATGCAGGACGGCGCCGCCATGGCGCGCTATCTGCGCCGGACCGGTTATGCGGTCGAAACGATCCTCTGTTCGGTCGCCGCCCGCACTACCCAGACCGCCGAACTGGTGCTGCATGAACTGACCGCCGTGATAGTGTATCGCGACGCGCTCTATCTGGCCGATCCGGCCACAATCCTGGCGGCGGTGCGGGCGATGCCCGCCACGGTCTCGTCGCTGATGGTGGTGGGCCACAATCCCGGCCTAGAGGGATGCGCCGCGCTGATGGCGCGCGAGCCGGTACGGCGCAAGGAGCGGATGCGCCACGAAGCACTGGAAGAGAAATTTCCCACCTGCGCCCTGGCGATCCTGGATTTCGATGTCGGGCGCTGGCGCGATGTGGTGCAGGCCAGCGGCAAGCTGGTGGATTTCGTGCGCCCGAAAGATCTCTAGGACGAAAGATTCCGTTTTTTTTTGGTCGCCAGATGACGCCAGCCAAACCCGATCTCGTTGGTCAGTTCGCCCATCAGCCTTGTGGTGCGGGTGGCGACGCGCCGCCCGCCCATCGCCTCGTAGAAGAAACAGGCATTGTTGCGGGCATGCGCCCAGATCAGGCAGGAGCGCAGCTTGCGGTCCTTGAAACTGTCGAAGGCGCCGGCCAGCAGCGCGCGCCCGGTGCCGCGCCCCAGAAAGGCGGGATCGACATAGAGGGTGTAGACTTCGCCTTCAAAGCCCAGCCCGGCGTCGCGCGCCGCGCCCAGGCTGGTCAGGCCGATCAGGCCGTGATGCGAATCTTCCGCCACCAGCACCGTGCCCGGACCCTTGATGGTGGCCTGCCAGCGCGCGGTATGATTTTTGTGCGACATCGCGCCCAGCAGCGAATGGGAAATCGCACCCGCATATGTGTCTTGCCAGGATTCGATATAGATGCGCGCCAGATCTGCGGCATCTTCAGGCCGCGCAATCCGAACACTCAGCGCGAGGTCGTCCATGGATCGAAGCGTGGTGCAATCCGCGCTTCGCTGCAAGACTCATTTCGCCGCAAATTCAAAAAATTATGACTGTGAGGGCGCTCAGCGAAAGGTCCGGTGGACCTTTCGCCGCCCGAACGCCCGACAGCCACTTGGGCTGCCGGGCAGTAAGCTGGCCGAATTAATATTCCAAATTGTTTCGCTCAGCCGAGCAACGGCTTTTCCTGAACGCGCGCGAAGAACTTGGCGCTCTGTTCGCCGCCCTGTTCGTAATGTTTGGCCGTAGTCCAGTCGCAGATCTGCGTGATATTCGCGGCGACATCGTCTGCCGTCGCGCCATGGCCCAGATTGACGCCGTCGGTTTCCTCGATACGGGCGGCGGCGAAGGCGCCCGCTGCGGCGGTGATGATCACGCCGCTAGGGGCATCCTCGCTGGCCAGGTAGGCCACTGCGGGCGAAACAAATTCAGGCTTGAGCATTTCCAGCACTACCGGCGGCATCAGGGCCTCGGTCATGCGGGTGGCGGCCACCGGGCAGATGGCGTTGACCCGGATATTGTCCTTGGCGCCCTCCAGCTTCAGCGAGTTCATGAATCCTACTAGGCTCAGCTTGGCGGCGCCGTAATTAGTCTGGCCGAAATTGCCGTACAGGCCGGTGGAAGAGGTGGTCACCACGATGCGGCCATAGCCCTGCCCCTTCATGACGTCCCACACCGCCTTGCAGGTCTTCACCGTGCCCAGCAGATGCACGTCCATCACGGCGGTGAAGTCCTTCAGATCCATCTTGCCGAAGCTCTTGTCGCGCAGGATGCCGGCATTGGCGATCAGGACGTCGATGCGGCCCCATTTGTCCATGGTCTGCTTGACCAGATGGGCGGCGCCGGCATCGTCGCTGACCGACGCGCCATTGGCGATCGCCTCGCCGCCCGCCGCCGTGATCTCGGCCACGACTTTCTCGGCCGCCGCGGAATTGCCGCCGCTGCCGTCCAGCGATCCGCCCAGATCGTTGACCACCACCTTGGCGCCTAGACCGGCGAATTCCAGCGCATGCGCCCGCCCCAGCCCGCCGCCAGCGCCGGTGATAATTACGACCTTGTCCTTGAAGGAAATGGCCATGGGGAACCTCCGCTGTTTATTTTCTTATGACGCTACGGTGGGGTCGGGATGGTTTGCGGGTCAAGGCAACGGCCGAAGCGCTGGCGCAATTTCGTCGCCGCGGGATATTCGATGGTTTTCGCCAGCAGCGCCCCCCAGGCGACACAGATGATCACCAGCGCCAATGGTTCCAGCCACCACATCAGGTCGGCGAAGCGCGTGCCCAGCACGATGGTATCGGGCGGCGGCCAGATCCGTTGCTTGCAGAAGCGCAGGGTTACCAGCCAGGTGGTCTGGCCCAGATAGATGGCATAGGACCATTCCCCCAGCAGTTGCGGCACCTGCGTCTTCAGGGCGTCCGCCAGCAGCCCCTTGTCAAAGGCCAGCGCAAAGACAAGCGCCATCAGCGGCAGCACTGTGAAAATGTCGTTCCGGGTATGCGCCCATCCGGTGAAGGTGACGGAATAGGCCAGCAGAAACAGCAGTATCATCTGCACTGCCGAATGCGTCCAGACCGGCATGGGTTGGTCTTTCACGCCGCGGAACAGCACCGCCAGGCCAACCCCGACGGTGAAATCGCACAGTCCTCGGAGCACGCCATTGTGAAAGGTGATGTCTAGCCCGTGGCGCGAGGTCAGCAGCAGCGCCCACACGCCCGCCACGCCCGCCGCGACCAGGGCGACGCCGCGCCAGACCCGGCCATGCGAGAGGTAGAGCAGGGCGGGAAACATCAGGCAGAGGGCGAATTCGACACTGACGAACCAGGACAGGCCGTTCCAGGTCAGCCGGTCCATGGTGTTCCAGGCCTGCACAAGAAAGAGACTCAGGGCGAAGCCCTTGGCGCTGACATCCTGGTGCCAGGGCAGGTCATAGATGGAGACATAGCCGCCAACCGCTGCCAGCGCGCGCAGGCCCGCCACCATCACCAAGATCAGCAGCAGCATGAAGAGATGCAGCGGGTAGAGCCGGATCAGGCGGGCGCGCAGGAAATCGCTATAGCCGCGCCATTGCAGAAGGTCTTTCAGCCGGTGGCTATAGGAATAGGTTAGGATAAAACCCGACAGCACGAAGAAGAAATCGACCCACAGATAGCCGCGCGCCGCGATGCGGTCGAGCCATTGCAGGCCGGTATAATGATGGCCTTCGCTGAAGTGATACAGAATGATCATCAGGGGCGGTATGCCGCGTGCGCCCGCCAGCGCAACGATTATCCCCGTCTTCGCCGTTTTGCTGGTCACGTGTCCATCCCGCTGGCGCGACACTAGCCCCGGCGCGGCCTTCTGTCATGGGACGTTGCTGCGGAATCGTGTAGCGTGATTGGGTATTTTTTGGCTGGGGCGGGAATGTTGCCGCATCTGCAATCGGCGTTGGGCATTGTTGCCATCATCGCCTTCGCTTGGGCTGTTTCCGAAGCCCGCAAGGCATTCAACTGGCGGATGGTGGCCGGTACTTTGCTGCTGCAGGCCGCCATCGCGCTGTTGCTGTTGAAAGCGCCGGGCGCGCGCGAGGCGCTGCTGGCGCTGAACGGCGTGGTCACGGCGATCACCACCGCCACCAATGCCGGCACCAGTTTCGTGTTCGGCTTCATGGGCGGCGGGCCTGCGCCGTTTGCCGTCACCAATCCCGGCAACATGATCAACCTGGCCTTTTCTATCCTGCCCCTGATCATCGTGATCGGGGCGCTATCGGCCATGCTGTGGTACTGGCGAATTTCGCCCATCCTGGTCAACGCCATGGCGGTGGTGCTGAAAAAGACGCTGGGGCTGGGCGGCGTGGTGGGACTGTCGGCGGCTTCGATGGTGTTCCTGGGCAATATCGAAGGCCAGCTGATGATCCGCCCCTATCTGGCGCGGCTGGCCCGCGCCGAGCTGTTCATTCTGATGACGGTGGGCCTGTCGGTGATCGCAGGCACGGTGTTCGTGCTCTACGCCACCATCCTGCAGAATGTGCTGCCCGGGGCGCTGGGGCATCTGCTGGTGGCGTCCTTCATGTCGCTGCCGGCGGGCGTTTTGATCGCCCGGTTGATGGTGCCGGGCAAAGCCGAAACTGATCTCGATGAAAAGGAAGCCAGTGTGCATTACCGCTCTACCATGGATGCGATGGCGCGCGGCACCGAGGATGGCTTGAAGCTTTATTTGCAGATCATCGCCATGCTGGTGGTGACCACCTCGCTGGTGGCGCTGGCCAACATCATGCTGGCGCATTTTCCGGATGTGGCCGGCGGCGCCCTGACCCTGGAACGTATGCTGGGCTGGCTGTTCGCGCCGCTGGTCTGGCTGCTGGGCGTGCCAGCTGACCAGGCGGCGACGGCGGGCGGTCTGCTCGGCGTCAAGGTGATCCTCAACGAATTGATCGCCTATTTGCGAATGGCGGCGCTGCCGGCGGGTGCGCTGGACCCACGTTCCTCCACCATCATGGTCTATGCCATGTGTGGCTTCGCCAATTTCGCCAGCGTCGGCTTCCTGATCGCGGGCATGAGCGCCCTGATCCCGGAGCGACGCGACGAAATCGTGGGATTGGCATTAAAGGCTTTGGTGGCGGGCGTGCTCGCCAGCAGCCTGTCTGCCGCCATGATCGGACTTTTACCGCTTTGAATGTGATGCGCGCATGGTTGGCCTTGCTGTTGGTGTGTCTTGCGGCCTGCGCGCCCAGCTTCGAGCGTGCTGTGCCGCGTGACCGGATGGTTTCCCCCATGATGCAAGGCGATGTGCTGGTGACCCGCGACGGCAGCCAGCTGCCGCTGCGCCGCTGGGAGGCGGACAGCGCTCCCAAGGCCGTAATCGTGGCGCTGCACGGGATGGGCGATCATTCCAATGCCTTCGATATGCCGGGAATCTTCTGGGCGCAGGCTGGCATCACCACCCTGGCCTATGACCAGCGCGGCTTCGGCAGAAGCGCCAATCCCGGTGTGTGGGCGGGCGCCGAGGCGATGCGCGACGACCTGTCCGACGCCGTGGCGGCGGCGCGGCTGCGCTATCCCGGCGTGCCGGTCTTCGCGCTGGGCGAAAGCATGGGCGGGGCGGTGCTGCTGACCGCGTTGGCGTCACAGACGCCGCCTCAAATTGACGGCGCGGTCCTGTCGGCGCCCGCGGTCTGGTCGCGCGCCGACATGCCGCTGACCTATCGCACTGCCCTGTTCCTGGCGGCGCATCTGGTGCCGGGGCTGGTCCTGTCAAGCGATGCCGCCAAGCGGGTGGTCAGCATCGTGCCGTCCGACAATGTGGAGATGCTGCGCGCCCTGGGGCGCGATCCGCTGTTCCAGCGGCGTACCCGCACCGACACGCTCTATGGCCTGGTAAATCTGATGGACGAGGCCCGCACCGCGCCAGGCCGCCTGCAAAATCCGCCGCCGATCCTGTTTCTGGCAGGCGTCAACGACCAGGTGCTTCCCCCCAAGCCGACCTTGGCGGTGATCGCGGCGCTGGGGAGCCGTGCCGCCGTCAGGCGCTATGACAAGGGCTATCACATGCTGCTGCGCGACCTGCAGCGGGAACTGGTCCACCGCGACGCGGCTGGCTGGGTCTTGAAGGAAGGCAGATAGGCCCGCTCTTTGCCGTCGGCCCTCTAGGATCAGGCACGGGGATGGCGATATGCTTTCCAAACGGGAAGCATTTCGCCTCCCCGTTTTGTCTGGCTGGGAATGGCTTCCGACAACTGGCCCGCTTTAAACTGGGCCGATCCGCTGTTGCTGGAATCGTCGCTGCGCGAGGAAGAAAAACTCGTGCGCGATTCCGCGCGCGCCTTCGGCCAGAGCCGGCTGATGCCGCTGGTGAAGGACATGCACCGCCACGAACGCTTCGACCCCGCCTTGTTGCGGGAATTCGGCGCCCTGGGTCTCTTCGGCAGCACTTTGAAAGACTATGGCTGTCCCGGCGTGTCGCCTGTCGCCTATGGCCTGATCGCGCGCGAGATCGAAGGTGTGGACTCCGCCTTCCGATCTTCCATCTCGGTCCAGTCCAGCCTTGTGATGCATCCCATCCATCAATTCGGCACCGAGACGCAGCGCCAGAAATACCTGCCGATGCTGGCCAAGGGCAAATGGATCGGCGCCTTTGGGCTGACCGAGCCTGGCTCCGGTTCCGATCCTGGTTCGATGCAAAGCCGCGCGTTGAAGCGAAAATCCGGTTTTGTGCTGTCGGGTAGCAAGACCTGGATCACCCATGCGCCCATCGCCGATGTCTTTGTCGTTTGGGCGAAATTGGACGATCAGGTGCGCGGCTTTATCCTGGAGCGCGGCGACAAGGGCCTGTCGACGCCGAAAATAGAAGGCAAGTTTTCGCTGCGCGCCGGCGTCACCGGCGAGATCGCGATGAGCGATGTGGAAATCCCGCAAGATCGCATCCTGCCTGAAGCGCATGGCCTGAAGGCGCCCTTCGCCTGTCTCAACCATGCGCGCTACGGCATCGCCTGGGGCGCGATGGGCGCGGCGGAATTCTGCTGGCATGCGGCCCTGCGTTATGGCCTGGAGCGCCAGCAGTTCGGCCGTCCGCTGGCCGCCACGCAACTGTTCCAGAAAAAATTGGCCGACATGCAGACCGAAATCACCTTGGGGCTGACCGTCTGTCTGCAGGCGGGCCGCCTGCTGGAAGAGGGCAGGCTGGCGGCGGAAGCCATCAGCCTGCTCAAGCGCAACAATGCCGGCAAGGCGCTGGAGATCGCGCGCGCCGCCCGCGACATGCATGGCGGCAATGGCGTGGCCGACGATTATCACGTGGTGCGCCACATGCTGAACCTGGAAGCGGTCAACACCTATGAAGGCACCCACGACATTCATGCCCTGGTGCTGGGCCGCGCCCAGACCGGCATTTCCGCCTTTTAGAAAACCAGTCTTTTAAACGCGGCGTATTGCGGGCATAAAAGGCCCGATTTTCGGACTTTTCGCCATGAACCTTGCCTCTCCGCGCGTCGTCAATGTCAAAGACCTGCGCCGTCTTGCCCGCCGCCGCCTGCCAGCCGCGGTGTTCGATTACCTGGACGGTGCCGCCGACGACGAGGTGACGCTGCGGGACAGTGAGCAGGCTTTCCGGGAGGTGCTGTTCAAGCCGCGTTTCGCGGTGGCGACGCCGGCCTGCGACCTGTCAGTGACGGTGCTGGGCCAGAAACTCGATCTGCCGTTCCTGCTGGCGCCGATCGGCTATTCGCGCCTGATGCATCCGCGCGGCGAACTGGCGGCGTCGCGCGCCGCGGGCCGCAACGGCACCGCCTATATCCTGTCCACCATGTCGGGCCACACCATCGAGAATGTGAAGGCGGAATCGTCAGGCCCAACCTTTTATCAATTGTATCTGGCGGGCGGGCGCGGCGCGGCGGAAGCCGCCATCGGCCGGGCCAAGGCGGCCGGCTACAAGGCGCTGTTCGTCACCATCGACACGCCGGTGGCGGGAAATCGCGAGCGCGACGTGCGCAACGGCATGCGCCAGTTGATGTCGCCCAACTGGTTTGGCCGCATTCCCTATCTGCCAAACATCATGATGCATCCGCGCTGGCTAGCGGGGTTCCTGCTCGACGGCATGTCGCGGCCGTTTCCTAATATCGTGGTGCCGGGCTCCGGCCCGCTGGCGGCGGTCGATGTCGGCGCCGCGCTGGAATCGGCGCAGGTGTCCTGGACTGACCTGAAGTGGATTCGTGAGGTCTGGAACGGCCCCATCGTGATCAAGGGCGTGATGACCACCGATGACGCAAGGCGATCGGTGGACGAGGGCGCGCAGGGCATCGTGGTGTCCACCCATGCCGGGCGCCAGCTCGATGGCGTCGCCGGTTCGCTGCGCGTTCTGCCGGGCATCGTCGAAGCGGTGAAAGGCAAGACCGAGATCCTGTTCGACGGCGGCATCCGACGCGGCGCCGACATGGTGCGTGCCATCGCGCTGGGCGCCGATGCGGTGCTGCTGGGGCGCGGCTATGCCTATGGCATGGCGGCGGCGGGCGATGCCGGCATCGAACGCGCCATTGAAATTTTCCGCGCCGACATCATTCGCACCCTCAAGCTGCTGGGTTGCCCCAGCATCCAGGCGCTGGATTCATCCCATGTCGCGCTGCGGCCAGGCTTCCGCGTCGATTAAGCCGGCTCGATCTTGAAGACCCAGCCCGCATGCGGGCTGTCGCCATTGGGCCAACCCGGATGGATGCCGGCATCGCAGCTGATCAGCGTGCCGTTATGGAATTCCAGCCCGTGCGGATCGCAGGAGCCGGGCAGAAAATCATAGGTTCCGATCACCTGGCCGGTCTTGCCGTCATACTTCACCAGCCCCGGTCGTCCTTCCTTGTAATTGCTGCTGTTGTTGCCGATCACCAGCCAGATATTGCCGTCACCGTCGAAGGTCAGGTCGTGCGAGCGTGGCTTGTCCGGTGTGTTGTAGGCCGGAATTGCCACTTCCGGCATCCAGGTCTTGGGATCGACGCGCAGCAACAGCTTGGGCCGCAGCGCCGCGATCCACAGTTTTCCGTCACGCCACTGCGCGCCATGGCTGCCGCCGCCGTCCATTCCCGGTAGCCCCAAGGGAATCTGACGATGGCTGATCTGATTGCCGTTCATGTCCACCTGGAAACAGCCCTGCGGCGGCTGGTTGGCCATCATCCAGACATGACCATCGCCATAGGCCATGCCTGAACAGTTGCGGCAGTTGGTCATCACCGTCTTGAGTAGCTTGCCGTTCCAGTCCACCAGCCATGCAGCCTCGCGCAGGTCAGTGGGCTCGGGCAGGCCATACTGTTTGGCGCTCTCGGCCGACAGTTTCTGCTGCGCCAGCCACAAGCCTTCCGGCGCCACCGCCATGCCGTTGACGTAGCCCGGCGGGGCTTTGAACATCTGGGTGGTTTTCATCATGCCGTGGGGAATGGTGCGCGGCTGCGCCTGTGCCGCTGCGGCGGACAGCGCTGCCGCCGCTATCGTACCGGTCAGAAAAAGGCGTTTGTTCAGCATGGCGTTATTCCCTTTGGCCTTGTCGCGCGGCCTTGAAGGCGATGCTGCCGCAAATCAGGGGCTTTGCAAAGGCCTACCAGCCCTTGTTGCCGAAATGCGCCTGATAGAGCGGGCCGGCCTCGGCCACGATCTCGGCCCCTAGTCTGGCGCCCAGGGCGCGGGCGGTCTCCGTCGCATCGCTGCCCAGCGCCACGCTTTCGCGGCGGCGCCAGCAATGCTTGCCGTCGGGCGTCAGCACTTCGCCCAGGAAATCCAGCGTTTCCCCATTGATCTTCGCCAGCGCGGCGATGGGGGTGCGGCAGGAGCCGTCCAGCGCCTGCAGGAAGGCGCGTTCGGCAGTGGTGGTGATGGCGTGTTCGGCAATATCGAGTGGCCGCAGCAAGGCCAATGTCTTTTCATCACCGGCGCGGGCCGTGATCGCCAGCGCACCCTGTCCCGGTGCGGGCGGCATCACTTCGGCATCCACCACACTGGCGATGTGTTTTTCCAGTCCCAGGCGTTTGAGGCCCGCCAGCGCCAGATAGGTGGCGTCGAAAGCGCCGCTTTCGATTTTCGCCAGCCGCGTTTCCACCCGGCCGCGCAGCAGTTCCACTTTCAGGTCGGGGCGCAGGTGCAGCGTCTGTGCCTGACGTCGCAGGCTGGCGGTGCCGATGGTCGCGCCCGCCGGCAAATCCATAAGGCTTTTGGCGCGTGTGGCGATAAAGGCGTCGCGCGGATCTTCACGCGACGGCACGCACGTCAGCACGATGCCTTCGGGCATGCGGGTCGGCAGGTCCTTCATGGAATGAATGGCGGCATCGATCCGCTCGTCCAGCAGGGCTTCGTCGAGTTCCTTGGTGAACAACCCTTTGCCGCCTTGATCTTGCAGCCGGCCCTGGATGCGGTCACCGCTGGTCATGAAGGCATCAATGGGGAACGCGCCGATATCGGCACCGCTGCTTTTTGCCAGCATGGCGGCGACCAGCCGACTTTGCGCCAGCGCCAGCGGCGAACCGCGCGAGCCGAGTTTCATTACTTCCACTCCGCAACAGGCGGCATGGAGGACAGGATGCTTTCGACATTGCCGCCGGTCTTCAGACCGAAGGTGGTGCCGCGGTCATAGAGAAGATTGAATTCGACGTAGCGGCCGCGCCATTTGGCCTGTTCATGGCGCTCGGCATCGCTCCAGCTTTCGCCCATGCGGCGGCAGATGATGGCGGGCTGGATATCCAGCAAGGCTTCGCCCACCGCTTTGGTGAAGGCAAAATCCCGGTCCCAGTCGCCGCTGTCATGATGATCGTAAAAAATGCCGCCGACGCCGCGTGGCTCGCCGCGATGCGGCAGCCAGAAATATTCTTCCGCCCATTTTCTGTAAGTGTCGTACCAGCCGGCATCGAAGTCGTTACAGGCCGCCTTCAGCCGCGCATGGAAATCCACCGTGTCTGGATGGGCCTGGTTGCGCGCCGCGTCGAGAGTGGGGTTGAGGTCCGCGCCGCCGCCGAACCAGCCCTGGGTAGTGACGATCATGCGGGTGTTCATGTGCACGGCGGGCACGCGCGGATTTTTCATATGGGCGATCAGGCTGACGCCGCTGGCCCAGAAACGCGGATCGTCCGCCGCGCCGCGTACCTGCTTGGCGAATTCCGGCGAAAATTCGCCATGGACAGTGGAGGTATGAACGCCGACTTTCTCGAACAGTCGCCCGCGCATCATGCCCATGACGCCGCCGCCTTCATCGGCTTTTGTATTGTCGCCTCCGGCGGCGGGACCACGCGTCCAGGGGGTTCTTTCAAAGCGGCCGGCCTCGCCGGGATACAGCGCGGCGGGCGCTTCGCGTTCCAGGGATTCGAACGCCGTCATGATCTTGTCGCGCAGGGATTCAAACCATGCGCGTGCTTGTATTTTGCGGCTTTCCAGATCGTCCATGCTGGGGCTTTTAGCGGTTTGGCGCCGGGCGCACCATTGTTTTTGCGCCGCAGCCCGGCCATCATCCCTATCATCGGGGCGACCGGCGACGCGAAGCGCCCGCCGGCGCGACCATAAAAAAGTGCCGGGTAACCGGATGGGGAACGACATGGCGAAGCGCGCCGCAGCATTCTTGATGATGACGATTCTCGCATCGGGTGCGGCGCTGGCCGCCGACCGTCCGGGTCAGAAATTCCTGCTCAAGGCATCGGACCTGCCCAAGCCTTACGCCACGCCGCCGGTGGCCAACCGCAACGAAGTCATTCCGCGCGGCAATGCGATGCCGCAGGCGCCCAAGGGTTTCAAGGTCACCGTCTTTGCCACCGGCCTGACCATCGCGCGTTTCATGGCGGTTGCACCCAATGGCGATGTCTTTCTGTCCGAGCGCCTGCCCAAGAAGATCACCCTGCTGCGAGACAGCAAGGGAGCCGGGGTCGCCGACCAGCGCTTCACCTTCGCCGAAGGGCTGCGTAATCCGTCCGGTGTCGCGGTCCATAAGGGCTATGTCTATATCAGCGACCAGGATGCGATCTGGCGCACGCCGTATGTTGCGGGGGCCACCAAGGCCGGCAAGCTGGAACGGGTGACCAGGGCCAAGGACTTGCGCCTGACCGCCATGCACGGCACCCGCAATTTCGCGTTCGGCGCCGACGACAGTCTGCTACTGGAGATGGGCAGCCGCGACAACCTCTCCGACTTCCGGCCCGGCGCGGAAATCTTCAGGATCGTGAAGGGCGATCTGGTGCCCTATGCCAGTGGTTTGCGCAATCCGGTGGGCGTCGCCGTCCAGCCCGGCACCAACAATCTCTATGTCTCGGTGAATGAGCGCGACGGATTGGGCGACGCGCTGGCGCCGGATTTCTTCACCTATGTAAAGTCGGGCGGCTTTTACGGCTATCCCTGGAGCTATGCCGGCAAGGTTCCCGATCCCGACATGGGCGCGGCGCGTCCCGACATGGTGGCAAAATCGATCACGCCCGATGTGCTGTTTCCCGCGCACAGCGCCCCAACCGGGACCATCTTTTATACGGGCGGCAATTTTCCCGCCGACTATAAGGGCGACGCTTTTGTCTCGCTGCACGGCTCGTGGAACAGCGCCAAGCCCACCGGCTATAAAGTGGTGCGCATCCGCTTCAAGGACGGCCGGCCCGTCGGCGGCTATGAGAATTTCCTGACCGGCTTCTGGGACGGCAAGGCCGATCCGTTGCGGGTCTGGGGCCGCCCGACCGGGCTGGCCGTGTACAAGGACGGAAGCCTGCTGGTGGCCGACGATGCCAGCAACACGGTGTGGAAAGTCACATATCAGAAGTAGGAGTTCTTATGACATCTCTCGACCGCCGCGCTTTTGTCGGCGTCAGTCTTGCAGTGGCCGCCACGCCCGCCTTTGCCGCCGATCCGCGCGTGTCGTTCAAGGTGCCCGACGGCGCCTGCGACAGCCATCTTCACATCTACGATCCGCGCTTTGCCTATATGCCGGCGGCGGTGCTGAAGCCGCCCTTCGCCACGGTGGCGGATTATCGCGCCCTGCAGAAAAAGCTGGGCACCACCCGCTGCGTGGTGGTGCAGCCTTCGACCTATGGCACCGACAATAGCTGCACCCTGGACGCGATCTCGCAGCTGGGCGATGCCCGCGGCGTCTGTGTCGTCAATGCCAGTGTCAGCGATGCCGAACTGAAGCGCCTGCATGCCGGCGGCATCCGGGGCGCGCGCATCCAGTTCGGCCTGGGCAATCCGGTCAGCGCCGAGGAAGTCCTGCCGCTGGCCAGGCGCATCGCCATCCTGGGCTGGCATATCCAGTGCAACATGCCGCCCGAACAATTGGTGCAGATGGAATCGCTGCTGCTCAGCCTGCCGGTGCCGGTGATCATCGATCACCTAGCCCGCGCCATCGACACCAGCGCGTCGCAATACAATACCGTCCGCCGCTTGCTCGACAGCGGCAAAGGCTGGGTTAAGGTGTCGGGTGCTTATCTCTACAATGGCGGCCTGCCGCCGGACTATGCCGGCGCCAGTTCCGCGGCGCGCGGCTATATCGCGGCGGCGCCGGAACGTTGTATCTGGGGCAGCGACTGGCCGCATCCCGATGCGACCAAGGTGCTGAACCCCGTGGCGATGCCCGACGATGTGACCTTGCTGAACCTGACGGTGCAATGGACACCGGACGAAAAGCTGCGTCACAAGATCCTGGTGGAGAATGCCGAGAAATTCTACGGCTTCGACCCGGCCAAACGTCCGAAGGCGCTTTAGGACGGTTCGACAAGAAAATCTTGTTGTCATGCCCGCGCAAGCGGGCATCCATCTACTTGATTGCGCTTTGCGCGATGGATTCCCGCTTGCGCGGGAATGACAGACTAGCCCAGCATAGCAATATAAGCCGCTTCGATATTCTGGCGGAAACGCGCGCTGTCATACAGCGGCGTGGTTCTCAGATTGCGCTTCAGCTTGTCGCGCGTCGCTTTCAGCAAGACCGGGTTCGTCGCCAGTTCCAGCGCCAGGTTTTCGTAGGCGTTCGGTGTTCTGGTGATCAGTTCGGGCATGTCCGCGGCATAGAGCAGGCTGGCGGCGACACGGCTCTGGAACACGCGGCCGAGACAGGCCACCAGCGGCACCCCGGCATACAGCGCATCGCTGGCGGTGGTGTGGGCGTTGTACAGCAGGGTGTCGAGGAACAGGTCGGCCAGTTGGTGACGGGCGAGATGCTGGTCGGGCGGGAGCCTGGGCGCGAACACCAGACGGCTGGAATTCACGCCGCGCGCCGCCGCTTCCTTGCGCAGATTGTCCGCCGCCGGGCCATTCAGCAACCACAGCGCGCTGCCGGGCACCGCCTGCAGCAGGCGCATCCAGATATCGAAGACCGGGGAGGTGATCTTCCAGTTGTTGTTGAAGCAGCAGAAGATAAAGCCGTTGTCGGGAAGTGCGCATTCGGCGCGGGTTGGTGCTTGGGGAACAAGGCGGGTGGCGTCATTGGCCTGATAACAGTCGGGCAGATGGACAATCTTTTCGCGGAAGAAGTCCTGCTGTTCGGTCAGCGCCACGATGCGGTCGGCCAGAATGAAATCGATAAACTCCGCGCCAGTGGTGCCGGGATAAACCAGATAGTTCACCTGCACCGGCGCGGGCCGGTGGGCGAAAATGCCGGGCCGGGCATCCTGGGTGTGGCCGTTCAGGTCTATCGCGATGTCGGTTTCGCGCGCGTGCAGCAGCCGCGCCACTTCGGCATCGCTCATCCCGCGCACATCCTCGAATGTGTCAAAGGCTTTCACCAGCCGCGCCCGCATCGTACTGCCGTCATCCGGCCCGATGGCGATGGCGGTGACCTCGAAGCGGCTGCGGTCATGACGCTCGAACAGTTCGGCCATCAGCTGGGCGGTGGGATGCTGGTGGAAATCAGCCGACAGATATGCGAGGCGAATTTTCGCATGGCCATAGCGTTTGCGGTCGGCCAGCGGGGCCGTGCGCGTCACAGTGCGGCGGACATAGGTTTCGGCGCAGCGCCGTTGCAGCGCGCCGTCATCGCTATAGCCTAGCATAACAAAGGGCTGTATCAGGGCGCGGTTCGCCTCGATATTTTCCTTTAGGCGCGGCGCCAGCGCCGCGGTGCGCTGCCAGTCGCACAAGGATAGCGCCGCCTGCGCCATGCCGTTCAGCGCATGCGGATGGGCGGGATTGGCCGCCAATGCCTGTTCATAGCTGGCCAGCGCCTCCTCCATGCGACCCTGATCGCGCAGGATATTGCCCTGGACATATAGGCCTTCCGCGAAATTCGGCTGCAGTGCCAGCGCGGCCTTGGTTGCCGCCAGGGCCTCGTCCGTGCGTTTCAGTTCCTGCAATGCGATGGCGCGGTTGGTCAGCGCATTGACGTGGCCGGGCGCCAGCGCCAGGGCGCGGTCGTAACTGTCCAGCGCAGCATCCAGCTGCCGCAGGTCGCGCAGGGCTGTGCCGCGGTTGTTCCACACTCCCGCCATGTCCTGGCGCAGCTGCAGCGCCGCATCGAAGCTGGCCAGCGCCGCGTCGGCGCGTTTCATCTCCAGCAGCAGGTTGCCGCGATTGTATAAAGCTTCGAACAGGTCGGGCTTTGCCGCCAGCGCCCGGCTGTAGTCGGCCAATGCGTCGTCGCGCCGCCCCATCGCGGCCAGCACATTGGCGTGATTGACCATCACTTCGGGGATCAGGGCGGCGTCCAGGATTTCTCGATAGCGCAGTTCGGCTTCGACCAGGTTGCCGCTTTTCTGCGCCGCCACGGCCTGGGCGTAGAGTTTGTCCAGGCCCATCATTTCTTGCCAATGCGCTCCAGATAAAAGCGCAGGAAGGCTTGCGGATCGGATTTCAGGCAGACTTGGGCATTGGGCGTTCCGGTCTCGGCCAGCGTCATGCCGGCATCATCGACCCGGATATGCATCGGTGTCACCGGACACAGCGACGGATCTGCCATCCAGGCTAGGGTCATGGGATCAAACAAGGTGGGCGTCGGCTGGCGCGTGCCCAGGCTCCATTGATGATAGGCCACCGTCAGTATGTCGGTCAGCGGCGTGCCTTGGGCAAACAGCAGATTGCGCGCCACCTCATGCAGCTTGAGATGGATGGTGGAATCTAGCGGCATGGCCACCACCGGCACGCCGGAGGTGAACAGTTTCTGCGCTGAGGCGATATCGTTCTTGATATTCCATTCCGGCATCGGCGCGGTGGCGGCGCGCAGGCCAAAAGGGTCGGGGATGGCTTGCACTGCGCCGCCCATGATCACCACCCGCTTGAGCTTACGGAAGGTCGCAATATCCTTGTCGATCAGGGCGCCGACATTTGGCAGTGGTCCCAGCGCCACCAGGGTGATCTGGCCGGGATAACGGCGGATCTGTTCCAGGATGAAATCGGTGGAGTCCGGATAGCTGGCACGATAGCTCTTGCCGCCTTCGGCATAGCGGCGCTGGTTGAAGCCGGAGAGATTGGCGTTGCTGGATACGCCCATCGCCACCGGAATGTTGCCATGCCCGGTTTCAGCCAGGATGCGGTCCAGCATTTTGGCGCGCGCGCGTGTGTCGCCAAAGGGGGCGGTGAAGCCCAGTATTTCGAATTCAGGGCTTTTCAGCGCCAGCGCCACCGCAAAAGCGTCATCGATATCGTCGCCAATGTCGGCATCGATAATAATTTTTTCTGGTGCGGCTTGTGCTTGCGCCAAACTCAGAAAAACAAAGGCGACGCCCCACAATGCGTTGCGCATGATCCGCTCCCCGGTATGATCGGTAAACCTACAACGCCACGGGGCGTACGGCGAGATACGAAAGCACATGAAAGAAAATGAAATTTTCCGCCGTCCTCCTGTGCCTGCTGATGGCGGCATCGGCCGCGCTGGCGGCGGACGAGGCGCTTAGTGTGGCGGCCAACGCCGCCTATCTGGCGGCGAACGCGAAAAAGCCCGGTACCATCCTGCGTCCTAGCGGCTTGCAGCTTCGCGTGCTGCGCAGCGGTGTCGGGCGGCGGCCCGGCCGCAACGATGTGGTGCAGATCCGCTATGGCTTGCGGCTGATCAACGGCGTGCTGGTGGACAGCACCACCCCCAGTCTCCCGACCGCTGCCGTTCTCAGCGGTATCACCCTGGCCGGGCTGGGCGAGGCGCTGCTGCTGATGCGCGAAGGCGATCACTGGCACATCGTGATGCCGCCCAATCTGGGGTTCGGCGCCAGCAGCGCCGTGGGCGGCGCGGTGCCCCCCGGCCAGGTGCTGGTGATGGATCTGACCCTGGTGTCGGCGGTCGCGCCCCGGCCCGGCGAAACGCCGCCGCAGAAACCCTTTTCGCTGTGGGGCAACGCCTATACTCAGGGCGCGGCGATCACGATCCGTCCCTAGCAGAAATAATACATAAAACAGTGGCTTAGACCAGATGCCGCTCGGTCAGGAACGGCGCGCCGCCGGGATAGAGCCAGACTCTCTTGCGCCCCGCGATCTGCCACAATAGCTGGCCGGGCAGGTCGGCATGGTAATAGACCCGCGCCCCGGGGACGAGATCAGGATTCCGCTTTTCCATTTGTTGGCCGCGAAACCGGGAAAAGTCTGGTGCAGTTCGTGGAAAATTGCGTCCAGCAGGCGGCGGTATGCCGGGTCCACGCCTGACACATTGCGCAGGTTGAGCCAAATGCGGCCCTCAGTAATAGCGGCCAGCAGGGTTTCGCCCGAAGCGCCGGCAAGGTCGCCCTCCTGCCACAGGCGACTGTCGTCCTTGGCGCCCATGGCGATCAGGCTGTAATGCGCGCGGGGATAAGTTTCGATCAGGCGGATTAGGGCGGAGCGCGAGAACAGCGCATGATCGCCTAGGCCATAGGTTAGCTTGAGGGGCTGATGGCCCCAGAGCAGCGCGTCGCGCCCGGTGAAATTGGTCAGAATGCCGGTCATGAAACGAGGCTACAGGCCGATCCCTTAACACCCCTTCAAAACCGGCTTGTAACAGTTTGAGCCAGTCTGGCCTTGCCGATCCCGCCTGCCCGCCGCACACTTGTTGCCGCAGTTGCGGTCAACAGCACATGGGGAGGTTTTCTTGAAGATTTGCAGCGCACTGGTGGTCGCGAGCCTGTCGCTATGTCCTGTTGCCGCCTGGGCCGGACTGGCGATCTCAGCCAATGACGGCAAGCAGGTCCAGAAGGGCGAGGCCGCCGGGGCCACGCCCGATAGCATCAGTGTGATCGAACTGGGCAAGTATCCCCCCAGGGTGATCGGCAATCTCCGGGTGCCGGTCTCCATGATCGGATCTCCCAATTCGGTGGTGGTCGGCCGCAGCGAGAAATTCGCCATCGTGACCGCCGCGCATAAGGTCAACCCCGCTGATCCCTTCAAGCCCGCGCTGGACGACCGCGTATCGGTGATCGATCTCAGCGATCCCACTAGGCCCAAAGTGGTGCAGACTATATCTGCTGGCGCGCAGGCCAGCGGCGTCGCCATCAACCGCGCCGAGAATCTCGTGCTGGTTGCTTCGCGAGCCGACGGCGCTGTCACCGTCTTCACCCTGGCGAGCAACCGGTTGACCCGCGTCGGTCGGCTGGACCTGGGCAAGGAAAACCAGGTTGTCGATGTGACCTTCGCGCCAGACGGCCGCCATGCCTATGTCGTGGTCTGGGATGCGCCCGCCATCATCGAACTGGCGGTGGACGGCACCCGCGTCACCCGCACCGGCAATACCCTCTCCACCGGCCGATCGTCCTATGGCGCGGTGGTAACGCCGGACGGCAACTGGCTGATCAACACCAATGTCGGCGGCGCGCTGACCGGCGCGGACCGCACCGGCACCATCACGATGGTGGACCTCAAGACCCACAAGCTGGTCCTGTCATTCCCCGTGGGCCGCACGCCGGAACATGCCACCCTGTCGCCGGACGGCAAGCATCTGCTGGTGGTGCTGGCCAATGGCGCGCCTTACGTCAAATCCGATCCCGGCTATGACAAGGTGCGCGGCATTTTGAAGATTCTCGCGGTGGGTCCGGGCACTCTGAAGGAAGTGGCCCAGACGAGCAGCTGCCACTGGAACCAGGGTGCAACCTGGAGCGATGATGGCAAGCTGGTCCTGGCGCAATGCGCTAGCGAACGCACCATCGAAGTCTATCGCTTCAATGGGCGCAGCCTGGTGCGCGACGATGCCGCCACGCTTCCTTTTGAACCGCGGCCCGGCTCCATCGCCATCCGGCTCAGCCGGTAAGAGGTTACCATGCGCCTGGCGATAGCCTTATCCCTCCTGCTGCTGACCGCGCCCGCGACGGCGCAGCAGATCGTGCGCACCGCGCCGCACCCGGCGGACAACAAGCCCAATGATCCCTCCGTGCCCGATGCCTATGCGGTGAGCGGGCAGTTCGAGCGCATCGTGGTGATGCGGATGAAGTTCAAGATTGACCTGCTGGCCGGGCTGCAGGCGATGGTGAAGCAGGAAAATATCGTCAATGGCGTGATCCTTTCGGGCGTCGGCTCGCTGCGCGGCTATCATGTCCACCAGGTCCACAATCGCGACTTCCCGACCATCAACGTTTTCACCAAGAAGCCCGACACGCCCGCCGACCTGGTGGGGATGAACGGCTATATCGTGAAGGGCGTGGTGCATGCGCACATGACGCTTGGCACGGGTGATAAGGCCATTGCGGGCCACCTGGAGCCGGGTACCGAAGTCTTCACCTATGCCATCGTCACGGTGGGAGTGATGAACGGCACCGATCTCGGCAAGGTCGACGACAAGACCTATCGTTAAACAGGCGGAGCTTACACCATGAAGCGGCGAACACTGCTGCAGGCCGGCGGCCAGGTGCCGCTGCTGAGTGACGCGACTCTGGCGCGCGCCGTTGCCCAGAGCGGCCTTCCAGTGCGTCGTGGACCTGATCGAGTTTCACGTCCCGAAGCTTGCCCGGTGCGAACTGCTCGGCGTGGGGGACTGTGCCCGTGCAATGTGGGATCTCGCTGCTAGCCGGGTAGGGATTAGGAGGGTTTCCCACCACCACACCTTTTCCATGCCTATTTCATGTAAGTGAGATGCGCATCTAGCTAAGTATTTGATTAATGGTGGGCGCGACAGGGATTGAACCTGTGACTCCTCCCGTGTGAATTAAAGTGGTCGCAAGCAGGGACCCATATTCTATTGGCTTAAATGATCGTCTTTGAGGATCCGGTTACGATCCGGTTATTTTAGAGTCCCGGTAAGTGTCTGAAACTATTGAGATATTGTCTAGATCTAGGTAGCTGTTTTCGTTGGGTTTCTGTTACATTTGGGAGGGTTTTTCTTATAAGAAATTTCCCTCCACCAAGCCTCCAACCCCCGCCTAGACCGCCGCCTATGAGGCTCTCAGAGCCCCTGTGGATAGCCTGTGGATATCTGATGGGTACGTGACCCTATCTATCGCTAAGAGACCCTATGAGACCCTGGGATTGGGACATAAGAGCCCCTATGAGATCCAATGAGGCACTAAAGCCGTATTCAAAGCTTAGTGTGAGCGCCATCACAAAGTGGCGTATTTCCTGAATACTTACAGCCACACATAGCCACAGTTTTAGTCTCGGTTGCTTTGTAAGCTAAGGGAGCCAAATCGGTTCCGGTGTGGCTTCCATCACAAAATGGCTGCTTCTTGCTTAGCCCACAGGAACACCAGTAGTAAGTTTTCCCGGCTTCTACTTCTACCATATAGGGCTTTTTCTGGGCTATAACCGGAGATGTCATATTTTACTCCATAGTTCTTATATATTAGTATAAACACGAAAAGACATTTCAGACTTCAAATCAAGGGTAATCATTAATGGCTCGTTCAATCTCACTGAAAACAATCCAGGCTCGTATCGCTGAACTTCAGAAGAAGGCTTTAGCCCTTGAGACCAAGGTGAAGCCTGGTGTCGACAAAGCCGTCGCCCTGATCAAGAAGCACAAGCTGACCCTTGCTGACCTCAAGCACGCCTTCTCAGGCAAGGCTGGACGTCCCGCCAAGGGCGCCAAGAAGTCCAAGCGGGTCAGCAAGCTGAAGGGCAAGAAAGCCCCCGTAAAGTTTAAGGACGCTGAGGGGAACAAGTGGACGGGTCGTGGACGTGCTCCACTGTGGATCGTGGCAGCTGAGAAGGCTGGTAAGAACCGTTCGTCATTCGCTGTGAAGTAAGCGATCTAGCTCGTAGCTAAGAAATTTAAAGCCCTGATGGCTAACACCGTTGGGGCTTTTTCGTATCTGGTCCCCGAGCCTAGCAACCCACGGCTATACCCCCTCTGTGAAGCTCTTGTGAAGCTCAGAGGTCACCAATAGCTCTCGTAGAAAGTTGGGCGAACAAGTGGTTTTATTTCAGAGCCACTTCAACCATCACTTCGTTTGTACGAAGAAATGGAATAGTCCAAGGCGCGTTATAGAGATAAGCGCTAGTTGGACCTGCGGGACTCCATCGGGAAGACTTGATCCCCTCGAGGAGGGTATTCGTCTTAGCTGTTATTGCTGCGTTGGAAGTTGAACCTGT
>CAMAPL010000006.1 GCA_945860165.1 Rhizobium sp. Q54
AGCGCAATCTGGTCAAGCGCTTCTACTGCAAGCTCAAGAACTTCAGGCGGGTCGTAACCCGCTTCGACAAGCTGGCGCGCAACTTCCTGGCTACCGTCGTTCTCGCCTAAATCCGGCTCTGGGCCAGAAATTATGTGTCCACTACCTAGTCCAGGCAGACGGCGCAAAAAACCAGCCGCCGCAGGCGGCGCAAAAGACCCCGCCGCTGCAAGCGGAAAAAAGAAAAAGCCGGATGCGAACATCCGGCCTTTGCTGTCTTATACCGAAAAGAACCGATCCTTAGATAGCTTCCTTCAGTTCCTTGGAGGTGCGGAACGCGACCTTCTTGGAAGCCTTGATCTTGATAGCTTCGCCGGTGGCGGGATTGCGGCCCATGCGCGGACCGCGCTTGCGCACGACGAGGATGCCAAGACCATTCAGACGGATACGCGCGCCCTTTTTCAGGTGCTTGGTAATCAGGGCAATAATATCTTCCAGAATCTCATTGGCCTTCTTCTGGGAGAGCTCGTGCTTCTCCGCGAGCTGGCCGGCGAGTTGGCGGGTGGAAACGGTTTCGACATTTACGGCTTTTACGGCTTTTACGGCTTTTGTGGCGGCTGCCATTGGGATTCTCCCTCTAACGAATCAACAGATGAGCACTATTTTACGGCATTTCCCGCAAGATGAAGCGGTCTCATCACAAAAAACCGCAATAAATTGGGGCTTTTTCCATATATGGGGAGAAAAGCCTGAAAAATTGGGGTTTTGAGGTGGCCGTGCCGTTCAAAAACAAACGGGCCGCGGCGGAAATCCGGCGCGGCCCGTCAAACTTGTTTCATAGCCAAGCTTCGGTTGGCGGGGCTGAAACGACTCAGGCGGCGGTGTTGGACGCCTGAGCCTCACTGACGTTATCGGTGCGCTCGGTGATGCGGGCCGACTTGCCGGTGCGCCCGCGCAGATAATAGAGCTTGGCGCGGCGGACCTTGCCCTTGCGCACCACGGTCACCGAATCCACCAGCGGCGAGTAGACCGGGAAAACGCGTTCCACGCCTTCGCCATAAGAGATTTTGCGGACCGTGAAGCTTTCGTTCAGGCCAGCGCCCTGGCGAGCAATGCAGACGCCTTCAAAGGCCTGCAGACGCTCACGAGCCTTGTTGGCCTTGGCTTTTTCGTCATAGGTCACGTCGACCACTTTAACGCTCACCTTGAGGGTGTCGCCGGGGCGAAACGCAGGATGCGCCTTGGCCCGCACGGCCTTCATCTGCTCGGCTTCGAGCTGCTGCAAAAGGTTCATTTTACCAGTCTCCGTGCGGAAAAATCGGGAATAGAGCCCGCGCTATAGCCTAGGCCGGAGCGTTTTCAAAGGCCCTTGGGGCCTTTGGGGTAGGCCTTTACATAGAGTGTCCAGAGGTCCGGACGTCGGGTCCTGGTCAGGTCTTGTGCCTCCCGGGCCCGAAACTTGGCGATTTCGGAATGATTCCCGCCACTTAATACCTCGGGGATCGGCCTGTCCTCGAACAGTTGCGGCCTGGTGAAATGGGGGTATTCGAGCAGGCCCGAGCTGAAGCTTTCCTCTTGCGTGGAGGCATGATCTCCCAGCACCCCGGGCAGCAGCCGCACCGCGGCCTCCACCAGCGCCATGGCCGCGATTTCACCGCCCGCCAGCACGAAATCCCCGAGACTCACTTCCTCGATACCGCGCGCGTCGATCACCCGCTGGTCCAGGCCTTCGAAACGGCCGCATAGCAGGATCGCGCCCGGGCCATCCGCCAGCTTACGCACCCGATCCTGGTCGAGGCGCGGCCCGCGCGGCGACAGATAGATCAGCGGACGCCCCGCATGTTCCACCGCATCGATCGCGGCGGCGGCGACATCGGCACGCATCACCATGCCCGGCCCACCGCCGGCCGGCGTGTCGTCGACGCTGCGATGCTTGCCCAGGCCATGATCGCGAATGTCACGTACCTCCAGCGACCAGAGATTTTTCTCTAGCGCCTTGCCCAGCAGCGAAATGCCCAAGGGGCCGGGAAACATTTCCGGAAACAAAGTGAGGATCGTGGCCGACCAGCTACTCGACATGGTCGCCCGCTTCATCGTCTTCGGGAACGGCAACGATGATGTAGCCGTCGGCGATATGAATGTGCGGTACTGTCTCGCGGGTAAAGGCCAGATGAACGCTATCGCGGGCCCTTCCATCAAGTGAGGCGCGCGTCAGTTCGATCACGTCGCTGGCGCCGAAATTGTGGACGGCAGCGACCTTTCCCAGCACCCGGCCTTCGCTGTCGCGCGCTTCCAGCCCCACCAGGTCGGTGTAATAGAATTCGTCCTCGTCCGGCGCGGGC
This sequence comes from Rhizobium sp. Q54, assembly GCA_945860165.1. GTDB lineage: Bacteria > Pseudomonadota > Alphaproteobacteria > Micropepsales > Micropepsaceae > Rhizomicrobium. The sequence continues at coordinate 2,322 of CAMAPL010000006.1, forward strand.
AGAGCGGCGCGATCCACAAACAGCTCGGTGCCTTTCAGGTTTTCCGCGGAATTGCGGTCGCGCACCTCTTCAAACGCCATCACCGCCTCGCCCGGTTTGGTTGGGCGAAAGGCGGTGATGGTGAAGATGCGGCCGTCCTTGCCATGCAACTTGCCATAGCGCGGCAGGGCGTCGGGGGTTGCGGTGAAGATTTTCGCCTTCACCTCGCCCTTTAGACCCTGCGCGCCCATGACGGCGGCCAGGAGAATGTCAGCCGACAACTAGGTTGCCGGCGCTTCGGCCGTCTCAGCAGCCTTGGCGGCAGCCGCGGCGCGTTCCTGCGCCTTCTTCTTGGGCTGGGCCTTTTGCGGATTGTTGTGCACGCGCGCCTTCACCAGGCCGGCATTGGCCAGGAACTTGTGAACGCGGTCGGACGCCACGGCGCCCTTGCCGATCCAGGCCTGGGCGGACTCTAGGTTCAGCTTCAGACGGTCGGCATGATCCGACGGCAGCAGCGGATTGTAGAAGCCGATCTTCTCGATGAAGCGGCCGTCGCGCGGATTGCGGCTGTCGGCGATGACGATGTTGTAGTGCGGGCGTTTCTTGGTGCCGCCGCGGGCGAGACGAATGCGAAGTGCCATGTTCATTTTTCCTTGCGTTTAAAACGTTAAAATCAGTCGTTCTTACTTACCGCCGACCCGGAAACATTCCGGGCGGTAATCCACCGGGCATTGCGCCCATGCCGGGCATCGTCGGCATGCGGCCGCCTTTGCCCATTTTCTTCATCATGTCCGCCATCTGGCGGTGCATTTTGAGAAGCTTGTTCACTTCCGACACTTCCACGCCAGCGCCCGCGGCGATGCGCTTCCTGCGCGAGCCGTTGATCGAATCCGGGTCCACGCGTTCGGTCTTGGTCATGGACTGGATTATGGCTTCCTGGCGGGTGAGGATCTTGTCGTCCAGGCCGGCGGCGTCGAGCTGGCCCTTGATCTTGCCCACGCCCGGCAGCATGCCCAGCACGCCCTTCATGCCGCCCAGCTTCTTCATCTGGTTCAACTGGGATTTCAGGTCGTTCATGTCGAACGTACCCTTCTTCATCTTGGCGGCGAGCTTTTCCGCTTCTTCCTTGTCCAGCGTCTCAGACGCCTTCTCGACCAGCGAAACGACATCGCCCATGTCGAGGATGCGCGAGGCCACGCGCGCAGGGTGGAAAGGCTCGAGGGCGTCCAGCTTTTCGCCCGCGCCCAGGAACTTGATCGGCGCGCCGGTGACAAAGCGCATCGACAGCGCCGCGCCGCCGCGGCCATCGCCATCGACGCGGGTCAGGATGATGCCGGTGACCGACACGCGGTCATGGAAGGACTTGGCGATGTTCACCGCGTCCTGGCCGGTCAGCGAGTCCGCGACCAGCAGGGTTTCGTGCGGACCCACCAGCGCCTTGACGGCGGCGACTTCGGCCATCAGCTGTTCATCGACATGCTGGCGGCCGGCGGTGTCGAGGATGACGACGTCATAGCCGCCGACCTTGGCGCTGGCGATGGCGCGCTTGGCGATGTCCAGCGGGCCCTGGCCCGCCATGATGGGTAGCGTGGCGATGCCGGCCTGTTCGCCCAGCACCCGCAGCTGCTCCATGGCGGCCGGACGGGTGGTGTCCAGCGAGGCCATCAGCACGCGCTTTTTTTCCTTGGTCTGCAGCAGCAGGCCCAGTTTCGCGCTGGTCGTGGTCTTGCCCGAACCCTGCAGACCCACCATCAGGATGGGGGCCGGGGGCGAGCCGATATTCAGGGCGGCATTTTCCTGGCCCAGGGTCTCGACCAGAACGTCATGGACGATCTTGACGACCTGCTGGCCCGGCGTCACCGAACGGATGACGTTTTCGCCGATGGCGCGCGGGCGCACCTTTTCGATGAAGTCCTTCACCACCGGCAAGGCGACGTCGGCCTCGATCAGCGCGGTGCGCACTTCGCCCAGGGCGGCATCGACATCGGCTTCACTGAGCGCACCGCGCCCGCGAAGCTTGTCGAAGACGCCACTCAGGCGGGACTGTAAGGACTCAAACAATATTCAAACTCCAGGCGGCATCGCCGCAAATTCCAACGCATTACGCCCCAGGGGGCGCACCTGCGCTGCCTGGGGTCGATCCCCCGCGCCAGGCGGGGGACCGGAAAGGCCTGTGGTCTTTCCGGAAATCGGGCGGGTTTTAGGCTCCGGGGGTCGGAAAAGTCAAATATCCCTGTAATTGACAGGTTCCCCCGCCCCTTCAATGCTCGCTCAAAACAACGACCGGGAGAGCCTCAATGACCAATCTCAACCGCCGCCTGATGCTGGCCGGCGCCGCCGCTGCGGTGCCGGGACTGGCCTGTGCCCAGGAAACCAAGGCGCAGCTGGGCACCCTCCGCTCGGTGATCACCAATCCGCCCCGCGATTTCGGCCCCGGCGCCCCGCCCCCCGGCTCGCCCGACCCTGACATCATTCGGATCGATCCCAGCTTCGGCAGCCTGTTGATCGGCCAGGCCGCGATCAAGCGGGTCTCGGCCGGCTATCACTTCCTGGAAGGCCCGGCCTGGTCGGCGGTCGGTCTCTATCTGATCTTCAGCGACGTCAAGGAAGACACGCTCTACCGCTATCTCTGGGACGACGGCCAGGTGACGGTGATGAGGAAGCCCTCCTTTTCCACCAACGGCAACAGCTTCGACTTCCAGGGCCGCCAGCTTTCCACCCAGGATTATTTCCGCCGCGTGGTGCGCTGGGAGCTGGACGGCTCGATGACCATCGTAGCCGATGCCTTTGGCGACAAGCCGCTGAACTCGCCCAACGATGTCGCCCCCCACAGGGATGGCAGCGTCTGGTTCACCGATCCCCTGTTCGGCGCCAACCTGGCCGAAGGCCATCCCGATGATGACGACGGCCCCACCAATCCCGGCGGCCTGCGCGATCCGCGCATCGGCAATTCCGGCGTCGGGCTGATCGGCTCGATGAAGCAGGTGCTGCCGGCCAATGTCTATCGCGCCGACCCGTCGGGGCGTGTCGATCTGGTGCTGCCGTTCGAGCAGGGCCTGGGGCCCAACGGCCTGTGCTTCTCGCACGATTACACCAAGCTCTATGTCATCCGCGGCGGGCGCATCCATGTCGGCGACGTTTCTTCGGGCCGGCTGAGCAATGTGCGCGAATTCACCGACTGCATGGTGGACGGAATCCGCTGCGGCGCCGACGGCATGCGCGCCGACAGGGCCGGCAACATCTGGGCCAGCTCCAGCGCTCCTCTGGGCTATTGCGGCGTGACGGTGTGGAATCCGGCCGGCAAGCTGATCGGCCGCATCCGCCTTCCCGAGGGCTGCGCCAATGTCTGTTTCGGCGGCCCCAAGCGCGATCACCTGTTCATGACCGCGACCCAGTCGCTCTACATGCTGCGGTTGAATATTCAGGGGGCATCACCGGGCTGACGCGCCGCAACATTGACAGCCGGTTTTCGGCAGGTTCCAGTCCGTTCCAGAACAACACTGCTAGGAGGACTTCATGCCTTTTGACCTGTCACGCCGCGCCCTGGTCACCGGCGCCGCCGCCATGCTGCCCACACTCGCCTTTGCGCAAGGCAAGCCGCCGGCGCCGGGCACCTCGGTACTGACGGGCCGCGTCTATGGCCCCGACGCCCCGCCGATCAACTATCCCGATCCCGATGTGCTGATCGTCTCGCCGGAAGGCGCCCGCTGTTTCATCGGCCATTCCAACATCAAGCGCATCGGCACCGGCATGGTGTGGGCAGAAGGCCCAGCCTGGAGCAACCAGGGCCAGTATGTGGTGTGGAGCGACGTCACCGACGACGTGCAGTATCGCTACATCTGGGAGACCGGCCAGATCACGCCCTTCCGCCGCCCGTCCTACAATTCCAACGGCAACACCTTCGACTTCCAGGGCCGGCAGATTTCGGCGCAGCACGGATTGCGCCGCGTGGTGCGCTTCGAGCATGACGGCACGCTGACGGTGATCGCCGACAGCTATAACGGCCAGCCGCTCAACTCGCCCAACGATATCGCCGTGCACAAGGACGGCAGCATCTGGTTCACCGATCCCTATTACGGCGGACAACTGTCGGAAGGTCATCCCGATGACGGTGCCGGTCCGTTCACCGACGGCGTCGCCAACGGCAATATCGGCATGGGCATGCTGGGCGTGATCGGGTCGAAGAAGCAGGTGCGTCCGCCGGCGGTCTATCGCGTCGACCCGTCGGGGCGCATCGACATGGTGCTGGAAGGCAATCCCAAGCTGGTGGCCAACGGCATCGCCTTCTCGCCCGACTACAGCAAACTCTATCTGTGCTGGGGCCACGAGCTGGCGGTGGCGGACGTGCAGGGCGAGAAGCTCGCCAACCTGCGCCCCTTCACCGACTGCATGGTGGACGGCGTCAAGTGCAGCCCGGACGGTCACCGTGTCGACATGTACGGCAATGTCTGGTCGGGCTCGACCGCGCCGCTGGGCTATGCCGGCGTCACCGTGTGGAACCCGCAGGGCAAGCTGATCGGCCGCGTCCGCACCCCGGAAACCATCGCCAATGTCTGCTTCTGCGGCCCCAAGCGGGACTTCCTGTTCATGGCCGGCTCCCAGTCCGCCTACCTGCTGCGGGTTGGCGTCCAGGGGGCTGCCATCAGCTAACAGGGCTGCAAAATCATCCGTTTACGGAATGGCATGGGGGATTTAAGGTAGGGGCAGAAGTTCCCTTCGAAAGTTCCCCATGCCCAAACTGCCCGATTCATCCGCGTCCGCGATCAAGGCCCGCGAGGCCCTGACCAAGATCTACAAGGCCTCCAAGCCCAAGGAAGCCCCTGCCGCCCCGCCCAAGCCGCGGATCGCCAAGGGTCGTTAGGCCCCTCGCAAAGGCCGCAAGGCCCGAGTCAGAGACTAGAAAGCAAAACGGCCCGCCGGTCACCCGGCGGGCCGTTTCCGTTTCAACAACCCGGCGCTTACTGCGTCAGGCCGGTCGACACGGCGCCGAACGCGGTCGACAGCTTGGTGCAGACAGCGGTGACGCCGCTGATGATGGCGACGGCGATCAGGGCGGCGATCAGGCCATACTCGATGGCCGTGGCGCCGCTTTCGTTGGCGAGGAACTTCTGGATCATCTTACGCATTGCGATTGCCTCAAAATGGGACACTCGCGATGTAGCGCGTCACGGCATGGATGCTAACGGTTACATCCAAAAGCGCTTAAGAGGTATCGTTAAAGTAACATCCGTTAATTCCACAGATTAACCTGCCTCACCGATTAATTCTTCAGTCCCAACTTTTCCGCCAGATAGACGAAGGACAGGCCCCACATTTCCGCGGCCTGGCGATGGTCGGCGGCGGCACTGTGGCCGCCATCGGTGTTTTCATAGAACCAGACCTCATGGCCCTGCTCCATCATCCGCGCCGCCATCTTGCGGGCATGCACCGGCGTGACGCGGTCGTCGCTGGCGGCGGTGACGAAAAATACCGGCGGATATTTCACGCCCTTTTTCACATTCTGGTACGGCGAGTAGGTCAGGATGTAATCGCGCTCCGCGGGAATCGCCGGATCGCCATACTCGCCCACCCAACTCGCGCCCGCGCCGATATGGGTATAGGCGATCATGTCGATCAGCGGCACCTGGCAGACCACCGCGCCAAACAAATCAGGCCGCTGCACCATCAGCGTGGACACCAAAAGGCCCCCATTGGAGCCGCCCAGGATGCCCAGCTGTTTTGGCGTAGTCAGCCCCCGGTGCTGCAGGTCCTCGGCCACGGCGGCGAAATCGTCATAGGCGCGCTGGCGGTTGGTCTTGAGCGCCGCATCATGCCAGGCCGGGCCGAATTCGCCGCCGCCCCGGATATTGGCCACCGCATAGATGCCGCCATGGCTCAGCCACAGCCGTCCGAAATTGGCGCTGTAGCTGGGGGTCAGCGAGATTTCAAAGCCGCCATAGCCGTACAGGACTGTGGGGACCGGGCCGGAGAGGTTCTTGGGCCGGGTGACGAAATAGGGAATTTTGGTGCCGTCCTTTGACGTGGCCTCGAACTGCTCGGTGACCATGCCGGAGGCGTCGAACCGCGCCGGTAGCGACTTGATCGGCTTGGGCGCGTCATTGCCGGCATCGAAATAGAGCGTGGTGGGCGTCAGGTAGTTCTGGAAACTGAACATCACCTCCGGCCCGTCGTCATTGGTGGAGACGATATTGGCGGTCCCGTTCGCGGGCAGCGCCAGCACCTTGTCCGACCAGCCTTTGCTGTTGTTGGTGAAAACATGCACCGCGCCGGTGACGTTGCTGGTGATGGCGGCATAAAGCTTGTCGCGGCCCGCGCCCACCGCTTCGATGCTCTGGCGCGCATTGGGCGCAAAAATGGTCTGCGGCCTTTGCCCATCGCGGAAGGCCACCAGCGCGCCTTTTGCGAATTTTTCGCCGTCCTTCTCATAGTCCTTGCGCAGCACCGCGATCAGCGCCCCGTCGATCATGGCTTTCACGTCGGCCGAGAGCGGCATGTCCAGCTTGCGCGCTTTGCCTCCTTCGACCGCGAAATATTCGCTTTCAAAGAAGCTGACCGCGCGGACGGCAAACGGGAAACTGCCCTCCTTGGTGTGGAACACCATTGGCGCCACCAGCACGTCTTCCTTGATGCCTTCGTAAACCAGCGGCGCGGCGGCGATCGGGGTGCCGCGCTTCCACAGTTTCACGGTGCGGGCATAGCCGGAGGCCGTCTCGCCGTCCTTCGCCGTGCCGAACAGGATGGTGTCACCATCGACATATTCCAGATCGACCTTGGCTTCCGGCAGGGAAAAGCCGCCCTCCATCAACTTCATCGTGGCCAGGTCATATTCGCGCACCACCACGGCATCGCCGCCGCCGCGCGACAGCCGCACCAGGCAGCGCGTCTCCCCCGGGGCGCAGCTCGAACCCTTGAACACCCAGTTTTCGCTTTCGGACCTTGCCAGAGCATCGATATCCAGCAAAACCTGCCAGTCGGGGCTGGCCGTCTGGTAGCTGGCGATGCTGGTGCGCCGCCAGATGCCCTTGGGGTTTTTCGCGTCCTGCCAGAAATTGTAGACATTGCGGCCGCGCAGGGCGCCCATGGGAATGCGGTCGGTGGCATCCAGCACTTCTAGGACGGAATCGTAATTCTTCCGGTAGCGCGGATCGGCCTTCAGGGGGCCAAGCGACTTGGCATTCTGTTTCTTTGCCCAGGCCAGCGGCTTTGCACCATGCACCTCTTCCAGCCAGACATAGGGATCATCCACAGCATAGGCTCCTGAAGCGAGGACGCAGCCGAGCAACAGGGCGAACAGGCTCAATCTTGTGCGCATGGCGGGTCCGGGTTTTCGCGGGGGAAGGATGTGAAGTTTGAGCCTCCGAGTCCATGGAAAAAGCCATATTCGCCCCCTATAACGCCTCCCATGACCGCCTTCCTCAAAATGCACGGCCTGGGCAATGATTTCGTGGTGTTCGACGCCCGCGACTCCGCCTTTGTGCTGACCAGCGACCAGGCGAAAAGGATCGCCGACCGACATTTCGGTATCGGCTGCGACACGGTGGTGGTGATCCGCCCCGGCGGCGCGGCCACCGATGCCGCCTTGCTGTTTTACAATGCCGATGGCGCGGAATCGGAAAGCTGCGGCAATGCCACGCGCTGCGTGGCGCGCTTCCTGATGAACGAGCGCGGGCTGGCGCGGGTCAAGATATCCACCAAGGGCGGCATGCTGATGTGCCGCGATGCCGGCAAGGGCCTGGTGACGCTGGATATGGGCGAGCCCAAGCTGGACTGGGGTGATGTCCCGATGATCAGGCCGGTCGATACCAGCAAATTCCCGCTGGATATCGGCGGCACGGAAGTTCCGGCCAGCGCCAACTCGATGGGCAATCCCCATTGCATCCTGTTCGTGCCGGACGCCGCCAAGGCCCCGGTGGCCACGCTGGGCCCCAGGATCGAAACCCTGCCGCTGTTTCCCAACCGGGTGAATGTCGAATTCGCCCAGGTGCTGGACCGTGGCCGCATCCGGATGCGGGTGTGGGAGCGCGGCGTCGGCATCACCATGGCCTGCGGCACAGGCGCCTGCGCCACCGCCGTGGCCGCGGTGCGGCGCGGCCTGACGGACCGCAAGGTCGAGCTGATCCTGGACGGCGGCTCGCTTTTCATCGAATGGCGCGAAGACGACAATCATGTGCTGATGACAGGCCCCGCCGCCTTCCCCTATCGCGGCCGCGTCGACCTGGACAAGTTATGACGCTGGACGTCGTCACCTTCGGCTGCCGCCTCAATGCCTATGAGAGCGAAGCGATCCGCCTGCGCGCCGGCGAGGCGCAACTGCGCGATGCCGTGGTCGTCAACACCTGCGCCGTGACCGCCGAAGCGGTGCGCCAGTCGCGCCAGACAATCCGACGGCTCAAGCGCGAGAACCCCGCCCGGCGCATCCTGGTCACAGGCTGTGCCGCCCAGACCCAGCCCCAGGCCTATGCCGCCATGGCCGAGGTGGACGGCGTCCTGGGAAATGCCGAAAAGCTCACCGCCCAGGCCTATGCCGACTTCGGCACCGGAAATTCCGAAAAAATCCGCGTCAACGACATCATGAGCATCCGCGAAACCGCGGGCCAGATGGTGGATCATTTCGAAGGCCATACCCGCGCCTTTCTGCAGGTCCAGAATGGCTGCGACCATCGCTGCACCTTCTGCGTTATCCCCTATGGCCGGGGCAATTCGCGCAGCGTGCCGCTGGGCGCAGTGGTGCAGGAAGCCCGCCGGCTGGTGGAAAAGGGCTTTGCCGAGATCGTGCTGACCGGCGTGGACCTCACGTCCTATGGCGCCGATCTTTCGGGCGCGCCCGCATTGGGGACGCTGGTGGAGAAAATCCTTAAGCTGGTGCCGGCACTGCAGCGCCTGCGCCTGTCGTCCATCGATTCCATCGAAGCGGACGACCTCCTGATGCGCATGATCGCGGAGGAAGAGCGGCTGATGCCGCATTTTCATCTTTCGGTACAGTCGGGTGACGACATGATCCTCAAGCGCATGAAGCGCCGACACAGCCGCGCCGACACCATCGCTTTTTGCGACGCCGTCCGGCGTCATCGCCCCGATGCCGCCTTCGGCGCCGACTTCATCGCCGGCTTCCCCACCGAAGACGACGACATGTTTGAAAACAGCCTGAAGCTGGTGGACGATGCCGGCCTCTCCGCGCTGCATGTCTTTCCCTATTCCCCCCGGCCTGGCACGCCCGCCGCGCGGATGCCACGCCTGGCCGGTGACGTCGTGCGCGAACGCGCTGTTCGCCTGCGCCGGAAGGGCGAAGCTGTGCTGGCAGCCCGGCTGGACGCCATGACCGGCAGTGTCCGGGCCGTCCTGACGGAACGCGGCGGCATCGGCCGCACGCCCTGCTTCACGCCAGTGGTACTGGAGGGGGCGCACGTCCCCGGCACCCTGCGCACCGTGGCCATAACGGGGCGCACAGCCGATCGCCTGACTGGCGCGCTGCAATGAGGACCTTCGGCGAAGCCCCCCCGCCGCCCGGATTTTTCGAGCGGCTCAAGACCAGCCTGTCCAAGACCGGGTTGGGCGAAATCCTGACCAAGAAGAAGCTGGATGCCGCGGCCATCGCCGAACTGGAAGAAGCTCTGATCCGCGCCGACATGGGCACCCACCAGGCCAGGAAGATCACCGCCGCCGTCGCGAAGAACCGCTACGACGCGGAAATTTCGGAAATCGAATTGCGCAGCGTGCTGGCGCGCGAAATCGCCGCCCTTCTCGCTCCCATCCAGAAACCGCTGGTGATGGATGACAGCAAGAAGCCCTTCGTCATCCTGGTGGCCGGCGTCAACGGCACCGGCAAGACCACCACTATCGGCAAGATGGCCAAGCGGCTGGCCGAGGAAGGCGCCAAAGTGACGCTGGCGGCGGGCGATACCTTCCGCGCCGCGGCCAGCGAGCAGCTTCGGGTCTGGGCCGACCGCGCCAAGGCGCAGTTCGTCGCCACCAAGGCGGGCGGCGATGCCGCGGGTCTGGCCTTCGAGGCGCTGGAAAAGGCGCGCGCCAATGGCAGCGACATCCTTCTGATCGATACGGCGGGCCGGTTGCAGAACAAGGCCGGGCTGATGGCCGAGCTGGAAAAGATCGCCCGGGTGATCAAGAAGCTGGACCCTTCGGCCCCCCATGCCGTGCTGCTGGTGCTGGACGCCACCACGGGCCAGAACGCGCTCAGCCAGGTCGAGACCTTCGGCGCTGCGGTGCCACTGACCGGCCTAGTGATGACCAAGCTGGACGGGACGGCCCGGGGCGGCATCCTGGTGGCGCTGGCGGACCGTTTCGCCCTGCCGGTACACTATATAGGGGTGGGTGAAGGCGAGGACGACCTGCAGCCCTTCGTGGCGGGCGATTTCGCGAACGCGCTGGTGGGCGCAGGAGAACAAAAATGAACCCGCAACTGCGCAAGCTGGCCCTGGACCTGGGGCCGCTGCTGATTTTTTTCGCGGCCTTCAAGTTTCTGGGCATTTTCGCCGCCACGGCCGCCTTCATGGTCGCAGTGCTAGCGGCGCTGGCCATCGGCTATACGCTGGAAAAGAAACTCTCGCCCATGCCGATCTTCACCGCCGTGCTGGTGGTGATCTTCGGCGGGCTGACGCTGTATCTGCAGAACGATCTTTTCATCAAGATGAAACCCAGCGTCCTCTACGCCTTCTTCGGCGCGCTCCTGCTGGGCGGCCTGCGCTTCAACCGTTTGTTCATCAAGTATGTTTTCGGCCAGGCGTTTGAACTGACGGAAAGTGGCTGGACAAAGCTCACTGTACGCTGGGGCGTTTTCTTCCTTGCGCTGGCCGCGCTCAACGAAGCGGTATGGCGCACCACCAGCACCGAAACCTGGGTGGCCTTCAAGGTCTGGGGCATCATTCCCCTTCTGTTTCTCTTCGCGCTCGCACAGACCCCGCTGGTGATGAAACATCAGCAGGGCGACAAAAACGCGCAAGAATAGTTCGCAACCTGAGCGCCCGTATCCGCGGCGCGGACTATTTTGTTGGTCTTCCCTGCGAATTTGATATGGCCCGCGGACGGCGGGCTACCAATCATTGTGTGCCACAGCGGCAAACCACGCAAAGCTTTCGTCAAATGCGCGCGATGCGAAGGCGGACCGGAACCACATCCACATTGCAATATGAGAACGGAAAAATTTTGTACATGGACATCGGCGCGCAAAACCGTTTTAACTGCCCCTCCGGAGCGCAGAACGACATTGATGTAACCCGAACACGGGACATCGGATCGAGCGCCCCGCGCAAGAGCGTCGCGAAATTTTCAGGGGTCATGGGATGATGAAGGGTCAGCGCAGAACGGGAAATGGTTTCGACCTTTCCGAAGCGCCCTCTCACCTCATCCGCCGTTGCCAGCAATTCTATGGCGACCTTTATGCGCGCGAAGCCGGCGGCAAGGAATTGACCAAGCAGCAATTCACGCTTCTGTGCGCGCTCGAGCAGAATGACGGCACCAGCCAGACCGCCTTGGTGGAAATCACCGGCATCGACCGTTCGACGCTGGCCGAGATGGTGCGCCGGATGCTCGAAAAGGGCCTGCTGTCACGCGAGCGCACCGAGGAAGACCAGCGCGCCAATGCCGTGGCCATCAGCCCGGCCGGCCGCAAGGCACTGCGGGGCGCCCGCAATGCCGCCGACCGCGCCGAACGGGCGCTGCTGGAGGCCCTGCCCATGCCGGAACGCCAGAAATTCGTCAAAGCCCTGTCCCAGATCGCCCAGGCTGCCGAGCAGCTCGATGGCGACGGCAGTCCCCGCCCCCGCCGCAACCTGCGTCGGCGTAAGATCGGCGGCTAGGACCTCGGCGACAGCCAGAGCGTCCTAAAACTATTCTCAGATCACGATCTTGATGTGCTGGCCCAGGCGCACGGCGCCGTTTTACGTCATGGGCGGCGCGGGCGCGGCCTGCACCGGCGCGGCAGTCTGCTTCAGCGGCAGGGGCAAAAAGCCGGCATCGGGCGCCGCCGCCTTGTCCAGCGCCGCGGCGAAACTGGCCTGGGGTTTTTGCTGGGCCTGCTGCGGCACATGCAGCCGGGCACGCGCCTCGCGGGCGGCCTGCTGGGCGGCAATCAGGGTGGCGCTCACTTGCATGGCCCGACCCTCGCAAAACAGGGTTAGGAAAGTCCTAATGGCCCAAGGCGGGTCTCAGGGATTGGCCATTACGGATTGGCTTGGGCCAGCCGGATGGCCGGCAGCAGCTCGCGCTCCAGCACCTCGTCGGTGAGCGGGCCGACATACTTGAAACGCATGATGCCCTTGCCGTCAACCACATAGGTCTCGGGCACGCCATAGACGCCCCATTCGATCGAGGCGCGGCCGTCAATGTCCTGCACGATCTTGTCGAAGGGATCGCCGACCTCGTCCAGGAAGGCGCGCGCTGCCTCGGGCTTGTCCTTTTGTACCAGGCCATACAGGGCGATGCCCGGCACCTTGGACAGGGTGACGAGCTGGGGCGCCTCGACGCGGCAGGGGGCGCACCAGGAAGCAAAGACATTGACGACGCTGACATGGCCCGACGCCAGGTCGGCGGGGGTGAAGGCGGGGCCGCGCCCGTCCAGCGGCGGCAGGACCAGGCGCGGCACCGGCTTGTTGAGCAGGGCGGAAGGGATCACGCGCGGCGGCGGCGACCACAGGCTGCGGAACAGGAAAAAGGCCAGCAGCGCGAAGGCCGCGACGGGAAGGATGAAAATCCAGCGGCGCGTCATTTTTCTTTCGAACCTTCCAGCGCCGCCAGCTTGGCCTTGGCCCTGCGCCAGGCGCACACGGTCCAGACCGTGGCGATGCCGAGCGCCAGCACGGAGACGCCATAGGCGGGCCAGATGAAAGCGCCATAGGGGCTCATGTCGAAATTCATTGGCTCGCTCCCTTCATCAGGTTGCGGGCCCGCCGTTCCACGATGGCGGTGCGGATGCCGATCGTCCAGAGGCTGAGGAACAAAAGAAAATAGGCCAGCATCATGGTCAGCAGCGCCGGGACATAGACCGCCGCCAGCTTGCCGGTGGTGATCGTCTCGCCCTGATGCAGGGTGTTCCACCACTCCACCGAGAATTTGATGATGGGAATATTGACGGCGCCGACCAGCGCCAGGATGGCGGCGGCGCGCGCCGCCTTGATCTCATCCTCGATCGCGTTCCACAGCGCCATGTACCCCAGATAGATGAACAGCAGCAGCAGGAAGCTGGTCAGGCGCGCGTCCCATACCCAATAGGCGCCCCACATCGGCTTGCCCCACAGCGCACCGGTGATCAGGCCCATCGCCGTGAACATCGCGCCCAGCGGCGCGGCGGCACGGGCGGCGGTATCGGACAGCGGATGACGCCACACCAGCGACAGCAGCGAACAGACCGCGATGGAGGAATAGGCCACCATCGCCATGATCGCGGCGGGGACATGGATGAACAGGATCTTGACGGTGGTGCCCTGCTGATAGTCGGGCGGGACGCTGAACACGAAATACAGACCGGCGGTCAACGCCAGCGCGGCGCCGATGGCAGTGAAAGGCAGCACTGCGCCCGACAGGCGCATGAAATTGTGCGGATTGGCGTAGCGAAACAGGAACTGCATCTAACCACCCAGGTTGAGGCGGACGCTGGCGGCGGCCGCGAAAGGACTTAGCAGCACCGCGCCGAATGAAAAAGCCGCCAGAAGCGCCAGGGCCCCGATCCCGTCCATGCCGTCCAGCACCAGGGCCACCGCGCCCGCGCCGAAAATCACCACCGGGGCCAGCAGGGGCAGGATGATGAGGGGCAGGATCAGCCCGCCGCGCTTGAGGGACAGGGTCAGGCTGGCGCCAATGGCCCCCACGGCGCTGACGGCAGGGGTACCGATCAGCAGCGATAGGAACAGCGTCAGGCTGGGCGCGACATCCAGGTTGAACAGCAGCGCCAGCAGCGGCGACAACAAGGTCAGCGGCAGGCCGGTGGAGAGCCAGTGGGCCAAAATCTTGGCCAGCGCCACCGCTTCCAGCGCCAGCGGCGACAGGGCAATGACTTCCAGGCTGCCATCCTCGTAATCGCCCTGGAACAGCCGGTCGAGCGACAAGAGCGCGCTCAGCACCGCGGCCACCCACAACACACCGCCCGCCACCCGCGCCAGAAGCTTCAGGTCCGCGCCCACGCCCAGCGGCACCAGCGTGGCCACCAGCGCGAAGAAGGACAGCGCCAGTGCCGCGCCGCCACCGCTGCGGGCCGCCAGCCGCAAGTCGCGCATCAACAGGGTCGCAAAGGAGTTCACAGCTTCAGACTTTCATTGCCAAGGCCCAGGGGATCGTGCGTGGCGGCGATGATGATGCCGCCATGGCCGCAATGGCGCACCATCAGTTGCGCGATCAACGCCTGTCCGGCGACGTCCAGCGCCGCGAAGGGCTCGTCCAGCAGCCAGAGCGGGCGCTCGCTGACCAGGAGCCGGGCCAGCGCCAGCCGCCGCCGCTGGCCGGCGGACAGGTAGCGACAAGGAAGTTCCGCCTGCCGCGCCAGCCCCACGCGCTCGAGAACCGAGATCAGGTCCGCCCCCCCTGCGCGCGAGGCGCTGGCGGGGGAGGTGCCCGTAGCTGGCGCTTGCGCCAGCGAAGGGCGGAGGGGGTCTCTATAAAGCCGGGCAAAGAAATCGAGCTGCTCGCGCACGGTAAGCTGCGGCTTGAGGCCATCATGATGGCCCAGCCAGCCGATAGACTTGCCGCGCTCTTCAGCGTCGGTGATTTCGGTTTGCGCGCTCTTCAGCACCAGACGCCCGGCGGCCGGCACCAGGAAACCGGCGATCATCCGCAGCAGCGACGTTTTTCCTGCGCCGTTGGCGCCTTCCACCGCCAGCGCCTGCCCCGCCGAGACGCGAAACGACAGGCCGTCAAACAGTTTTCTGTCGCCGCGCGTGCAAGCGAGCCTTTCGGCGGTGAGGGACAAAATCATGCCAGCAAACTAACCGCTTACAGCGGTTTAATACATATGCTGGCCGCCATTGATCGACATGGTGCTCCCCGTGATGAAACCACCTTCATCAGCCACCAGGAACAGCACACCGCGGGCGATTTCGCTGGCCTTGCCGAGGCGTCCCACCGGAATGCGCGCCACAATCTTGGCCAGCACTTCGGCCGGCACGGCGGCGACCATGTCTGTGTCAATGTAACCGGGCGCGATGGCGTTGACGGTGATGCCCGACTTGGCGCCTTCCTGGCCCAGCGCCTTGGTGAAACCGTGAATGCCGGACTTGGCGGCGGCGTAATTGACCTGGCCATACTGGCCGGCCTGGCCGTTGATCGAGCCGATATTGACGATGCGGCCGAACTTGCGTTCCAACATGCCGTCCCAGGCGGCCTTGCACATGTTGTAGCAGCCGCCGAGGTTGGTATCGAGGACTTCGTCCCAGGCCTGGCGGTTCATCTTCTTCATGGTTGCGTCACGGGTGATGCCGGCATTGTTGACGATCACATCCACCGGGCCCAGTTCGGCTTCGATCTTCTTGATGCCCGCAACACAGTCGTCAAAGGATGAGACGTCCCACTTGTAGGACTTGATGCCGGTGCGGCTTTCAAATGCCTTGGCGCGTTCGTCATTGCCGGCATAGTTTGCCGCCACCGTGTAGCCCGCTTCTTTCAGCGCCACCGAAATCGCCTCGCCGATCCCGCGCGTACCACCCGTCACCACCGCTACCCGAGCCATACGTTTTCCTTTTGCTTTCAACTTTGCTGAAAGCAGTTAGGCCCGCTTTTCCGGGCGTTTCAACCTAAGAACGATGTGCGGTGCAGTCCTAACGTTCGACCGTCAAGGCAATGCCCATCCCGCCACCAATGCACAATGTCGCCAGGCCCTTTTTGGCGTCGCGCTTGCCCATCTCGAACAGGAGGGTGGTCAGGATGCGGGCGCCGCTGGCGCCGATTGGATGTCCGATGGCGATGGCGCCGCCATTGACGTTCACCTTGGCCGGATCCCAGCCCATGTCCTTGTTCACTGCGCAGGCCTGGGCCGCGAAGGCTTCATTGGCTTCGACCAAGTCCAGGTCCGCTGCCTTCCAGCCGGCCTTTTCCAGCGCCAGGCGGCTCGCCGGGATGGGGCCCGAGCCCATCACCTTGGGATCGACGCCGGCCTGGGCCCAGCTGGCGACGCGGGCCAGCGGGGTCAGCCCGCGCGTAGCTGCATCCTTGGCGCTCATCAGCACCAGGGCGGCGGCGCCGTCATTGAGGCCCGAGGCATTGCCGGCGGTGACGGTCCCTTCCTTGTTGAAGGCGGGCCTGAGGCCTGCCATCGCCTCGAGAGTGGCGCCGTCGCGAATATATTCATCGGTGTCGACAACAGTGTCGCCCTTGCGGCCCTTGACGGTCACCGCCGCGATCTCGTCCTTGAACCTGCCGGCCTTGCGGGCGGCCTCGGCCTTGTTCTGCGAGGCAACGGCGAAACGATCCTGTTCCTCGCGGGTGATCTGCCATTCCTTGGCGACATTCTCGGCGGTGATGCCCATATGATAGCCGTTGAAGGCGTCCCACAGCCCGTCGCGGATCATGGTGTCGATGAACTGCGTGTCGCCCATTTTCTGACCGGCGCGCAAATATGCGGCATGGGCCGATAGGCTCATGGATTCCTGGCCGCCCACCACCACGATCGCGGCGTCACCGGCGGCGATCGCCCGGGCGCCCAGCGCCACGGTGCGAAGGCCAGAACCGCAGACCATGTTGATGCCCCAGGCCGGCGCACCCAGGGGGATGCCCGCCGCCATGGAGGCCTGGCGGGCCGGGTTCTGGCCCTGGGCCGCGGTCAGCACCTGGCCGAGAATGACTTCGGAAACTTCCTCGCCGCTCACCTTGGCGCGTTCCAGCGCGCTGCGGATGGCGACCTCACCCAGCTTGTGGGCCGGTACGGTAGCGAAGGCGCCGCTGAACGACCCCACCGGGGTGCGGGCGGCCGATACGATGACGACGTCTTCCATGAAGAACCCTGTCTTTTTCTTTGTATTGCCGCGCGCAAAATGCCGCGAACGCGCCCAATGGTAAACTGCGGGTAAAATACAATTACGATTCAATGGTTTAAGTATAGGCTGACGAATTATTCTGTGTTGCGACTGCTAAATGTCGCTGGACTCCCGCGCTGCAGAATGATGTCTTACCGGCCTTAATTCCAGCACCTGCGGGTGACTGGGCCGCCTTTCGGGGAAGGCGCAGACAAGGCGTTGCAAAGCAGTAGGGGATTTAAAGTGTCAGAAGAAAAAACCAAGGCCGAAGGCCCTGTGGTCATCAAGAAGTACGCCAACCGGCGGCTATACAATACCCAGACATCGTCCTATGTGACGCTCGACCATCTCGCCGCCATGGTGAAGGAAGGGACCGAGTTCGAAGTGCTGGACGCGCGCACCGGCGACGACATCACCCGTTCGGTCCTGACCCAGATCATCTTCGAGGAAGAGGCCAAGGGCCAGTCGTTGCTGCCCATCAAGTTCCTTCGCCAGCTGATCCGCTTCTATGGCGACTCGCTGCAGACCTTCGTGCCCGGCTATCTGGACATGAGCATGGACAGCTTCACCAAGAATCAGGGTCCCATGCGCGACCGCATTGCCGAAGCGCTGGGCGGCGGCAACCAGATGGTCGAGAACATGACCCGGCAGAACCTGGCGCTGTTCGAGAACGCCATGGCGATGTTCACGCCGTTCGGCGCGGCGGGCGGCGCAGCGGGCGGCGCAGCGGGCAAAGCCGAAGGCGGCAAGCCGGCCGCCAAACCGGGGCCGCAGGGCACCGAAGACATCGCTGATCTCAAGGAAGAGATGGAAGCGATGCGCCGGCAGTTGGCCGAGTTGACCCAGCGCAAATAGTGAGTTTCGCCGTCCGGGGTGCCGTCAGCATCGCCTTGCTCACCCTGCTGGGCGGCTGTTTCGTGCCCATGACGACGCGCGAGGCGCAGAGTATCGCCAGTCAGCGCCTGACCAGTTATTGCAAAAAAAGCTGCGGCGCCTTCACTCTGGCCAATACCCAGAAGATCAACAACCGCTGGCTGGTGGATTTCGACGCGCCCCTGCGCAAATTCACCGTCACCGTTGAAGGCAACGGCAACGCCCGCGTCGATACCTGGAATAAGTAGATATTACTGAGCGACCGCGAACCCGGAGCAAAGCGGAGAGCATCGCGGCGCGACCATAAAAACTTTATGGACCCCAATCGGGGTTCATAATCGGCTCTCCGAAATGGAAGCCCAGCAATCCCGCCGCCAGAAATAAAAATGCGCCGGCCCCAGCGCATTGCTGCAAGGTGGCGAGACCGGCTGCGAGCAGCGCCACGCCGGACAAGGCCGGCACCGGCGCCATACCTTTTAGCGCGGCAGTAATCAACAGCAGGCTTGCCACCGCCATCGGCATCAAAGCCAAAATCCACAGGCCCGACAGCATGACCGCGAGCCCTGCCGCAAGGCTTGCGACCAGCGCCATGGTGGCGGCGAAACTGCGCAAAGACCGCGCGAACCGCGCCAGCGCCTGCGAGCTTGATGCCAGCGGCAACAGGAACAACACAGCGACATCACCAGGCCCGACACCGCTGCTGCCGCCAGCGCCGCCATCAGCATCGCGGCGAAACGCAGATACAGACGCGCCGCGGCGCGCATAGGCGCGGCCAGCACCCAAGCGCCGATGCTGGCGGCAAACAGCGAAGCTGCACTCGCGAGTGTGAGAGAATCAAAAGCCATCTGGAGCAGGATACTCCAGATGGCTTTTCCTGATTACGCGGCCAGCAAGTTGCGCAATACGTACTGCAGGATGCCGCCATTCTTGAAGTAGGCCACTTCGTCCGCTGTCATGATCATCAGGTGGAGCGGCAGTTCGAAGCTCGTGCCATCGGGGCGATGGACCAGGGCCTTGATTTTCTGGCGCGGCTTGAGCGCGCCGGACAGGCCAGGAATGTCAATGATTTCGCGGCCCGTGAAGGTATAATCCTTTCGCGTCTTGCCCGCCTCGAAACAGAAGGGTGCCACGCCCATGCCGATCAGGTTGGAGCGGTGAATGCGCTCGAAGCTTTCAGTGATCACGGCACGGATGCCCAGCAGCTTGGGACCCTTGGCAGCCCAGTCGCGCGACGAGCCGGTGCCGTATTCCTTGCCGCCAATCACCACCGTGCCAAGGCCGTCCTTTTTGTAGGCCTGGGCGGCGTCGAAGATGGACATGGGTTCGCCCGGCGAATCGGGCTTGGCGTAATAGACGGTGTTGCCACCTTCGGCCCCGCCCATCATCTCGTTGCGGATGCGGATATTGGCGAAGGTGCCGCGCTCCATCACTTCGTGGTTGCCGCGGCGCGAGCCGTAGGAATTGAAATCGCGCTGCGCCACATCATGCTCGGACAGATAGACACCGCCCGGCGCCGTGGGCTTGATGTTGCCGGCAGGCGAAATATGGTCGGTGGTGATGCTGTCGCCGAACAGTGCCAGCACCCGCGCGCCCGCGATTTCGTCGACCGCCTTGGGCGCCAGTTCCATGCCCTCGAAATAAGGCGGGTTCTGCACATAGGTCGAAGCCTTGTCCCACTGATAGGTCTGGCCCTTTACCAGCTTGACCTTTTTCCAGTTGGCATCGCCGTCAAACACATTGCCGTAGCGCTTTTTGAAGCTGGCGGGCTTGACCGCCTTGCGGATCGTGGCGGCGATTTCCTTCGGGGACGGCCAGATATCCTTCAGGTAGACTGGCTCGTTTTCCTTGTCATAGCCAACCGGCTCCCGGGTCAGGTCCATGTTGATGGACCCGGCCAGGGCATACGCGACCACCAGCATGGGCGATGCCAAATAGTTGGCGCGCACCTGGGGATGCACCCTGCCTTCGAAATTGCGGTTGCCGGAAATCACGGCGGCAGCGATCAGGTCAGCCTCGGTGACGGCCTTGGCCACTGCTTCCGGCAGCGGGCCGGAATTGCCGATACAGGTGGTGCAGCCATAGCCGGCCAGGGTGAAGCCCAGCTTGTCCAACGCCTTGTCCAGGCCGGCTTTCTTCAGATAGTCCGTCACAACCTGCGAACCTGGCGCGAGACTAGTCTTGACCCAGGGCCGCACCTGAAGGCCGCGCTTGACCGCCTTCTGCGCCACCAGGCCGGCGCCGATCATCACGGACGGATTGGAGGTGTTGGTGCAGGAGGTGATAGCGGCAATCACCACATCGCCATGCCCGATGGAATGCTTGCTGCCTTCCAGACGCGCACGCTTGTTGGCGCTGTCTTCCTTCTTGAAGGTGGTCATCAAGTGCTCGGCGAAATTGCCGGCGATGCCGGTGAGCGATACGCGGTCCTGGGGCCGCATCGGCCCGGCCATGCAGGGCTCGACCGTGGCCATGTCCAGGCCCAGCGTGTCGGTGAACACCGGATCGGGGCTTTTCTTGGTGCGCCACAGGCCCTGGGCCTTAGCGTATTTTTCCACCAGCGCCACGCGCGGCGCTTTGCGCGCGGTGTTCTTGAGGAAACGCACCGTCTCGGCATCGATCGGGAAGAAGCCGCAGGTGGCGCCATATTCCGGCGCCATGTTGGCGAGGGTGGCGCGGTCTTCCAGGCTGAGTTCGTCCAGGCCGGGACCGTAATATTCCACGAACTTACCGACCACGCCCTTCTTGCGCAGCATCTGGGTGACTGTCAGCACCAGATCGGTGGCGGTGACGCCTTCGCGCAGCTTACCGGTCAGCTTGAAGCCGATGATCTCGGGGATCAGCATGGAGATGGGCTGGCCCAGCATGGCCGCTTCCGCCTCGATGCCGCCCACGCCCCAGCCCAGCACCGCCAGGCCGTTGATCATGGTGGTGTGGCTGTCGGTGCCCACCACGGAGTCGGGGAAGGCGACTTCGATAGTCTTTTTGTTGATCGAGGCCTTCTGCTTTCGCACCCACACGGTTTCGGCGAGATATTCCAGATTGACCTGATGGCAGATGCCGTTGCCCGGCGGCACGACGCGGAAATTGGCGAAGGCCTGCTGGCCCCAGCGCAGGAATGTGTAACGCTCCTTGTTGCGCTCATATTCGACGGCGACATTCTTCTTGAAGGAATCTTTCTGGCCGAAATTGTCGATCATCACGCTGTGGTCGATGATCAGATCGACTTCCGCCAGCGGATTGATCTTTTCCGGATTGCCGCCCAGATTTTTCATGGCATCGCGCATGGCGGCCAGGTCCACCACCGCTGGCACGCCGGTCAGGTCCTGCATCAGGACGCGGGCGGGGCGGAAGGCGATCTCGCGGTCGGAGGTGCGTTTTTTCTGCCAGGCGACCACGGCGCGGATATCGTCGGCGGTGACGGTCTGGCCGTCCTCATGGCGGAGTAGATTTTCTAGCAGCACCCGCATCGAATAGGGCAGTTTCGACGCGCCCTTCAGGCCGTTCTTTTCCGCCGCGATCAGGCTGAAATAGACATAACTCTTGGCGCCGACTTTGAGGGTTTTGCGGCATTTGAAAGTGTCGAGGCTCTGCGTCACGGGAGCGCCCTTCTGCTGGAATGGAAGATTCGGGTTTAGTCACATTCCTGCCCAAAAGGAAGGCGTGGCTTGCTCACGCCCCCTTGCGGCTTTCGCTGGCCCTCGGGCCAGCGAAAGCCGTCTCCACGCCAGTGCGCTGGCGCGCGCGAGGCAGGAAGCCCCAAATGGTTGTCAGATCGGCTTAAATTCGCCCAATTGCGATGGAATAGTGACGGCAATGAAGGGGGGCCGTCTGCCAGTCCAGGCGGAAACAACCGCTGAGAAAGTATCGCGTGAGATTCGTCCTCGTACTTTTTGCGGCCCTGCTGGCCAGCCCGGCCCTGGCCCAGCCTGATGGCGCCCCCGGCATACCGCCGGGCATGGCCTCGCGGCTGGCGGCCGAGCGCCTCAGCGCGATTCAGCCGGGCCTTTACAGCACCGGCGACAAGGACAGTTTCACTCTGCAGCCCTGCGGCCGCGGCAAGTTTCTGCTGCGCTTCTCCGGCGCATCCGAGCATTTCGTCCTCACCATGGATCGCAGCTCGCTGGGAACCAAGCTACTGAAATACGATACCGGCGCCATGGCGCTGCGGGTTTCGGTGTGGGGCGGGTTGACACTCTATAATCTGGCCAATCCCGGCGGCCTGCCCGCCACCCGCCAGGGCGACGCACCGCCCCTGCCCGTTCTGGAAGTATCGGGGCCGGAATTACAGACCGCGCTGAACGATGAAGCCAGTCACCTCAGCTATATGCAAAAAGTAGCGCTGAAATTCTCCGCCGATCCGGCCGTGCTGGAATCCGATCCGGAAACGCGTGGACGCGCCTTCGACGCCCTGACCAATGCGGCGCTGGGGATCGAGCGTTTCCTCGCCCAGTCACCCACCAGCCGCAAGACCCTGATCAAGCGTATCAACCAGGTGAAAGTGGCAGAAGACGGCAAGCCGACCATCAGCATCGTAGGCCAGACCCTGCTAGTCAGCTTCGTTCCCGGCGAAGGCCATGAAGGCCACGCGTCGTCGCTGGCGATCCAGCAGGAGCTGGGACGCCTGATGGCGATAACAGCCAAAGACATCGCGGCAAAATAAAAGGCGCCCCCTTTCGGAAGCGCCTTTTCGTTTGCGCGGATAAACCCCTTACTTCTTGCTCATCACTGTGACACGGCCAACGCTGGTGTCGCCCGCGACTAGGTTGTTGTTCTTGTCGAACACCCAATAGCTGGCTTCGATGAACTGGCCATGGCCGATGCCCATGCCGTTGCCCACCGCGCCCAGCACCTTGCCGTCGCGATTGAGCTTGAGGAACTGGCCGTCCTGGCCCGACGCCATCCAGGGATTACCGCTCTTGTCGAATTGCAGGGCGCAGACCAGATTTTTGGTAAGCAGCGTCTTCTTGAAGCGGCCCTCCGCTGTATAGACAACGATACGATACTGTTCGCGGTCACCGATCCAGACATCGCCATTGGTGGGATCCACCGCCAGGCCATGCACGTCGTTGAACTTTCCCTGGCCCACTTCATTGCCGAACCACTGGCGCACGAACTTGCCGTCCGAGATGAGCTGCATGACACGCGCCACGCCGTACTTGTTTGCGGGATCGGGACTGTCGACATCGTTGGGGCTTTCATTGGCATGGCCCATGCCGATATAGACTTCGCCCTTGGGACCGAAGGCGACCATCACCGGCTGCCACAGCAGGCGCTGGTTCTTTTCCTCGATCCAGTCGCCGCGCTTGCCGCGCTCGCCGATGGTGAGCAGCAGCTTGCCCTCGGAAGACAGCTTCTTGACCGTCGCCTGGCCGGCGTCGGTGATCCAGACATTGTCCTGGGCATCCACCGCCAGGCCATGGGCCTTTTCATGGAAACCGATCACGCTCTCGGGCACTTCCAGCACCAACTTGCGGCTGGCATCGAACTTGAGGAGCTGGCTCACACCGGCGGGCGAGCGTTTGAAGACCCATAGACTGCCCTTGGAATCCAGCCCCACGGCGGGCACGCCGCCGATGCCCTTGGGCAGGAAATAAGGATAGGAGAAGGCGTAGCCCAGATTCTGGTCGTAAACGACGCGTGACAGCTGGTTGCGCGCATACCCGCCTTCGCGGCCGCAGATCGGTGATCCCTTGCAGCCGGGCGTGGCGATATAGCCGTCCGGCAAGCGACGGCCGCCGGCGCGCTGTTCGCGCGGCAGCACGTTCACGGTGCCATCGGCTTCAACAATGGTGTTGCCGCCGGAATCGGGAAAGGACTGCGTCAATTTCCAGGCGGGCGTTCCGTTCCTGGTTGGCTCGCTCTGAATCGCCAGCCGGTCGGCCTGGGCGAGAGCAGCGGTGGTCATCAGGCTCAGCGCCAGACCCGCGAGATACAGATTTTTCATCAACGTCCTCTCTTGTAGCGTTTTTGGAGATTTTATTGGGGCGAACGATGCGGGGAGGGCGCGGGCGGCGTCAACGACAAAAACTAGAAATTGTCAGCGTGTGCGCTGCAATAGAGTGCCAATTACGGCGTGAAACCGTCGGACGCCATCTTGAATTTCGAGAATTCAAAGCCCGGAGAAACCGTGCAGCCACTAGCGTGTAAGCACCCAGGCTTCTTGCCGCCTGCCATTCGCCCGGCGGCACCACCAGCTGCGGCGCTTGGGCTTCGTCGATATCCAGGATAAGGATATAAATGTCCCTGCCGATTTTCAGTTCCAGCGGCGCGCTACGATAGAAGTACCAGACCTCGGCGGCATCCACCCGGTGCCAGTGACCTCCCCGATTAACCATTTTTGGGGCGGGGGGCTTTTTCGTCCGGTTCCGCCGCGCTATAGGAGAGTAGTAATTTCGGCGGCAACTCCAGGGCTGGAGCCCGCAAGAACAAGCCGCCTATGGGGACAAAAAAATGCGCTTTTCCTTCGATTTCCGTGGTAGCCGCCGCTTGCCCATGGTTACCGCCGCGGCCCTCTTGGCCATCGGCCTAGCTGGCTGCTCCAGCCTTTTTGGCGACGACATCGATGAAGGCGCCGGTTCGGCTTTCACCCAGGCCCTGCAAGTAGCCTATACCGACCAGGCCACCCTGGCCGCCGACCTGCCGGCTAAAGAGGTGGAAAGCTCCATCTTTGATATCTTCGATATCTTCTCCAGCAGCGAAACCACCAGCGACCTACTGGCCCAGACTTTCACCACCAAGGCCGAACTGGCAGCGAGCGGCGCCGAACCTGAACCCGAAGCAGCCCCCAACTCTAGCGCCGCCGCCATTCGCGACCGCCTGGTGCGCGCCGTGGCTGCTGGAAAGGACCAGTTCCCCGACCAGGCCACCCGCGCTCAGGTCGATTACGACTGCTGGGTCCTGTACAGCACGGTGCCCGGCGCCGGCGCTGCGGCACAGGCCTGCAAGACCTCGCTGGATTCCTCGCTGATCCGCCTGGAAACCGCTGCCCGTCCGGCGGCGCCGGCTCCGGCCTACACACCGCCGCCCCTGGCCCCTGCTCCGGCGCCCGCGACGGCTCCGGCTCCGGCTCCCGATTTCACGGTCTATTTCAACTTCGACTCCTGGACCCTGAAGGCCGAACAGCTGACGGTGCTGACAAATGTCATCAACAGCGCCCGCACCGGCGGCCAGACCAACATCAACATTGTTGGCCATACCGATACGTCCGGTGACGCCGACTACAACCAGCGCCTCTCGGTGCAGCGCTCCAATGTCGTGGTGGAAGCCCTGGTGCAGATGGGGGCGCGCCGCCCTGCCCTGCACGCCAGCGGCGTCGGCGAGACCGATCTTGCGGTTCCGACCGAAGACGGTGTCCGCGAAGCCCGCAACCGCCGCACGGTTATCATACTGCAACCATAATCTGTGACAAAGCTAAACGCCCCTGTTCTCGAAAGAGAGCGGGGGCGTTGTCTTTTTGTCCCTATCGGGCAAGCAACAAAGTGCCTAAGCTAAGCCTTATGAAGGCGATAGGATCGCGGATCTTCCTGGCATTGCTGCTGACAGATGCGATCAGCGCGCAGTCAACGGCGCAGCGCAACAATAACTATGCCGTCAAGGAAATGAATTTCGATCTCTGGTGCCAGTTGCAGGCGAACCTGCCGGCGGCCCGCTGCGACAAGCGCACGGCGCAGGATGAAGCAACATTCCAGGCCTATCGCGCCAAGGTCGAAGCGTATGAAATCCCGTATTTGCAGCGTAAAAACGCCGACGCACGCCTGGATCGCAGTAGCCTGCATGCCGATCCGATAGGGCCGCTGCGGAACGATCCGGCGGCGCGGCGGCCGGATCTCGACAATCCCGCCACCACATCCACCTTACCGACCCGCTAGTTCCTAGACAAAGCGGCTGTAATCCTCGCTGATGGCGGCGCGCAAGCAGCCGATCACACCGAATATTTTCTGCAGCAGGTTGCCTGATCAGAAATGCATGAAAGCGGGACTTTCCTGCGAGCTGGAAGGCTTCATGAAATCCTGGGCCGTAGAGGGCTCTGGATGGTCAGTAAAGGCGTCCAGCTTGCACTGCAGGGCGCTTTTTCATTTGCGGGCCATCTGCCGCGTTGCACAAAGCCGGACCCCTGCTATTGTGCGCCCGCTTTCCATTCCGCCCTACTTTTCGAAGGCTAACCCCATGAATATTCACGAATATCAGGCCAAAGAGGTTCTGAGCGGATTCGGCGTGCCGGTGCCCAAGGGCAAGGCCGCCTTTACCGTCGAGGAAGCGGTCAAAGTCGCCGAAGAACTGGGCGGCCCGGTCTGGGTGGTGAAGGCCCAGATTCATGCAGGCGGCCGCGGCAAGGGCGGCGGCGTCAAAGTCGTCAAGTCCATCGCAGATGTGAAAAAGAAAGCCGAAAAAATCCTGGGCATGACCCTGGTCACCCACCAGACCGGTCCGGCGGGGCGCCTGGTGAAGCGGCTTTATATTGAAGACGGCTCGGTCATCGAGCGCGAACTCTATCTGTCGGCGCTGGTCGACCGTGCCACCAGCCGCATCGCCTTCATCGTCTCCACCGAAGGCGGCATGGACATTGAAGCGGTGGCGCAAAACACGCCGGAAAAGATTCACACCTTCCAGATCGAGCCGATCGCCGGCTACTCGCCCTATATCGGCAACGAAATCGCCGTGGCGCTAGGCGTCAAGGGCGACGCGGCCAAGCAGCTCAGCAAGGTGGTGAAGAGCCTGTACGATGCTTTCGTCGCCAAGGACATGAGCCTGCTGGAAATCAATCCCCTGGTTATCACCAAAGACGGCAACGTCATCTGTCTGGATGCCAAGCTGAACTTCGACGAGAACGCGCTTTACCGCCAAAAGGACATCCAGGCGCTGCGCGACCTGGATGAGGAAGATCCGGCGGAAGTCGAAGCCAGCAAATACGACCTCTCCTATATCAAGCTGGACGGCGAGATCGGCTGCATGGTCAACGGCGCCGGCCTAGCGATGGCGACCATGGACATCATCAAGCTGTTCGGCAGCGAGCCCGCCAACTTCCTGGATGTCGGCGGCGGCGCCACCAAGGAAAAAGTCACCCAGGCCTTCAAGATCATCGTCAGCGATCCCAACGTGAAGGGCATCCTGGTCAATATCTTCGGCGGCATCATGAAGTGCGACATCATCGCGGACGGCATCGTCGCCGCCGCCAAGGAAATCTCGCTGAAGGTGCCGCTGGTGGTCCGGCTGGAAGGCACCAATGTCGAAAAAGGCAAGGAAATACTGGCCAAGTCTGGTCTGGCCATCACCAGCGCCGACGATCTTGCCGACGCAGCCCGGAAGGTCGTCGCTGCCGTGAAGGGTTCGAAATAATGCCCATCCTCGTCGACAAGAACACCAAGGTCATCTGCCAGGGCTTCACCGGCAACCAGGGCACCTTCCATTCTGAGCAGGCGATTGCCTACGGCACAAAGATGGTCGGCGGCACCACCCCGGGCAAGGGCGGCAGCATCCACTTAGGCCTACCGGTGTTCGACACGGTGCGCGAGGCGAAAGAAAAAGTCGGCGCTGACGCGTCCGCCATCTATGTGCCGCCACCTTTCGCGGCCGACGCCATCCTGGAAGCGATCGATGCGGAGATCGCGCTAATCGTCTGCATCACAGAAGGCATTCCGGTGCTGGACATGGTGAAGGTGAAGCGGGCGCTGTCGGGCTCGAAGTCGCGCCTGATCGGACCCAACTGCCCCGGCGTCATCACGCCCGGCGAGTGCAAGATCGGCATCATGCCCGGCCACATCCATCGCCGCGGCACGGTCGGCATCGTGTCGCGCTCCGGCACCCTGACCTATGAAGCGGTCTGGCAGACCACCGCGGTCGGCCTGGGCCAGACCACCTGCGTCGGCATCGGCGGCGATCCGGTGAAGGGCACCGAGCATATTGAGGTGCTGGAAATGCTGCTGGCCGATCCGGAAACCAAAAGCATCATCATGATCGGCGAAATCGGCGGCACCGCCGAGGAAGATGCCGCCGACTTCATCAGGCGTTCCAAGGTGAAAAAGCCCATGGTCGGCTTCATCGCCGGTGTCACCGCCCCGCCGGGCCGCCGCATGGGCCATGCCGGCGCCATCATTTCGGGCGGCAAGGGCGGCGCTGACAGCAAGATCGAAGCGATGAAAGCAGCCGGCATCCGCGTCTCGCCGAACCCTGCTGCTCTGGGTACGACCCTGGTCGAACTTCTCTCCGGCAAGTAACCGCCTTCAAACCGTCACCGTACCGGTCCACATACTGGGCCGGGACATGCGCGCGCGGCGGGGCACGCCCCCCGCTTTTGCCGTGCATATGGGGGTTATTGAGCCCATATTAACCGCATTCAGCGTTGAATCTGCTGGCAGAAGCAGTTACCACGCACCGCCATAAGCGACGCGGCACCAGGAAGGGCCAGAGCCCAACAAGCTCAGCCATAAGCGTTTAAAATGACTGAACAAATTCCATCAGACCGGTTGAGCCGCGCCTCCAACGTAATTCTCGAGGCGACCTCCTTCCTCAACGGCACCAACGCCGCCTATGTCGAGCAGCTGTATGCCGCCTGGCTGGCCAATCCGAATTCGGTTGAGGAAGGCTGGCAGGCGTATTTTTCGCAAGCCGGCGAACAGGGGCTTTCGCCCACCCAGCTGGGCCGTGGCCCGGCCTGGAAACGCGACAGCAAACCCGACATCGCCAGCGGCGACCTGATCGCCGCGCTTACTGGCCAAAGCCCTTTGGCCGGCCTGGAACCGGCCAAGGGTAAAGGTAAGTCCGCTGCCGCATCCGCCGCCAACACCACCGAAGCCGCCAAGGCTTCTATCCATGCCGTGCAGATGATCCGCGCCTATCGCATGATCGGCCATCTTGAAGCAGATCTCGATCCGCTAGGCATTACGCCCAAGACGCCCCAAGCGACGCTCGACCCCAAGCATTACGGTTTTGAAGGTGCCGCCCTCGACGCACCGGTCTTCGTGGACGGTATCCTGGGCTTCGATACCGCCACGCCGCGCACCTTGCTGGAAACGCTGCGCGGCCTGTATTGCGGCCACATCGGCTATGAATTCATGCACATCAACGATGCCGAGCAGAAGACTTGGCTGCAGCGCCGCATCGAAGACGCCGAATATGAAATCCGCTTCACGCCGGAAGGCAAGAAGGCGATCCTCAAAAAGCTGATCGAGGCCGAGGGCTTCGAGAAATTCGCCTCCACCCGTTTCGTCGGCACCAAGCGCTTTGGCTTGGATGGCGGCGAAGCCACTATTCCGGCGCTGGAACAGATCATCAAACGCGGCGGCCAGCTGGGCGTCAGCGAAGTGGTGCTGGGCATGGCCCATCGCGGCCGCCTGAACGTGCTGGTCAATGTGATGGGCAAGCCCTATCGCCAGCTGTTCCACGAATTCCAGGGCGGCGCGGCCAATCCGTCGGATGTCGAAGGCTCCGGCGACGTCAAATACCATCTGGGCGCCTCATCAGACCGCGAGTTCGACGGCCACAAGGTACATCTGTCGCTCACCCCGAACCCATCGCATCTGGAAATCGTCAATCCGGTGGTGCTGGGCAAGGCCCGCGCCAAGCAGTGGCAGCTGCGCGACATCGACGCGCGCACCAGCGTGCTGCCGATCCTAATCCATGGCGACGCGGCTTTCGCGGGCCAGGGCGTGGTGGCGGAATGTTTCGCCATGTCGGGCATCAAGGGCTTCCGCACGGGCGGCACCATGCATTTCGTCATCAACAACCAGATCGGCTTCACCACCGCGCCGATGTTCTCGCGCTCCTCGCCCTATTGCACCGACATCGCCCTGATGGTGCAGGCGCCGATTTTCCACGTGAATGGCGACGATCCCGAGGCCGTGGTCCATGCAACGCGCATCGCCATAGAATTCCGCCAGAAATTCGAGAAGGACGTGGTGCTCGACATGATCTGCTATCGCAGATTCGGGCATAACGAGAGCGACGAGCCGGCCTTCACCCAACCCCTGATGTACCGGGTAATCAAGGACCATCCCTCCACCCTGCAGCTCTACACCGGCAAGCTGGTGAAAGAAGGCACTCTGACGCAAGGCGAAGCCGACGCCATGGGCGCCGCCTTCATCGAGAAACTGGACCAGGAATACGAGGCGTCCAAGTCGCATCTGCCCAACCGTGCCGACTGGCTGGATGGCCGCTGGCAAGGCCTGGAAAAAGCGCCCAAGAACGGCGATCGCCGCGGCGAAACCGGCGTGGCCGAAGACGTCCTGCGCAAGGTCGGCAAGGCGCTGACCACCGGCCCCGAAGGCCTCACCCTGCACAAGACCATCGTGCGCCTGCTGGAAACCAAGGCCAAGATGTTCGAAAGCGGCGAAGGCTTCGACTGGTCGACCAGCGAAGCCCTGGCCCTGGGCAGCCTGCTGGACGAAGGCTCCTATGTCCGCTTTTCGGGCCAGGATTCTACCCGCGGCACCTTCAGCCAGCGCCATGCTACCCTGGTCGATCAGCAGACCGAGGAACGCTATTACCCGCTGCAGCACATCGATAAGGATCAGGGCTGCTTCGAGATCATCGACACGCTGCTGTCGGAAGAAGCGGTGCTGGGCTTTGAATATGGCTATTCGACCGCTGAGCCCAAGGCGCTGGTCCTGTGGGAAGCCCAGTTCGGCGACTTCGCCAACGGCGCCCAGGTGGTGATGGACCAGTTCATTGCTTCGGGCGAGATGAAATGGCTGCGCATGTCGGGTATCACCCTGCTGCTGCCGCACGGCTATGAGGGCCAGGGGCCGGAACATTCCAGCGCCCGTCTCGAGCGTTACCTGCAGCTTTGCGCCCAGGACAATATGCAGGTCTGCGTCCCGACCACGCCGGCCAACTATTTCCACATCCTGCGCCGCCAGATGCATCGCAGCTTCAGGAAGCCGCTGATCGTGCTGACGCCCAAGTCGCTACTGCGCCACAAGAAGTGCACCAGCTTCCTCAGCGACATGATCCCCGGCACCTCGTTCCACCGCGTGCTGCGCGACCAGGCCGAAGTCGTGCCCGGCGCCACCACCGTCAAGCTGGTGGAGGATGCCAAGATCCAGCGCGTCGTGCTGTGCACCGGCAAGGTCTATTTCGACCTGATGGAAGAACGCGAAAAGCGGGGCGAGAACCGCGTCCAGATCCTGCGCCTGGAACAGCTCTATCCCTTCCCGGAAAATATCCTGGCCCAAGAGCTGGCCCGCTTCCCCAAGGCCGAGATCGTCTGGTGTCAGGAAGAACCCCAGAACCAGGGCGCCTGGCATTTCGTCCGGTCGCGGATCGAGGATACGGTCGCCAAGCTGGGCGGCAAGGGCAGCCCGCGCTATACCGGCCGTCCCGAATACGCTTCCACCGCAGCCGGCCTGATGAAGCTGCACCTGGCCGAACTGGCCAAGTTTCTGGATGACGCGCTAACGCTTTAATTTTCGCCCTCTAAACCAGAGTCGCTTATGACCATTGAAATCAAAGTCCCCGCGATGGGCGAGTCCGTCACCGAGGCCACCATCTCCAAGTGGTTCAAGAAGGAAGGCGACGCGGTCAAGCGCGACGAGCCGCTGCTGGAACTGGAGACCGACAAGGTGACGGTGGAAGTGCCCTCGCCCGCCGACGGCGCCATCGAATCCATCACCGCCCAGGCCGGCGCCACCGTGCAGGTGGGCGCGCTTCTGGGCGCCATCGCCGAAGGCAAAGCCGGCGCGCCGTCCAAAGCCGCACCGAAGGCTGAGGCCGCCAAGCATGCCGCTACTCCGGCCGCCCCCAAAATTGATTCTCCGGCCATGCCGTCCGCCAAGCGCATCGCCGCTGAATCCGGCATCGCCGCCGGGTCCGTCGCCGGCACCGGCAAGGACGGCCGCGTCACCAAGGGCGACATGCTGGGCGCGCTTACCGCGCGTTCGTCGGCGCCGCAGCCCGCCACCGCCGCGCCGTCTGGCCCGCGCCACAATGAAGCGCGCGAGGAACGTGTGCAGATGACGCGGCTGCGCAAGACCATCGCGCTGCGCCTCAAGGAATCGCAGAACACCGCCGCCCAGCTCACCACCTTTAATGAGGTGGACATGACTGCGGTGATGGCCCTGCGCGCCAGCTACAAGGATATCTTCGAGAAGAAGCACGGCGTGAAGCTGGGCTTCATGGGCTTCTTCGCCAAGGCCGTGGTCGCGGCCCTGAAGGACCTGCCCAACGTCAATGCCGAGATCGAAGGCGACAACATCGTCTACAAGAATTACTTCGATATCGGCATCGCGGTTTCGACCGAACGCGGGCTGGTGGTGCCGGTGGTGAAGGGCGCTGACCTTCTGTCGCTGGCCGACATCGAAAAGGCGATTGTGGATTACGGCACCCGCGCCCGCGACAACAAGCTGAAGCTGGAAGAGCTGCAGGGCGGCACATTCTCCATCACCAATGGCGGCGTGTTCGGCTCGCTGATGTCCACACCCATCCTGAATTCGCCCCAGTCGGGCATTCTGGGGATGCACAAAATCCAGCCCCGCCCCATGGCGATTGGTGACAAGATCGATATCCGTCCGATGATGTACCTGGCGCTGTCCTACGATCACCGTATCGTGGACGGCCGCGAGGCCGTCACCTTCCTGGTCAAGGTCAAGGACAATCTGGAAGACCCACAACGTCTGTTGCTGGATATCTGAAGGTTCCCGAAGAACACAAAAAAGGTGGCCCATGGCCGCTTTTTTTATTGCCTATGCGCTGTCGGAATGGGGTGGGTTCTCACGTCCTTTGGATGAAACCACGGAGATATGCCATGGCCTATATTGACGGTTTTGTGATCTCGGTCCCGAAAAAGAACCTGGATGACTATAAGGACATGTCCCACAAATACGAGCCGATTTGGCGGGAATACGGGGCCACAGCAGACTATGTTGAATGCGTCGGCGACGAGACGCCCGATGGCGAAGTGACGTCTTTCCCGCGCGCAGTGCTGGCCAAGGAAGACGAGATCGTGATTTTTTTCCTGGATCGTCTATCCGTCCAAGGAGGTCCGCGACGCCTGCAACAAGAAAGTGATAGAAGACCAGCGCCTGAAGGGCATGGATAAAGACACGCCCTTTGATGGCAAGCGCATGTTCTATGGTGGCTTCGCGCCTTTTCTCGGCCTGTAAAGCACGAGGGGTTTTTTAGACTGGGCAGGAGCAAGGAGCGATGTGGGCGAACAGCCCATGAGCGACGCGCGACGAACCCAGGATGAAAAAGACCTCGTGCTTAGGGGACGCGCTTGTCGAGGACTTCTAGCTTTGCCAGCTCGACATGGGCGCGCAGCTCGATCTGATCCAGCACCTCTTGCAGCTGGGGATCGGCAAAAGCTTCATGGCGGCGCGTCACCGCAGCCGCCAGCTTGTTGAGGGTGGCGCGCGGAATGCCGCCCGCCAGCAGGCCGTCCCGCACTGAATCCAGAAGGTCCAGCAGCTGCTCGCTATGCTTCAGGCCATTGGATTTTCCCTGCATGGAATCGTCAAGGCCCTGCAGCATCAGGATGGAATCCAGTGCGGCGATGGGGCCGGGACCGGCGACAAGCTGGGCGTGGCTTTCGGGCGCGGCGCTCACGCTGAAGCCGCCACTTGCAGCGCCGGCGGGTACCTTGCGCTTGATGGCGGACGCCTCAACGCGGCCGGGGCCTTTGATTTCCAAGGGAAGCATCTCACTGCGGCACATCAGCATCCCTCTTTATGGTTAATGAATGGTTAGGGCCGTGCCGGAGTTGAACGATAAGGGCCGTTAAAGCCTGGCACAGGGCTTGAAAGGGGTTATCCGATATTTGAAGGAGAAGGTTGCCCCATGCACGGCGATCATGGTTTTTACGAATGTAAAAAGCCTTACGGCCTGATGGCACTGTTGCTGGTTTCGCTGCTGGTATTGGCCGGCGCGACCTATTGGAAATTGTCCAAGCCCGCAATGGGCCCTTATGGCGCCATCGCCCTATCGGACTCGTCCCTGACATATGGCGGGGCCTGGGGTTATGCCGATCCGATCGCGGCCTACAAGCGCTCGATTGCCGAATGTAACAAGGCGGCCAGCGGCAAGGATTGTGTGGTCAAGGTCAGCCTGAAGGACAATTGCGGCGCGCTGGCGATCAGCGTCGAACGCAACGCCTCGTTCCTGATGCAGGGCCGCGACCAGGTCACCGCCACCCAGACGGCGATGGCCCAGTGTCAGGAAACCGGCGCCAGCGACTGCGCCATCCACGAGAATATCTGCTCGAGCGCTTCGTAGGTTTTTCGAAAAGCTTTAAGGCCGCCGCGCGAAAACGCCGGCGGCTTTTTGCTTTAGGCGCGATGATAGGGATGCCCGGCCAGGATGGTCAGCGCGCGATAGACTTGCTCGGTCAATAGCGCACGCGCCAGCAGGTGCGACCAGGTCTGGGGACCGAAAGCCAGGCTGCGGCCCGCTTTCTTTCCCGGCAACGGCGCCAGCCCGTCAGGACCGCCGATGACAAAGGCGATGTCCTTGGTGCCGACATCGCGCAGGCTTCCCAGCATCTCGGCGAAATCCTCGGATGTCATGCCCTTGCCGCGCGCATCCAGCACCACGATGTGGGCACCGTCCAGCAGTTTGGCCGACAGCCGCTCGGCTTCGTCTTTCATGCGGGTGGCGGCGTCACGCTGCTTTCCGACAGTGAGTTCCTCCAGCGCCACGGCGGAGAAACCCATATTGCGCCCCATCTTGCGGGCGCGATCACAGAATTCCTCGCACAGCTGGCCTTCCGGCGTGCCGCGCATATGGCCGATGGCATAGATCCAAAGTCTCATGATGGTCGCCCTGCGTTACTTACGACCGACCGACCGACCACATGCCTTCCAGGTCGTAATAGTCGCGCACTTCGGGGCGGAAGAGATGGACGATCACGTCGCCCGCATCCACCAGAACCCAGTCGCCCTGTCCTTGTCCGCTGATCGGGCGCGTACCGTAACCGCCCTCCTTCAGCTTGCGCGCCAGGTGATCGGCCATGGCGCCGACATGGCGCGAGGAACGCCCCGATGCGATCACCGCCGCGTCGCACAGCGACGAACGGCCTTCCAGATTTATGGTGACGATGTTCTCGGCCTTGTCGTCGTCCAGCGATGTCAGGATGCGATCCAGCAGGTCGCTCGGCGCTACTTTCTTCACGGGCGCTGTCTTGGAGACGATATTGACGAGTTTCTTCGCGGGCTTCTTCGCCGGCTTTGGGGCCACCTTCGGGGCGAGCTTAGCGACCGGCTTCAGAACTGGCTTTGGAGCGGGCTTTTTGGCTGCGGCCTTGATCGCCTTCTTGACCGCTTTCTTGACGGGCTTCGCGGCAGGTTTCTTGGCGGCAGGCTTCTTCGCGGCTTTTTTCGCGGGCTTCTTGACGGATTTCAGGGCTTGTCGTCCTTTGCAACTAGGGGGTGAGGTTTAGCATGGCCTCGGCGGCGGCACCAAGGGCTCGTTCCCGAAGATCGGTCGAGCTTTCAAAGCTGCGCGGGCCGTCCAAAACCACCAGCGATGGCGCGGGGCCAAGTCGGCGGGACACACCGATCCGCCGCGCCAGGGGAGCATGCAGCGACGCCAGCACGGAACCCGGCCGGCGGACCACCGCGAGCGGGATGCGCGCCGCCAATGCCTGCCATCGGCGCCATTGCGAGAATTTCTCGAGATTGTCGCTGCCCATCAGCCAGACAAAATGCACCTGCGCGAAACGCTTCTGCAGCGCGGTCACTGAATCGATGGTGTAGCGGGTACCCAGCCGGGCCTCGACATCGGTGACGATGATGCGCGCGTCTAGGGCGGCATTGCGCGCCCGCGCCAAGCGTACCGCCAGGGCATCGGGGATGCGCTTGAGGGGATTTCCCGGCGACACCAGCCACCAGACATAATCCAGCTTCAGCGCCCTGAGTGCGATCTTGCTGACATATAGATGGCCACCATGCGCCGGATCGAAAGAACCGCCCAGCAACCCGATACGCAGACCGGGTGAAACCGGCCCCGGCCCAAGAGTCCAATGCGCCTTCATGTCAGAGGGCGCGCCCGTCGTAATGCTTGATGTCCAGGGCCTGCGGGTCGACGCCATCGACAGAGCGCACATTAATCGCCACCATCTTGTTTCCCTTCGGATCGACGCCTTCGGTGAAGGGCGCGATGCCGCAGACCGTGCAGAAATGCTGCGTCAGCTTGTGTTTGTTGAACTGATAGCTGCCCATATCCGCGCGCGGTGTCTTCAGGGCAAAGCTGGTTTCCGGGATGAAATGCAGCAAACCGCAGCGCTTCTGGCAAAGCGAGCAGTTGCAATCGAGCACCGTGTCGATATCGCCTTCAAAACTGTAAGCGATTTTGCCGCAATGGCAGCCACCGGTATGGGTCGTCATGACGCTCTCCTCAGGGGCGTCCGTCCATCATGGACGGACCTGGCCGTTGCCCCGCACCACATATTTGAAGGTGGTGAGCTGTTCGGCGCCGACCGGGCCGCGGGCGTGCATCTTGCCGGTGCCGATGCCGATTTCCGCGCCCATGCCGAATTCGCCACCATCGGCGAACTGGGTGGAGGCGTTCCACAGCACGATGGCGCTGTCGACGCTGTTCATGAAGGTTTCAGCAGCGGCAGCGTCTTCGGTGACGATGGAGTCGGTGTGATGCGAGCCGTAATGCTCGATGTGCAGGATCGCCTGTTCCAGCCCGTCGACCACGCGCACCGCGATGATGGCTTCCAGATATTCGGTCTTCCAGTCTTCCTCAGTGGTCGCTTTGGCGGCGGGGAAAACGCTGCGCACCGCGTCGTCGCCGCGTATCTCACAGCCCGCCTTGGCGAGGTCTTCAAGCACCGGAACGCCATGGGATTGCAGAACACTGCGGTCGATCAGCAATGTTTCCGCCGCGCCGCAGATACTGGTGCGCCGCATCTTGGCGTTCAGCGTGATGCTGCGTGCCTTGGCCAGATCGGCCTTGGCGTGCAGGAAAACATGGCAAAGGCCTTCCAGATGGGCCAGCACCGGCACCCGCGCCTCGTTGATCACCCGCCCAGTCAGGCCCTTGCCGCCGCGCGGAATGATCAGGTCCACCGTACCACCCAGGCCTTCCAGCATCAGGCCGACCGCGGCGCGGTCGGTGCTTTTGACCACCTGGATGGCGGCTTCAGGCAAACCCGCCGCCTTCAAGCCTTCGCTCATCGCGGCCTGAATCGCGGCGGCCGAGCGAATGGAATCAGAGCCGCCACGCAGAATGGCGACATTGCCCGATTTGAGCGCCAGCGCGCCGGCATCCGCCGTCACATTGGGACGGGATTCATAAATGATGCCGATCACCCCGATGGGGGTCGCGACGCGGGCGATGTCCAGACCATTGGGGCGCGACCAGCGCGCCAGCTCGCGGCCCACCGGATCGGGCAGCGCGGCGACAATCTCGACACCCTGGGCCATCGCCTCGATGCGCGCATCGTTCAGCATCAACCGTTCCACCATGGCCGCGGCCATGTTTCCGGCCTTGGCGGCTTCGATGTCCTCCCGATTTGCGGTGAGAATTTCGCCCATCCGGCTGCGGATGGCGGCGGCGGCGACGGTGAGAGCGCGGGTCTTGGTTTCGGCGCTGGCCTCGCGCATGGCGCGGGCGGCTTCGCGCGCGGCAGCGCCGATGGTCATCATCTCGGCGGCCAATGCATCGGTCGAATTGTGAACCGTCATGTTCCGTTTCCCGTCAGGATCAGGTCATCGCGATGGATCATTTCGTCCCGGCCACGATAGCCCAGAATGGCCTCGATTTCGACCGTTCGCTTGCCGGCAATCAATTCGGCATCCGAGGCATTATAAGCGGCCAGGCCGCGGGCAATTTCGCGCCCCTGGCGGTCCTTCACCACCACCGCATCGCCGCGCTCAAAACGCCCGTCGACCTGGCGAATGCCGGCGGGCAGCAGGCTTTTGCCCTCTTTCAGGGCGCGCACCGCGCCCTCGTCGATCACCAGCGCGCCTTCGGGGCGCAGCACGCCCGCGATCCAGCGCTTGCGCGCCACAGCCGGTGTGGTGCTGGCGCAGAAGATGGTGTGCAGGGCGCCTTTGCGAATGGCGGACAGGGGTGAAAGCGTCTCGCCCTTGGCCAGGATAACGTCACAGCCCGCGCCCATGGCGATTTTGGCGGCGATCAGCTTGGAGGTCATGCCGCCGCGGCCGAAACCGGAAATGGAATCACCTGCCATCGCCTCGATCTCAGGCGTAATGACGGTGACTTCGGGAATGTGTTTGGCCGATGCGTCGATTCCGGGATTGGCGGTGTAAAGCCCATCCACATCGGACAACAGCACCAGACGGTCCGCGCCCATCATGGAGGCGACGCGCGCGCCCAGCCGGTCATTGTCACCGAACTTGATCTCTGCGGTGGCCACCGTGTCATTCTCGTTGATCACTGGCACCGCGCCCAGTTCGACCAAAGTCCCAAGAGTGGCGCGGGCGTTGAGATAGCGGCGGCGCTCTTCGGTATCGCCGAAGGTCAGCAGCACCTGCGCCGCGACGATATCGAGCGAGGCGAACATGTCGGCATAGGCTTCCGCGAGCCTCACCTGCCCTGCCGCCGCCGCCGCCTGGCTTTCTTCCAGCCGCAGTTCACCGGCCGGCAATTTCAGCAGCCGCCGTCCCAGCGCGATGGAGCCGCTGGATACCAGCACCACTTTCACGCCTTCGCGTTTCAGGGCCGCCACATCGGCACAAAGTGATTTCAGCCACTCCCGGCGCAATTCGCCTTTGGCGCCATCGACCAACAGCGCCGATCCGACTTTGACCACCACCAGCTTGGCGCCTGCGAGAATATCGCTCATCGCCGGGGCTTTGCTTTTTGGGCGCGCGCCCTCGTCTTGCTCAGCGCGCGGGGTTTCGCCTTGGCTTTTCCAGTCTTCACACGGACCTTGGCCTTGAACGTCTTGGTCTTCACCTTGGCGTTGCCCTTGGGCCGCCCGGCTTTGGCCTTCGGCGCAGGCTTCGGCTTGGGCGGCGCGATGACTTTCGCAGCGGACTTCACGACCGGTGCGGAACGCACCCTGGTGACGTCCTGCAATCTTTCCTTGGCCACGACCGGCGCGTTGAAATTGGCCGACTGGCGCTCCGCGCGGGTGCGGGGAACGGGGGCTGCGCGGCCTAACTCCGCCTGCTCGGCGCGATAAAGCCGGCGCTGGTGGATTTCCCCCGCCATTGCCCGCAGCACCGTGTTGATGCCCTCGCCGGACACGCCAGAAATGACATGGACCTTGTGGCCGCAGGCTTTTTCCAGCGCGGCGCGTTTCTTCGCCAGCTCACCTTCGGGAATCGCGTCCACCTTGTTCAGCGCCACGATCTCGTTCTTTTCCGCCAGGCCGTGGCCATAGGCGATCAGTTCGGCGCGAATGGTCTTGTAGGTCTTGGCGATGGCATCGCCGGTGCCATCGACCAGGTGTAGGATCGAAGCACAGCGTTCGGCATGACCCAGAAACCGGTCGCCCAGCCCGATGCCTTCATGCGCGCCCTCGATCAGGCCCGGCAGGTCGGCTAGCACAAAGTCGATCTCGTCGATCTTCACCACGCCCAGCTGCGGCTCGAGCGTCGTAAAGGGATAGTCGGCGATCTTCGGCCGCGCCGCCGACACGCGGGACAGGAAAGTGGACTTGCCGGCATTGGGCATGCCGATAAGCCCCGCATCGGCGATCAGCTTGAGCTTGAGGATGAAAGTCTTTTCCTCGGCCGCCTGACCGGGCAGCGCAAAGTCAGGCGCCTGGTTGGTGGCGCTCTTGAAATGGTGGTTGCCGAAACCGCCATTGCCGCCGCGTAGCAGCCGCACGCGCATGCCGACGGTCGCCATGTCTACGATCAGCGTTTCGCCGTCTTCCTCATAGATCTGGGTTCCGACCGGCACCTTCATGATATGGTCGGGGCCATTGGCGCCAGTCATCACCTTGCCCTTGCCGCCTTCGCCGCTTCTGGCCTTCACATGCTGCTGGAAGCGGTAGTCGATCAGGGTGTTGAGGTTTTCCACCGCTTCCGCAATCACATCGCCGCCGCGGCCGCCATCGCCGCCATACGGCCCGCCATATTCGATGAACTTCTCGCGCCGGAACGCGATGCAGCCATTCCCGCCTGCGCCAGACTGGGCATAGACTTTTGCGACGTCGAGAAAGCGCATCTTTTAAGCCCTATTTATTAGGTCGCTCCGGCTCTCGCCGATGCTCCTACGCGGCATGTTTTCGCAGGAAATCGGCCCGCGTCAACAGCATGTCATGGCACAGCAGGTTCATGCCGCGTGCCCAGCATTCGCGCATCTGGCTGCCATTGTGGCGCGCGCCCAGTTTGGCCAGCACATGGCCGCTGGCGGGATTGTCGTAGAACCAGCCGGCATGGACGGCTTCCTGATCTAGGTCCTGGAACGCAAAAGTCACCAGCCGGTGGGCAACCTCAGTAGCAAAGCCCTGGCCCCAGAAAGGCGTGCCCAGCCAGTAGCCAAACTCAAACCCGCCTTCGTCCTGATGCAGGCCGGCCCCGCCCAAGAACATGCCGTCCGACTTGCGCAGCACCGAGAAGGCGTACCGCCATCCCTCGCGCTGCGGACCGATGCCAGCGACGAACTTCTCGGCATCCTCTTCGTGATACGGATGGGGCACGCGGCTCATATTTCTCGACACGTTGAAATCGCCCAACCACACCAGTAGCCCTGCGATATCCGTGGGCCTGGGTGACCGCAATATCAGTCTTTCACCCTCCAAAATGCACATGACATTCCCCACTCGTTCCTTTCGACGCGAGGAATAAAAAAGGGAGATGGCGGACCATCTCCCTCGCACGCAACGGGCCGCCAATTTCTTGGCGGCCTATGTCTTCAGCCGCCTATTCTGCCGCGATCTTCATCGCCGGGTTCGCGCCGGTAATCACGGACACGAAGGTGCGGCGCTTATAACCGGTCTTGAACGCGACGCGGCCGTTTCGCAGGGCAAACAGGGTATGGTCCTTGCCCATGCCGACGCCTTCGCCCGCATAGAATTTCGTACCGCGCTGGCGAATGATCACGTTGCCGCCGGATACGACTTCGCCGCCGAACAGCTTCACGCCCAGCATCTTGGGGTTTGAGTCGCGACCGTTGCGCGAAGAACCGCCTGCTTTTTTATGTGCCATAAGACTTGTCCTTTAACCGGCAGTGATGCCGAGCACCTTCACCTTGGTGAAGTGCTGACGGTGGCCGCGCTTGCGGTGGGTGTTCTTGCGGCGCTTCTTCTTGAAGGCGATGACCTTCTCGCCTTGGCCGTGCTCGAGAATCTCGCACTGGATGGAGGCGCCCTTGACCAGCGGCGCGCCGATCGTGGGGGTGTCGCCGCCCAGCATCAGGACGTCGCCAAGGTTGAGCTTGGAGCCGACATCACCCGCCAGGGTTTCGACCTTCAGGACGGTGTCCTTGGTCACTTTATACTGTTTTCCGCCGGTGCGGACGACCGCGTACATGGTCTAAATCCTTGATAATAATTGTTTTTCCATAGACCTGAGTCCACCGGAGTGGCGGAATATACGCAAAGACACGCAAGGGTCAAGCGCCGGTTTTTACGGGCTTTTCAGGCGCTTTTTCTGGCGCTCCGTCACCTGCCCCAGGACTGCGCCCAGGAGCAGTACCACCCCGACCATGATCGCCATCATCTTGGCGTTGGAGAGGGTGAAGGCGATGCGGGCCAGAGCGTCGGTGGCGCCCGACAGCATCATGAAAAACTGCAGCGCATTCTCGACTGTGTCGAACATGGCGCCGGCGACCGGTACCGCGGCCAGCAACGTCAGGATGCGGTACAGCCGGGTTCCCGCCGGGGCGAAAGCCTCGCGCGCGATAATGGCCGAATAGAAGAAGGACGCCGCATAAAGCGGAATCAACAGGTAATCCAGCCCCC
This sequence comes from Rhizobium sp. Q54, assembly GCA_945860165.1. GTDB lineage: Bacteria > Pseudomonadota > Alphaproteobacteria > Micropepsales > Micropepsaceae > Rhizomicrobium. Next base: position 43,941 of record CAMAPL010000006.1, read on the forward strand.
AGTTGAAGCCGGCGCGCACGGCATAGAGCGACGGCCAGACCATGAAAGCGGCGTTGAACTGCCGGGCGGTGGAAAAGCCCTGCAGGTCGGCGGTGCCGAAACCCGACAGCGCCTCCAGCCGCAGGTCGGACGCCGCCAGGACGGCGAAGACAAGGAGCGCCAGGAGGGTGGAGATGGCCCAGCGCCGGACCAGAATCTGTTTGGTAATTCGCATCGTGTTGCCGAAAAAATGCTCTACATTTCAGTCTATGCGAAGCGTGGCCGACATTCTCTATAATTTCCACTGGGTCGTGCCGGGCGAGGCGTCGCGGGCGATGCAGGCCTGGGCGGGGGGCCTGGGGGCTTTCCTGCGGCAGCGCGGCATCCGCGCTATCATCAACCTGCGCGGCCGCAACGACGATCTGGGCTGGTGGCAAAAGGAAACTGCGACTGCGAAGGCAGGCGGCATCGCCCATCTCGACGCCATGCTGGATTCGCGCAAGCTGCCCAGCCGCGACATGCTGGTCCGCCTGATCGAGACCTTCAGCACTGCGCCCAAACCCTTCATGCTGAAATGCTCGGGCGGACAGGACCGCGCCAGCTTCGCCGCCGCGCTATACCTGATTTACAAGGATGGCTGGGCAGCGATGCCCGCCGCCCGGGCGCAGTTTGCGCGCTTTCCCTATCTGCATTTTCCCAAACGGCACCAGCGCTGGCTGAAGGCTTTCCTGGATTTCGCGCTTGCGGATTCCGGCGGCCTACCGCTGGAGCAATGGATCGCAGGGCGCTACACGCCCGAAGCCCTCAAGGCCTGGCTGGACACACACGGATTGAATGACGGCTATGCCGCGATCTTCACCGCGCCCACCCGCAGCCCCAATCAGTGGTGATCCCCTCCTGAGTGGTTCGATGAAAATTGCGCCCGGCGCGACGCTGTGGCGCGAGAAGTTCTCGCCGCTCCAGCAAAAGCAGCTGCGGGACGATGTGCTGGAACGGCTGAAACAAGCACCGCTGTACCGCCCCATCATGCCCGGCACCGGAAAAGCCTTCTCGGTGGAGGAAACCAGTTTCGGCGCTCTGGGCTGGGTGGCGGACAAGGCGGGCTATCGCTATCAGCCGCTGCATCCCGTCACCGGCAAAGCCTGGCCCGATATTCCGCCGGTGCTGCTGGCACTCTGGCGTGAGATCAATGGCGATCCCGCGCCGGAAAGCTGCTTGGTCAATTTCTATCGCACCGGGGCGAAGATGGGCCTGCACCAAGACCTCGACGAGAAAGACGTCAGCGCGGCGGTGATCGGGGTCTCGCTGGGCGACACCGCCCTATTCCGCATCGGCGGCAATTTTGTTGACGGAAAATGGGGGCGCGGCGGCAAGACCGCCAGTGTCAGCCTGGTGTCAGGGGACGTGATCGTATTCGGGGGGCCGACCCGGCTGGCCTATCACGGCATCGACCGCATCCGCCCCGGCACATCACGCCTGCTGCCGGGCGGCGGGCGCCTCAGCCTGACTCTGAGACGGGTAGCGGCCTGATTGCGATCCCCGGAGCGCGTCGGCACTACGCTGGCGATAGCCGACAGCACAAAAAAAGCCCCCGGCACGAGGCCGGGGGCAAATGCGCTTAGATGCGCGAGGAGCGGCCGGGAGGGGATGAACCAGACGCTCCGGCGAAGAACGGGAGCTAAAAGCGAGCGGGGGGCAGTGCCAGAAGCTCAAGGCCATCCTTCAAGATATAAACTATGTAAAAATACTACAGTTTTCAATAAAATTCTCGAATTTGCCGCGTTAGATAATTTTTATATAGACAATAGTAATTTTGATACATTTTTTGGCGCGACCCGGCGCGATTTCGAACCGCCTAGCCGGGCCGCATCGCGTCGCCGAACGCGCCAAAAATGGCCCGGCTGAGCGAAACGTCGGCCCAGCGCCATTCCGGGTGCCACTGCCTCCCCAGAAGGAAGACAGCCCCCTGTGGCATCGACACCGCTTCGATCTGCCCGTCGGGCGCGACCGCTTCGGTTTTCAGCCCCGGTGTCAGGCGGCCCACGCCCTGATCGTGCAGCAAGTTGACCATGGCGTCGGTCTGGCCAGATAGGCGCGCTAGCATTCCGCCCGGCACGAGGGCAATGGCATGAGCGGGCGCATGTTCCTCGTCCAGTGACACGCCGGGCGCCTCGCGGTGATCCAGTCAGCCGGCGATCTCATAGACGTGCTGATTCAGGGTGCCGCCCAGCACGACATTGAGTTCCTGAAAGCCGCGGCGGATGGCGAGCACCGGTACGCCGCGCGCAGCAGCGGCAAGGTGGTGGCATCGCGCGTTTCGTCCAGCGCGGTGCCGGACCTGGGATCGCTGCCGCCATAGTATGACGGCGCGACATTGTGGACGGCGCGCCCGTGAACAACAGCCCGTCCGCCGCATCCAGGATGGCTTCCACCGCCAGCGGCGCATCGGTCGAGAGAAACAAAAACGGCAACACGCCCGCGCTATCGCGCAACGCGGTGACATACTCGTCATTGGCCTGATGAGTCGCCATGCCGTCCACCAGCCGGAGATCAGTGACGATCGCCACAGGCCGGCATTTAGTTGCTGCTTTGCTTGATCTTGGCGGTCTTGACCGGCACCGTGAAAAGCGCCTGGTCCAGGCTGGCGCCGATCTGCGGGCTTTGCAGCGCCACGGTGGTGACGCCGCCCTGATTGTCCTTGACCGTCCATTGCCGCAGCTCGAGGCCGGGCGTGGAAAAGACCAGCGTGATGTTGGAATTGTTGCGATTGGCGCTGGTGCGGGCGCGCACGATCAGGGCGCCGTTCTGCTCGGCCACGCCCAGCACCGCCTTGTTGCGCGCCAGGTCCACCTTGTCGTTCAGCAGCAGTCCCAGCGGCGTGTCGGACAGGTCGTATTTGTCCACTGTGTTGAGGCGGGCATTCTTCACATAAATCGCGCCGCCGGTGGCGACGATCGTCACCGGGTTGGGCTGACGGAAAGCAAACCGGATGCGGCCCGGTTTTTCGATATACAGCTCGCCTTGGTCAGCGCCGCCTTCCGGCCCGATCTGGACGAATTCGCTCCGGAGGGTGCGGATGCCGTTGAGATAGGCGCTGATCCTGTCCAGCTGGGCTTTTTCCTGCGCGCTATAGGCCTGGTACAGCCGCTGGGGAACCGGCTGACCGGCGCCGGTCAGGCAGAACACAGACAAGGCGGCGGTGAGAAGAAGGCGGAAGCGGCGCATCTGTGAAGGCTCACACGGCAATGGGGAGAAAATCGGGCGGTTTGCAGGAAGCCCGTCTTTGCGGCCACTCTGGGGCAAGATAGGGTCCAAACCTGAATAAGCAACCAACGATTTAATGACCGATTCTCCATTTTCCCATATCGCAGTCCTAGGCGCGGGCGCCTGGGGCACAGCCTTGGCGCTGGCGGCGCTGAGGGCTGGGCGCAAGACCACCCTGTGGGTGCGCGAGCCCGATGCCCTGGCGTCGATCCACGCGCGGCGCGAAAACCGTTTTCTGCCGGGCGTGACCATGCCCGCGGAACTGATCGCCACTGGCGACCTGGCCGAGGCCGCCAAGGCCGATGCCCTGCTGCTGGTGGTGCCGGCGCAGGCGCTGCATGGCTTTGCCGACCGGTTGAAACCGCATTTGCGCGACGGCCACCCGCTGGTGATCTGCGCCAAGGGCATCGAACAGGGCAGCGGAAAACTGGTGACCGAAGTGCTCGAGCAGGCCGCGCCGCAAGCCGCGGCCGCCATTCTGTCGGGCCCTTCCTTCGCGCGCGATGTGGCGCGCGGCCTTCCCACTGCGGTGACCATCGCCGCCAAAGGCCATCTGGCGGCGATGCTGCAGGCCAGCCTGGGCTCGGCCACCTTCCGCCCCTATGCCAGCGACGACCTGACCGGCGTGGCCTTGGGCGGGGCGGCGAAGAATGTCTATGCCATCGCCTGCGGCGTGGTCGAAGGCATGGGGCTGGGCGAAAATGCCCGTGCCGCATTGCTGGCCCGAAGCTTCGCGGAACTGGCACGGCTGGGCGAGAGCCTTGGCGCCAAGCGCGAAACCCTGATGGGCCTGTCTGGCCTGGGCGATCTGGTTTTGACCGCCACCAGCAAATCCTCGCGCAATTTTTCCTTCGGCGCCGAACTGGGCGCGGGGAAAACCGTCGCCGATCTCAGCGCACCCGGCCAGCCATTAGCGGAAGGCGCGTCCACGGCGCCGGCCCTGGTGGCACGCGCCAAAATGGCGGGCGTGGAAATGCCTATCGCCGAGGCGATGGCCGATCTTCTCAGCGGTGCGCTGCCGCCGGGTGAAGCGGTGTTGCGGTTGATGGGAAGAAAGTTGAAAGCGGAATAGATGGCCTACTGGTTGTTCAAGACCGAAGCGGAAACATGGTCATGGGACCAGCAGAAGAAAAAGGGCGCCAAGGGCGAACCTTGGAGCGGGGTACGCAATCACACCGCCAAGCTGAACATGAAGGCGATGAAGAAAGGCGATCTGGGCTTCTTCTATCATTCGGGCAACCAGAAAGCCGTGGTGGGGATCGTGGAAGTGATCGGCGAATACCGCCCCGATCCCACCGACGAGAAAGGCCAGTTCGGCCTGGTGGTGGTCAAGGCGGTCAAGGACATGCCCACGCCCGTGACCCTGGCCGATGCCAAGACCAGCCCCAAGCTGGCGGAGATGTCGCTGGTCAACAGCTTCCGGCTCTCGGTGCAGCCGGTGCGGGCTGATGAGTGGAAAGAAATCTGCAGGATTGGCGGCCTGAAATAGTCGGCGCTCATACCGACAGTTTCATCAGCGCCAGCCCGCTCACGATCAGTCCCGCCGCTGCAAGGCGCATGGCGCTGGCCGGTTCACCCAGCAGCGCGATGCCCAGCGCGAAAGTCCCGATCGCGCCAATGCCGGTCCAGATCGCATAGGCAGTCCCCAGCGGCAGGGCGCGTAGCGACAACGACAGGAACAGCAGGCTGCCCACCAGCGATACCAGCGTGATGATGGTGGGACCCGGGCGCGTGAAGCCCTGCGACTGTTTGAGATAGTAAGCCCAGACGATTTCCAGGGCGCCCGCGAGAACAAGATAAAACCAAACCATTACGGCTCTTGCCTAAGAGCCGGGCCGTTCCGGGCGTTACTGGGGGAATGCGCGAGGTCGTCCTGCGCACCTTCAATCTAGGACATGAACGGGGAAATTCAAGTCTGCGGTCTAACCCAGATACCGCCGCAGCATCAGCGTATAAGGCGCATAGCCGGCGCCTTCATAAGCGCGGATCGCATGGGCGTTGCGCGTCAGGACGCCGATGGTTAGCAGCTTGTGGCAGCGTTCGCGCGCCCAGTCCTCGCATCCCGCGATCAGCGCTCGTCCCAACCCCTTGCCGCGCGCTTCGGGCATCACGAAGATTTCCGCCAGGAAGCCGTGGCGGCGCTCCGGCTCGACGATGAAGAGTTCGGCATTCTGGTCATAGGCAAAGGCCCAGCCCGCGGCTTTGTCCGCATCCTGCGCAATCAGCATTGTGCCGTGCTTTTCGGCGCAGCGATGCTGAAGTTCGCGCCAATGCTCGATGGAAAAATTGGGGTCGCGGCGGCGGTCCGGCTCGAATGCGGCCTCGTAATCCTGCAACCCATTGATGAAAGACAGGATGGCCGGCTCGTCAGCGGGAAGCCGTGCTTCTCGTATTGTCATGCATCGATATTGGCATTGCGGGTTTCGCGAATGAAGAACAGTCCGATCACGAAGGTAAGCCCGGCCACGATCACCGGGTACCAGAGGCCGTAGAAGATGTCGCCACTGGCCGCCACCATGGCGAAGGCGGTGGTCGGCAGAAAGCCGCCGAACCAGCCATTGCCGATGTGATAGGGCAGGCTCATCGAGGTGTAGCGGATGGCGGCGGGGAACATTTCCACCAGCATGGCGGCGATAGGGCCATAGACCATGGCGACATAGATCATCAGCACGGCGAGGATGGCGATCACCGCCGGCTTGTTGACCGTGGCGCTATCAGACGAGGTGGGATAGCCGGCGGCGGCAAGCGCGGCGGCGGCCTCTGCCTCCCAAGCGGTGCGGCGTGCGGCCAGTTCCGCCTTGTCCAGCGCATGGCCGTCGAAGGATGGCAGCGCGGTATCGCCGACCGAGACCCGCGCCAGCGTGCCGGGCGCGGCGCTTTCATTGCGGTAAGGCAGGCCGGCGCGGGCGAGATAGGACTTGGCGATGTCGCAGGACGAGTTGAACGCCGCCTTGCCCACGGGATCGAACTGGAAGGCGCAGCCGGCCGGGTCGGCGATGACGGTGATGGGGGCGCGCTGCGACGCAGCGGCCAGGCTGGGATTGGCGGCCGCCGTCAGGGCATGGAACAGCGGGAAGTAGGTCAGCGCCGCGAGCAGGCAGCCGCCCAGGATGATGGGCTTGCGCCCGATCTTGTCCGACAACCAGCCGAACAGGATGATGAAGGGGGTGCCGATGGCCAGGCCGCAGGCGACCAGCTGGTTGGTCAGCGCACCGTCTACCTTCAGGATCTTTTCCAGGAAGAACAGCGCGTAGAACTGGCCGGTGTACCAGACCACCGCCTGCCCCGCCGTGAGGCCCGCCAGCGCTAGGATCACCAGCTTGAGGTTCTTCTTGTTGGCGAAGGCCTCGGTGAGCGGCTTTTTCGAGGTTTTGCCTTCCTTGACCAGCCGCTGGAACACCGGGCTTTCGTTCAGGCGCAGGCGAATCCAAAGCGACACGCCCAGCAGCACGCCCGACAGCAGGAAGGGCAGCCGCCAGCCCCACTCGGCAAAGTCCTGGGTACCCAGCTGGTTGCGGGTGACCATGATCACGATCAGGCTGAGGAACAGCCCCACCGTCGCAGTGGTCTGAATCCAGCTGGTGTAAAAGCCGCGCCGCCCGGGCGGTGCATGTTCGGCGACATAGGTGGCCGCGCCGCCATATTCCCCGCCCAGCGCCAGACCCTGGATCAGGCGCAGCGACACCAGCGCGATTGGGGCGATCACCCCGACACTGGCGTAAGAGGGAAGAAGGCCGACCGCGAAGGTCGATACACCCATCAGCAGCATGGTGACCAGGAAGGTGTTCTTGCGCCCCCACAGATCGCCCAGCCGCCCGAAGATCAGCGCGCCGAAGGGGCGCACCGCAAAGCCTGCCGCGAAGGCCAGGAGGGCGAAGATGTAACCGGTGGTTTCATTCACGCCGGAAAAAAAGTGCCGGGTGATGTAGGTGGCCAGCGATCCGTAGAGATAGAAGTCATACCATTCGAACACGGTGCCAACGGAGGCGCCGCCGATTACCATCGCGTCCTTGCGATCAACCTTGTGGCCCGCCATTCCCGCCCCCGCGCTGTTAGTGATCCAGCGCCTTGACGATTTCTTCCGTCATCTTCTTGGCGTCGGCAAACAGCATCATGGTGTTGTCGCGGAAGAACAGCTCGTTCTCGACGCCGGCATAGCCCGAACCCATGCCGCGCTTGATGAACAGCACGGTCTTGGCCTTTTCCACGTCCAAGATCGGCATCCCGAAGATCGGCGACTTGGGATCGGTCTTGGCCGAGGGATTGGTGACATCGTTGGCACCGATCACGTAAGCGACATCGGCCTGGGCGAATTGGGAATTGATGTCTTCTAGTTCGAACACTTCGTCATACGGCACATTGGCTTCCGCCAGCAGCACGTTCATGTGGCCCGGCATGCGGCCCGCCACCGGATGAATGGCGTAGCTGACCTTTACGCCCTCTTTCTTCAGCTTGTCGGCCATTTCACGCAACGCGTGCTGGGCCTGGGCCACCGCCATGCCGTAGCCGGGCACGATGATGACGCTCGAAGCGTTTTTCATGATGAAAGCGGCGTCGTCGGACGAGCCCTGTTTGACAGGGCGGGTTTCCGCCGGGCCCTTGGGGCCGCCGGTCTCGCCGCCGAAGCCGCCGGCGATGACGCTGACAAAGCTGCGGTTCATGCCCTTACACATGATGTAGGACAGGATCGCGCCCGAGGAACCCACCAGCGCGCCGGTGATGATCAGGGCGGTGTTTTCCAGGGTGAAGCCCAAGGCAGCAGCGGCCCAGCCCGAATAGGAATTCAGCATCGAGACCACTACCGGCATGTCGGCGCCGCCGATGGGGATGATGAGCGTAATGCCAAAGATGAAGCTGAGGACGGTGATGGCCCAGAACATCCAATAGGCCTGGTCCACGGCGAACCAACCGACCAGCCCGATGATCGTCACGAAGATCAGGATATTGAGCAGTTGCCGCGCCGGCAGGATGATGGGCGCACCGGACATATTACCGTTGAGCTTGGCGAAGGCGATAACCGAACCAGAGAAGGTGATGGCGCCGATGGCAACGCCCAGGCTCATCTCGATCAGGCTCTGGGCATGAACAGCGCCGGGCGTGCCGATGCCGAAGGCTTCGGGTGAATATAGCGCCGCGCCGGCGGTCAGGACGGCGGCCAGGCCGACCAGGCTGTGAAACGCCGCCACCAGCTGGGGCATGTTGGTCATGGCGATGCGCTTGGCCATCACTGCGCCGATGGTGCCGCCGATACCCAGGCCGCCGATCACCAGCGCCCATGTGATCGGGTCGCTGACGCCGGAAATCCACAGGGTGGTGAGAACCGCGATGGTCATGCCGATCATGCCGTTGCGGTTGCCCGCGCGGCTGGAGGCCGGCGACGACAGGCCCTTCAGCGCTAGGATAAAAAGCGAGCCGGCGACGAGATAAAGGAGCGCGGCGATATTGGGATTCGCGCTCATTTTTTTTCTTTCTTCTTGTACATCGCCAGCATCCGGCTGGTGACCAAAAAGCCGCCGAAGATATTCACCGATGCCAGGATCAGGGCGAAGAAGCCCAACCCCTTGGAAACCCAGGACGCATCGTCGATCACCGGCACCGCCACCGCGATCAGCGCGCCCACCACGATCACCGAGGAGATTGCATTGGTCACCGCCATCAGCGGGGTGTGCAGTGCGGGCGTCACGCCCCACACCACGAAATAACCGACGAAGATCGCCAGCACGAATATGGAAAAACGGAAGACAAAGGGATCGATGACCATAGTTTCCATATCTAGCCCCTGACCACCGGCGCACCGTCTTTGGTGACGGCGGCGCCCTTGACGATTTCGTCACTCCAGTCGATCGCCAGCGCGCCCGACTTCTTGTCCACGATCAGCGACACGAAATTGAACAAGTTGCGGGCATAGAGCGAGGATGCATCGGTCGAAAGCCGGCCCGGCAGGTTGGTGTAGCCCATGATAGTGACGCCATGGACCTCGACCACTTCATCCGGCTTCGACAAAGGCGTGTTGCCGCCCGCGCCCGCCGCCAGGTCCACGATCACCGAGCCCCGTTTCATAGACTTGATCATCTCCTCATTGACCAGGATCGGCGCCTTGCGGCCCGGGATCAGCGCGGTGGTAATGACGATGTCCTGCTTCTTGATAGTCTCGGCGGTCAGTGCCGCCTGCTTGGCCTGATATTCGGAGCTCATTTCCTTGGCATAGCCGCCGGCGGTCTGGGCGTTCTTGAATTCCTCGTCCATCACCGCGACGAAGGTACCGCCCAGCGACTCCACCTGTTCTTTGGTGGCCGGACGCACGTCTGTGGCGCTGACGATGGCGCCCAGCCGCTTGGCGGTGGCGATGGCCTGCAGCCCCGCCACGCCCACGCCCATCACCAGCACGCGCGCGGGCGCAATGGTACCCGCCGCCGTCATCATCATCGGCATGGCGCGGCCGAACTGGGCGGCAGCATCGATCACCGCCTTATAGCCGGCAAGATTTGCCTGGGAGGACAGCACGTCCATGGACTGGGCGCGGCTGATGCGCGGCAGAAATTCCATGGCGAAGGCGATAACGCCCTGCGACGCCAGCGAAGCGATGGCGTCCTTCTCGGCATGCGGCGCCAGCAAGGCTGCCAGCACCGCACCGTTTTTCATCTGCGAAATCTCGCTGTCTTCCGGTCCGCGCACCTTCAGGACAATGTCGGCGTCCTTCAGGGTCGTGGCCGCGTCCGGCGCAACGCTCGCCCCGGCAGCGATATAATCGGCATCGGCAATGCGCGCGCCGGCGCCCGCGCCCGCCTGCACAACGACCTCCAGGCCGAGCGCCTTGAATTTTTTGATGGACTCCGGGGTCGCGGCAACCCGCGTCTCGCCCGCTCGTGTTTCCTTGGGGACCGCGAGCCGCACCTTATCGGGTCGCGATCAGTTGGTGCGGAAAATGGCGAGGAAAATCATGATCAGCATGATCCCCGCGAACGACCACTTGGTGAAGGCGATGAAGCCAGCATAGGACTTCTTGTGCTGGCTGATATCCATGGAACCGGGCTGATAATCGTGTTCGTGCGCCATTTCGGCTCCCCACTGTCTTTGAAAGTGGTCGGAATATAGCAAACGCGGGCGCTGCGGCAACGGGCTTTATTCAGCCTTTCTTGCCCGTGTTTCCGGCGGTTTCCGAGGTGCATTTGGGACCCGGCGCTGTGGATAGCGCCAATTCAGCTTTTCTTAAGCATCGAATCGCCCGGTTGCCTTCACCGGATAAGGACAGACTTAAATACCACATTTACCTGTGCCGACGACAATGCGGCTTCATTCTTGGAAGGCCTTTGTCATGGCGCAGACCATTCTTGTCGTGGACGATGATCCGGTTCAGCGCCGTTTGCTGGAAGCTGCGATAACGCGCAGCGGCATGCAGGTCGTCACCGCGCCCGGAGGCCAGCCCGCTTTGGACCTGATCGGCGGCCCGCGCGGCGACCAGATCACCCTGATGATGCTCGACCTAGTGATGCCCGACATGGGCGGCCTGGAAGTCCTGGCCAAGCTGCGTCTCAGCAATCCCGACCTGCCGGTGATCGTGCTCACCGCCAAGGGCGGCATCGATTCCGCTGTCGAGGCCATGCGCGCCGGCGCCAATGACTTCCTGGTCAAGCCGGCCAGCCCGGAACGCATCGCGGTCTCCATCCAAAACCAGCTGAAGATCGGCACCCTGTCGGGTGAAGTGAAGCAGCTGAAGAAGAAGGCGGGCAACAAGCTGACCTTCGACGACATAATCGCCTCGTCGCCGGAAATGGAGCAGGTGTTCCGCCTGGGCACTCGCGCCGCCCAGTCCGACATCCCGGTGCTGATCGAAGGCGAAAGCGGCGCCGGCAAGGAACTGATCGCCCGCGCCATCCAGGGCACCTCGGGCCGTTCGGGCAAGCCGTTCGTAACGGTGAACTGCGGCGCGATCCCGGAGAACCTGATCGAATCCATCCTGTTCGGCCATGAGAAGGGCTCGTTCACCGGCGCCTCCGACAAGCATCTGGCCAAGTTCCAGGAAGCCGACGGCGGCACCCTGTTCCTGGACGAAATCGGCGAGCTGCGCCTGGACATGCAGGTCAAGCTGCTGCGCGCCCTGCAGGAAGGCGAAGTCGATCCCGTCGGCTCCAAGCGCCCCTTGAAAGTGGATGTGCGCATCGTCGCCGCCACCAACCGCGACCTGGGCCAGATGGCCAAGGAAAACACCTTCCGCGAAGACCTGTATTATCGCCTCAACGTGTTCCCCATCATGGTGCCGAGCCTGCGCAATCGCACCAGCGACATCGCGCCCCTGGCACGTCACTTCATCGAACGATTCGCAGCCGAAGAGAACAAGCCGGTCTCCAGCCTCACGCCCCAGGCCAGCCAGCTGCTGGAAACCTTCAACTGGCCGGGCAATGTGCGCCAGCTGGAAAACACCATTTTCCGCGCTGTCGTGCTGTGCGACGGCGCGCTGCTGGATGTCTGCGATTTCCCGTAGATCGCCGCTGCGATGGGCGTGGACACGCTGGTGCGCCAGAATGTGCCGGCGCCCGCTGCCGGCGGTTACGCACCCGCCCTGCCCGCCGGCTCGGCCTATGCGCTCAACGCCACGGACGGCGCAGGCCATATCCGAAAATTCGAGGAGATGGAATCGGAAATCATCCGCATGGCCATTGCGCGCTATGAAGAACATATGTCCGAAGTGGCGCGGCGCCTGGGCATCGGCCGCTCGACTCTCTATCGTAAGCTGAAGAAATTCGGCCTAGAGCCGGAACTGCAGAACGAGCCGACGGCAGGCGTGGCCCTGGATACCGACGAGTCGGTTCAGCCGGCAGTTCGCAAAACGGGCTGATCACGTTGACGAAAAAAGAAACGGCCCGTTCTTGCGAACGGGCCGTTTTCTTTTGCGCCAGCAATGCTGCTAGCGCATTTCCATCGCGGTCAAATAGAGATCGAGCATCGCTTCCTGTTCCTGGAAGTCGGCCTTGTCGAGTTTGCGCATGCGGATCACCTGGCGCATGATCTTGGTGTCAAAGCCGGTGCCCTTGGCCTCGCTATACACTTCCTTGATGTCGGCAGAGAGCGCGGCACGCTCTTCCTCCAACCGCTCGATGCGATTAATGAAGGATTTTAGCTGGTCTTTGGCGAAGCCGGATTTGGTCATACTGGGAACTCGAATTTTGAAGAGCGGCGGACCCTAGCCCGCCCGCGCGAAGCGGCGCAACGCGGAAGTTAGGCCCGGCTGTGCATATCCAGGAGCGCCGCATCCAGTATGGGCTTGAGCCGCAACGCAAAGGCTTCTGCGCCGGCATCGTCGACAATCAAATCCTGCCGCATTTCGATCAGCACATGCGGCAGATCGCCTAGGGTGCCATGGGTGTAAAGCGTATCGCCTTCCAGCGCGCCGGTATAAGGCTCATTGTCGCCGACGGTGAAACCAGCCTCATCCAGTCGGGCCATCAGCGGCGAGGACAGCCGCGTGTCGCGGTCATAAAGCACGCCCACATCCCAGATCCGTGGCACACTCTTCCATGACGGCGTGAAGCTGTGCATCGAGACAATCACGGCGCCAGGACCGATGCGGTCCAACTCATCCCGGATGGCGGCGTGATAGGGGGCGTGAAACTGCGCGATGCGCCGCGACACCTCGGCCGCATCCGCGTTCCGGTTGCCCGGAATGATGCTGCCGTCCGACAACTTCATCACCAGAGTGGGATCTTCGGCACCGCGGTTAAGGTCGATCAAAAGCCGCGACCAGCCCCCAAGCAGCGCGGGCGCGCCATAGGCCGCCGCCAGCGCCCGTGTCACCTGTGCCGCGCCGATGTCATAGGCGATGTGGGTGGCGAATAGCGCTGGGTCCAGGCCCAGCGTGCCGAATCCCGGGGGTAGAGCGTTGGAGGCATGATCGCATAGCAGCAAAAGAGGTGACTTTGCGCTGGCCGGCACGGCTTCAAAGGCGGTTTGCGTCATGGGCCTGCCATATAGGGCCGCGTCCCGTTGACGGACAACTGGTTTCGCGCCAAACCGGACCTTACGATGCGTCGCACGACCCTCCTTCTGGCTGTGACCCTAACTCTTTTGGGGCCCGCCCCGGCGCTTGCCGCCTTCAATGTCTGCAACAAGACCAGCCTGGCCACCCGTGTCGCCATCGGCCGCTTCGACGGCACCAGCTGGACCAGCGAAGGCTGGTGGACGATCAAGCCCAAGGCCTGTACCAGCATCCTGACGGGGCCGTTGCAGGGACGCTTCTATTACCTTTATGCCAGCGATGGCGCCGCCGGGGCCTGGGAAGGCAAAACGCATTTCTGCGTCGCGCCCGACAGCCGCTTCAAGGCGGCCGGCCGCGGCACGTGCGCCGGGCGCGGCTTTGACCGTCGCGGTTTTTTTGAAGTGGACACCGGCAAGAAAGCCGACTGGACTCAGAATCTTTCCAACTAGGATCAGCCATGCGCCGTCGCAGAAAAACAAAAATATTGGCCACGCTTGGGCCGGCTTCCAACACCAGGGCGATGATGCGGGCGCTGTTCGACGCCGGCGTCGACGTCTTTCGCATCAATATGAGCCATACCAGCCATGAGATGCTGAAGCAGATGGTGGGTGATCTGCGCAGCTTGTCGGAAGAAGTGGGCCGTCCGATCGGCGTGTTGTGCGACCTGCAAGGTCCCAAGATCCGGCTGGGCCGGCTCAACGGCGGACCGCGCATGCTCAAAGAAGGAGAGCGCATCAAGCTGATCCTGGGTGAAACCAGCAATACGCCGGACGAACTTCCGATCCCGCACCCGGAAATCTTCCAGGCCATCAAGCAAAAGCACGCCCTGCTGATCGACGACGGCAAGGTGCGGCTGCGCCTGCTGCGCAAGGCCGATACCTTCGCCGAAGCCGTGGTGGAAGTGGCGGGCGAAATCAAGGACTGCAAGGGCGTCAACATGCCCGACACCTTGCTGCCCATGTCCGCCATGACGCCCAAGGACCGCGCTGACCTAGACGCGGCGCTGGAGTTGGGCGTGGACTGGATCGCGCTGAGCTTTGTGCAGCGCTCGGAAGACGTGGCCGAATTGAAGAAGATCGTGGCGGGCCGTGCCTGGGTGCTGGCCAAGATCGAAAAGCCCAAGGCGCTGGACTCGCTGCACGGCATCCTGGAACTGGCCGACGCGCTGATGGTGGCACGCGGCGATCTGGGCGTGGAAATGCCGCTGGAGCGGGTGCCGGGCCTGCAGAAGCAGATTACCCATGCCGCGCGCAAAGCAGGCAAGCCGGTGGTGGTCGCGACCCAGATGCTGGAATCCATGATCACGTCGCCCATGCCCACTCGCGCCGAAGTGTCGGATGTGGCGACGGCAGTGTTCGACGGTGCCGATGCTGTGATGCTGTCGGCAGAATCGGCGTCCGGTTCTTACCCTGTGGAAGCGGTGCAGACCATGGACCGCATCGCCATGGCGGTGGAGGATGACGAGCTTTATCGCTCTTATATCGAAGCCCAGCGCGGCGTGCCGGAAAAGACCACGCCCGACGCCATCATGGCGGCGGTGCATGAAGTGACCGAGACCATCGAGGCCCGCGCCATCGTGTGCTGGACCAAGTCAGGCATCACCGCCCTGCGCGCGGCGCGCGAGCGGTCCTCGGCGCCCATCATCGCGCCCACCCCCAGCATCGAAACGGCGCGGCGGCTGACCCTGGTCTGGGGCACCCACAGCATCATGACCGAGGACATTCGCGATTTCGACGACATGGTGAAGCGCGCCTCGCAGATCGCGCGGCAGGAAGGCTTTGCCGTGGCGGGCGAACGCATAGTCATCACCGCGGGCGTGCCGCTGGGCACCACCGGCGCCACCAATATGCTGCGGGTAGCGTTTGTCGAAGAGTGAGGCACGACCGATTTGCCGGTCAAATCGATCCAGTGGATCGATTTTAGTGCCGAACTCCCAGAGAGAAAGCGAAGGGCAATAGACCTAGCTGATCAGGTCGCAGGCCGGCATTTTGAAATCACCGGCCACCCGCCGCGCGTGATAGGCGAAGTTGGTCCGCAGATAGACGTAATGCTGCTTCTGCGCATCGATTGAGACAATCCTGTAGGCGTCGGTCCTGGGATTCTCTTCACCATTCACGGTCTGGATCGTGATGGTGAAGCCGCCCGCCGACTGCGACCAGCGGCCGGCGGCGGCCTGGTCGAACGCCTTGCCCTTGATGCAGGTGCGGTGATGGACACGGAATTCGCCGCTCGGCAGCATCCTGTCCAGATACATCGCGCCCTTGTCGTCCGGCTGGCCATGGCCGAACCAGGTGCCGGCCAGCGACGGCACGGCAAAGGCCGCAGATGGCAGCAGCGCAAGCATCACAAGGCATACGACCAGCAGGCCCATCGCCTCAGATATCCTGGCCTTCGACGTCACGGGTCAGTTCGCGAACCCGGCGCTCCGCCCCTTCCAGTTGGGGATTGAGCGCCAGCGCGCCCCGGTAGAGTTTCAGCGCCTGGGGCTTGTCGCCATATTCCTCCAGCATGTCGGCCAGCTCCATCATGGCGGGGAAGTGGCGCGGGTTGAGCTGCACGGATTTTTGCAAACTGACCATGGCGGCGGCGTCATCGCCCGCCGCATTTTCCAGCGCGGCGCGGGCGCGCCAGCCCTCAGCATAGCGCGGCGCGATGGTGGTCACGGCATTTATCAGCTTCCTGGCCACGGCCTTGTCCGCGGCGGCAGCGGCTGCCCCGGCGCGGGTCATCAGCAGGTCGACACTGGCATTGCCGGAGACACGAAACATCGCTTCCAGCTTTTCCGCGATCGGCTTGGCGGCTTCCGGCGTGCCCGCTTTCTGCAATTGGGCCAGGAGGTC
This sequence comes from Rhizobium sp. Q54, assembly GCA_945860165.1. Taxonomy (GTDB): domain Bacteria; phylum Pseudomonadota; class Alphaproteobacteria; order Micropepsales; family Micropepsaceae; genus Rhizomicrobium. The sequence continues at coordinate 59,997 of CAMAPL010000006.1, forward strand.
CGCTTCACTCTCCATGCTTTTGGGCTTGGGCGCGAGCGCGGCTTTTTGCGCAGGCGCGGCGGTGGCCACGCCGGACAGGAGCAGGCCAGACAGAAGCGAGAAAAACAGCGAAAAGGCCGGGCGCATGGCGGCAGCTTAAAGCGGCCAGATGGCCAATTCTAGGCGCGCGGCAGGTCCAGATTGGCTGGTTTCGGGCCGCCTTCTGCCCAATCCAACAACTCCGCCAGATGCAAGATAGGCTGCAGCTTGCCCGCCCCCGCCGCCAGGTGCTGCAGACAGCCAATATTGCCGCTGACCAGCACGTCCGGCTCGGCGGCGGCGATGTTGCCCAGCTTGCGACTGCGCAGGGCGGCGGAAAGTTCCGGCTGCAGGATGGAATAGGTGCCAGCCGAACCGCAGCACAGGTGCGATTCCGCGAAAGGCGTGACGGTGAAGCCGGCCGCTTCCAGCATCGCCTCGCCCGATCCATTCAGCTTCAGGCTGTTCTGCAGCGAGCAGGCTGGATGATAGGCGACACGCAGTGCTTGCGGCGGCGTCACGCTGACGGGCGCACAAAGTTCGGCGAAATCGCGCGCATCGGCGGCGAATTTCCGCGCGCGCGGCTCCCACACCGAGTCCCCGGCGAACTGGTGCGCGTAATCCTTCAACTGCGCGGAGCAGCCCGTGGCGGTGATCAGCACGCCGTCATACTGGCCCTGTTCATAGGCAATGATCGCCTTCTTGGCCCATTGCTGGGAGTCATGTTCGCGGCCCATATGATGGGGCAGCGCGCCGCAACAGCCCGAACCTTCCAGCGCCACCAGCTCAATGCCGCGCCGTGCCAGTACCCGGCCCACGGCGCCGTCGATCTGCGGACTGAGCGCGCCTTGCACGCAGCCCGGCATGATGGCGATGCGCTGCTTCACCACCGCAGGCTTGGGGAAATGTGTCGGCTCCGGTCCCTGGGGGTGCGCGGAAAGACCAATGCGTGCCATGGCGCCCAGCCGGCCGGGCATGATCATGACGATGGGGGCGCCGATTTTCGCCAGCAACAGCCCGATGCGAACCAAGCTGGGGCGCGTCATCACCTTGGCGATGGTCCAGCGCAGAATGCGCTCGCCCAGCGGGCGCTGATAGTGTTCCTGGATATGGACGCGCGCCTGATCGACCAGCCGCTGATAGTTGACGCTGGAGGGACAGGCCGTCTTGCAGTTCAGGCAGGACAGGCAGCGGTCGATGTGGTGCACCTGTTCCTTCGTGGGCGCCCCGCCCTTTTCCAGCATGTCCTTCATCAGCACGATGCGGCCGCGCGGGCTGTCGCGCTCGTCGCCCAGCAGCACATAGGTGGGACAGGTGGCGGTGCAGATACCGCAATGGACGCAGGAGCGTACCGCGGCGGCGGCGGGACCGAGCTGCAGATCGGCAAGCTGCTCTGGTGTAAAAGCGTATTTCATCTAGAGCCGGCCCGGATTGAAGAGGGAAAGCGGATCGAAGGCGGCCCTGACGCTGCGGTTCAGCGCCGCCAGGGCGGGTGGCTGCGGCGCATACAGGCCAATGGCGGTGCGGGTTTCTGCACTGGCGCGCAGTAGCATCGCCTGACCTTGCGCCGCTGCGGCGATGCCACGGATGCGCGCGGCATCCGACGATGGCGCGGCCAGCCACAGCAAGCCGCCGGCGAGGTCGCCCAACCAGTGCGACGCGTTCAGTTCCTTGGCCACGCGCGGCGCTTCGGACGGTGCAATCATCACTCGCCAGATATCGCCAGGGATGCGCGCGAATTTCTCGCCGCTGCCGATGGCCCCGAACGGGTCGTCGCCCTCCAGACGGGTCATGGCGTTTCCGAGCAATCCGTGCGCCAGCGCGATTTTTTCTTCCAGCGGCTGGCTGGCGCCTTCCAGCCGGATCAGCGCCGAGCCCTGCCCCATGGCTGGTGCGATATTACCCGGCAGATAGGCCAGGCCGGCCGGCTCCAGCGCGCTTTGCGCGATCTTGCGCAAGGCTGAAAAGCCGATTTCCGGCAACACATCCGGCATGACCAGGATCGCAAAATGGGAGGGGCGGGGATAGACGCGAAACGTCACTTCGGTCAGCACGCAGAGCGTTCCGAAGGCGCCGCAGACCAGCTTGGGCAAATCAAAGCCGGTGACATTCTTCACCACCTTGCTGCCAGCGCGGAAAAACGCGCCCTGTCCGTTGACGCCGTGAAAGCCCAGCAGGGAGTCGCGCGCCGGACCATGGCGCAGGCGTCCTGAACCCGAAGCGTCGCAGGACATGGCCCCTGCCAGCGTCGCCACGCCATTGGAACCCAGCAGCTGCGACCAGTCGGCGGGATCGAAGCCCAGGCGCTGGTTCCTAGCCGCCAGAACGCTGACGATTTCCGCCAGCGGCGTGGCGGGCGCGGCGGTGATGATCAGTTCTTCGGGCTCATATTTTAGGATCCCGGAAAGGCCGGAAACATTGAGCTGCGACAGCTCCCCCAGCGGATTGCCGACGGCGCGGCGGGTACCGCCCGCCACAATCTCGAACGGCGATCTGTTGGCCCGCGCGGCGTGCACGAACTCGACGATCTCGGCAGTGCTGGAAACGCTGCTCATCTAGAAGCGCGGCAGGTGCGGATGGGGCAATTGCGCGCCATGGACATGGATATGGCCCTGCTCGACGCAGGCCGACAAAGTGGGGAACACCTTGCCCGGATTGAACAGGCCCTGGGAATCGAAGGCGCATTTCACGCGATGCTGCTGGTCGAGGTCGGCCTCGCTGAACATCTCGGTCATCAGGTCGCGTTTTTCGATGCCGACGCCATGTTCGCCCGACAGCACGCCGCCGACCTTGACGCACAGGCGCAATATGTCGGCCCCGAAAGCCTCGGCGCGCTCGAACTCGCCTTTCTTCATCACGTCGAAAATGATCAGGGGGTGGAGATTGCCGTCGCCGGCATGAAAGACATTGCAGAAGCCCAGGCCATATTGTTCGGACAGGACAGCCATCTCGTCCAGTACCTGCGGCAGGGCATGGCGCGGGATGGTGCCATCCATGCAGATCATGTCGGGCGCAAGGCGCCCCATGGCGGCAAACGCAGCCTTGCGGCCCGACCAGATGCGGGTGCGCTGTTTTTCGTCGGTGGCTTCCACCGTCTTGCCGCCGCTTTGCGCCACGATAGCGGTCACACGCGAGATGGCATGGGTGACGTCGGCCTGGACGCCATCGGCGTCGATGATCAGGATAGCTTCGGCGCCGGCGGGATAGCCCGGCTGGTTATAGCTTTCGATCGCTGCGGCGGCGCGTCCGTCCATGAACTCCATGGCGGCGGGCACCACGCCATCGGCGATGATGGCGGCGACGCAGGCACCGGCGGCGGCCACGGTGTCGAAGGACGCCATCAGGGTGCGCGTGACCGGCGGCTTGCGCAGGATCTTCACCACCACCTCAACGACGATGCCCAGCAGGCCTTCCGAGCCGGTAACTACGCCCAGCAGATCAAGCCCGCCCTGCGCGCCGCACTTGCCGCCCAGGGTGACGATCTCGCCGCCCGGCAGCACCAAGGTGACGCCCAGCAGATTGTTGGTGGTCAGGCCATATTTCAGGCAGTGCAACCCGCCGGAATTCTCCGCCACATTGCCGCCGATGGTGCAGGCAACCTGGCTGGAGGGATCGGGCGCGTAATAGAAGCCCTGGGCTTCCACCGCCTTGGTGATGTTCAGATTGGTGACGCCGGGCTCGACCACGACGCAGCCATTTTCATAATCGATCTCGAGGATGCGCTTCATGCGCCCCATGCCGATCAATATGCCGTCTTCGCGCGGCAGCGCGCCGCCGGACAGCGAAGTGCCGGCGCCGCGCGGCACGATGGGAATGCCTTCGGCGGCTGCGTATTTCAGGACTTCGCTGACCTGCTCGCGGTCGGACGGCAGGACGCAGACCAGCGGCATCTGGTGATAGGCGCTGAGCGCATCGGAATCGAAAGTGGCAAGGCCGGACTTATCCGAGACCACGCCGTCCGTCACGATAGCCTGCAGCGCCGCGACAATATCCGCGCGGCGGGCGACGATCCTAGAATCGGTAACCGGAAGAAGCATGCGCGCCTATAACCCAACGCGGCGCAGTATGTCTTAGCCCTGGCGGGCTTTGAACCGCGGGTTCTTCTTATTGATGACGTAAACGCGGCCCTTACGGCGGATCACGCGGCAATCCTTGTCACGCTTCTTGAGCGAACGGAGGGAGTTGCGAACCTTCATGACACGCCTTTTTCAGCCAAAATCGGCCGGAAAAGGCCGTGATCTGCGGAGGCGCGGAAACTATGCAAGCCCCCCCACCCTGTCAACCCGCGAAATCATGCAAAAAAAGGCGGTTTCACGCCAAAAATCGCGGAAATGGGTGTATCCATACACTGATGTATCACCACTTCGGGTCCCCGTCCGGCCTGCAACGCCTCGCAGCGCTGTGTGGCGTGCTGGTGGTGGTGGCCTGCGCCACCACGGCGCCCAAGCCGACTCCGCCCCGCCTGCCGGCCGTATCCTTGCCCATGGCGCCGCCCCGGTTCAGTTCCGGCAACCCAAAATTCGATGCTTTCCTGGAAGGCGCCCGTACCAAGGCCCTGGCTCAGGGCATCAGGCCCACCGTGTTCGACAGCGCCGTTGCGGGAATTGCGCCCGCTTCTTCCATCGCGGCCAGTAACGCCAACCAGCCCGAATTCGCCAAGCCGGTATGGAGCTATCTGGACGACGCGGTGTCGGCGCGCCGTGTCACCGATGGCAAGATCATGCTGGCCAGGCATGGCGACACGCTGGACAGGATCGCGGCTGGGAGCGGCGTGCCGAAGGAAATCCTCACCGCAATCTGAGGCATCGAAACCGATTACGGCGCCGGCAATGGCAGCTTCAACTTGTTCGTGGCGCTGGCGAGCCTGGCCTATGACGGGCCGCGCACATCTTTTGCCGAGCCGGAATTTTTCGCCGCCCTGAAGATCTATCAGGAACGACAATATCCCCTGAGCGAGATGACAGCGTCATGGGCGGGTGCCTTCGGCCAGACCCAGTTTACCCCCACCACCTTTCTAAAATTTTCCAGCGATGGCGACAGCGATGGCCAGATCAATCTGTGGCGTAGCGCGCCGGATGCGCTGGCCTCGGCGGCGACCCTGCTGGTGCGCCAAGGCTGGAAGAGCGGCCAGCCCTGGGGCTATGAGATCCGGCTGCCCAGTGGTTTTGCCTATGAAGATGCCGATACCGACAGCCAGCGGCCGCTGAACGAATGGCGCGCGCGCGGCATCACCACGGCAAGCAGCAAGCCGCTTCCGGCGGGCGATGACAGCGCCGCGATCTATCTTCCCGCGGGTGCGCGCGGACCGGCCTTCCTGGTATTTTCCAATTTCAATGTGATCCTGAAATACAACAATGCCGCGTCTTACGCGCTGGCAGTGGGCTTGCTGGCCGACAGCGTGACAGGCGGTGGAACGGTGAAGCGCGCCTGGCCGCACGGCGAGCGGCCACTGTCGCGCGAGGAGCGTTTGCGCTTCCAGGACGCGCTGGCAAAACTGGGCTTCGATCCGGGGGCTGCGGACGGCGTGCTGGGACGGCGCACCCGCGCGGCGTTGCGGCAATATCAGAAATCCAAGAGTGTTGTGGCAGATGGCTTTGCCACCGCCGCGCTGCTGGCGATGCTGGATAGAGACGCCAACAAATAGGAACCCTCCATGGGCGGCCTTGAGCCGCCCATCCAACTTTTCCTAAGAGAAGGGGCGCGCAGCCTAGCGGTGCGGCGTCGTCTAAAAAAGACGCTTCAATGTCACTTTCCACACACGGCCAATGCCGGGCAGCGCCCCCAGACTGGCATAGGTGTCGGCATCGGGGGTGAAATAGCGCGCATCGGCCAGGTTGTTTACATTGACGCCGGCTTCCCACACATCCCATTGCGCGAAGGTCGAGGCGTTCATGGTGACATAAGAGGGAAAGACCAGTCCGCCCGGCACAGTCTGGCGCGTCTTTCCCACATAGGTACCGCCGAAGCTCGCGCCCCACAGGCCCCAGTCCATGGGATCGCTGGTCCAAGTCAGATATGGACTGACCACAGCATGGGGCAGCAGCGTGTCTTCGTAATCTCCGCCGCGCCCGGGCAAGGTGGAGAAGTCGAACACGATATAGCTGCCGCCGAAACCATCTTGCGGCGCGATGCCAAAGCTGCGCGCCGGCAGATAGGCAAAACTGCGATCCGGGCCCTTGATGGTGGTGTGCTGCTGGCTGGCGGCCAGGGTCAGGCTGAGATTGGCGCTGACGACATAGCGCAATTCCAGCTCCACGCCCTTGGCGCGGGTGCCGACGACCGTCGTGACGCCACCGCCCTGCTGCAGGCGGGTGCGGTTCTGGACATACCAGTCCAGGCTGCCCTGCAGGTGATCGTCCAGCAGGCTAAACTTCATGCCCACCTCGTTGAGGAAGGAGTTGGAAAGCCAGCCGCGATTGGCGAGCAGGCTGGTGGAAACCTGGCTAGCCTGGCCGAGCTCAATGGCGGAATTCTTGGCGGTGGTGACATAGGGCACCAGACCCCAGGGCGTCGTGTACGCCAGGCTGGCGGAATAGGTGAAGCGCCCGGCATTGCCGCGCCCCGCAGCGGGGGCAAAACTCAGCACGCCGGTGTCGGTGGAGCGGACGTTATAGGCGTCATAGCGTCCGCCCAGGGTCAGATCGAAATCATTCCACATCGCGTTGCTGGTGATGAAGGCGCCGGCATCGTTGGTGTTGGTATGGACGTTATTCTCCCATCCCAATCCGATGCTGCCGGGCGGGTCCGTATTGAACGGAGAGTCGATAATGTCGTTGGCGCGGGCGACCTGGCTGATGTCGCGCCTGTCCAGCGCGATTACGCCGCTGTTGAAGCTTTCACGCCCGATGGCATGGACATAACGATACGATAGGCCCGCCACGGTCTGGGTTTTCACGCCGCCGAACACGTGCGTCAGGTCGTAGCGCAGCCGCGCTTCAGCGATCTGGGTCCGGTACGAGCCGGGAAAGCCGTAAGAGACGAACCGGTCATTGGCCAATGTGTCGCCGAAGAATTGCAGCCGCAGCGTCTGCCCCTCACCCAGCGGCCGGGACGCTTCCAGCATGGCGGTGTGGGTGATGGTGTTGGAGAAATCCACGCCCTTGGCGATATAGACGATGCGCGGATCAAGTTGGGTCGTGCCGAAGCCCGTGTCCAGCCGGTGCGCCGCGTCGGTGCAGCCGGTACAGGCCAGCGCCTTGAATTTCGGATCGAAGAAATAGGGATTGCCGCCCAGCTCGTTCAGGGTCAGGCGGCCATTGCCGTCGGCATCGGTCAGCGACGTGTCGCGGCCCGTGATGTAGGTGCCGTTGTCGATCAGGTTCTGGGTCAGGCGGTTCCAGCCCGGCGTCTGCACCTGGCCGCTCGAATGGAAATACATATAGTCCGCCGACAACTGCCAGTCGCCCGCGTTCAAAGTCCCGGACAATTCCAGCAATTGATGGCGGGGATGCAGGCCGCGATAGAAACTGTAGGAGTCGTCAATCTCGCCATAGGCATGGAGGCCGCCCGACGCATCGCCCAGGGTGACCGGCGCATTGATCTGGCCGGTGAGATTGCGCCGGGAATAGCTGCCATAACTGAGGGTGACTTCGCCGCCGAAAGCGTCACTGGCGCCCGCCGTCTTGGGCAGAAAGTTGACCAGCCCGCCCACCTTGCCCGCGCCATAGACGGGCGATGGCGGCCCGCGCAGGATTTCAATGCCCGCCGCATTGGCCAGCAGGGTGGAATAGGTGCCGCGATTTTCCGCCCGCTTGAAACCGCGGAAATAATTTTCTGCCAGGGTGCCGCGCAGGCTCACCGCGCCTTCGACGCCGTAGAAGCTGGCGGTGTAGGCCGACGGGGTGATGGCGGTGAGATCGTCCAATCCTTCGATGCCATAGCGGGCGATGGTGGTGTCGCTGATCAGGGTGACGGCGCGCGGGGTCTGCAGCAGTGGCTTATTCAGCCCGAAAGCCGCGCTATTGGCGCCGGCCTGCAGCAGGCGCACCACGTCTTCGGTCACCGTGACCGACTCGACATCTCGGGCTGAAGCGAGGGGGGCCCAACAGGACACAGCCAACAGAGCCAAAAGGAGGGTGACAGGGGCGCGCATTGAAAAATGTTATGTAACATTTTACAGAGAATTGACAGTGTGGCGGGCGGTCGCAGAGCTATATACTTGATCTATTTGCTATTTTTCCAAGCCTGGGCGAATTCAGCACTAGTGCCCAAGATCGCCCCGCTCATTTTCAGAGCGCGGAGCGCTTCATCATGCAGGCTGTCCTCATAGGCGGCGCAGGCATCGGACGCGATGAAGATATGGAAATCGCGCTCGAACGCATCCCAGGCCGAAGACGCCACGCAGCATTCCGTCGTCAGTCCCGCCAGCACCAGCGTATCGACAGTCTGCGCGTGCAGCTGTTCGGCCAGGCCGGTGCGGGCAAAGGCGCTGAACTGGGTCTTGGAAATGACGGCTTCGCCCGGCATCGGCTGCGGGCCGATAAACTCCGCGCCATGCGTGCCCTCGACACAGAGATCGGGATCGTCCTTGCAGTGCCGGGCCTTGGCCTCGCGAGCGATGCGGTTTTCGTCGCCGGGATGATTGAGCAGCCGCACGAATAGGACACTGACCCCTGCCCCACGCGCCGCCTCCGCCAGCGCCTCGGCCTTTACCACCGCCGCCTGGGCCGGTTTCACATCGGCACCGCGTTTGGCCATTTCACCGTCAGACGCGCCGAAGTCCACCTGCATGTCGATCAGCACCAATGCGGTGCGCTCGGGCGCAATCCATTCGGGCTGCAGGAGAGGATGACGATCGGTCATGCGAAAGCTTTGCGAAGGGCAGGAAGAATGTCACGTCCGGTAACACACAAGCCTTCCTGATAGTCGTCGAATATGAACATCAGCCCGTCGATTTCGCAATCGCGCATAAACTGTTCGATCTGAGACGCGCAGGTGGCAGGCGACCCCACCACGGTCTGGGTCATGAAGGCGTCCCGCGCGCGCGCCGTCATGGCGTTGCCCGACAGGCCATAGCTTTCCAGCATGCCCCGCACCGCGCCCTCGTCCAACCCGTCGCGATATTCCTGCGCCCGCGCCTCGGCCTCGACATCGGTCTCGGCGGTGATCACCGTCATCATGCAATAGGTCTTGATGGTCTTGCCCAGGCTGGCGGCAAGCGCCTTGGCACGCAAAGAGGCAGCGCGGGTTTCGCCCCTGTCGCTGCCGCCGATGAAACAGCCATCGCATTCGCGCACCGAAAAATCAAAGCCACGCTTCGACATGCCGGCGCAGATCAGGAAGGGCGGGTGCAGCGGCTTGGGTTCGCTGACACAGTCCTGGAAGGTGAAATGCTTGCCCTCGAAACTCACGCTGGGTGCCGTCCACAGGCGCTTGACGAGGCCAGTCCATTCTTCCGTCAGATCGTAACGCGCGTCATGGGACAGGTTTTCATCCCAAGCATCCATCTGCTCTAATTCGCCGCGATAAGCGCCCGCCACGATGTTCAGCCCGGCGCGGCCGCCGGAGATGTGATCCAGCGTGGCGATCATCTTGGCCGCCACCGCCGGATTGTGCAGGGTGGCATGCAGGGTCGCCCATATCTTCACCCGGCTGGTGACGGCGGCGATGCCCGCCATCATGGTGACCGCCTCCAGCGATGTACCCCAATGGCCTGTGTCGCCGCCAAAGCCGCGCCACTTGCCCATCGCCATCACGAAATCAAAGCCTTCGGATTCCGCCAGCAGCGCCGCATCGCGGTTCTGCGCCCAGCCGCCATCCAAAACCGGCGTCGTCCGGCTGACGATCCACCCACCGTTCGCGACTGGCAAGAACACGCCAAATTCCTTCATGCGGCCCTCTTGTGCGGAACGCGCATCATCAGCACCGCCAGCATCACCGCGCCGGTCAGCACCGCAAGCACCACAAAGAACGGCATGAACCCGCCGGTCTGGTCGCGCGTCAGGCCGGCCAGCGCCGGTGCCACTGCACCCACCGTCGACACCAGATTCACGGTGGCGAACAGCTCCAGATAGGGACGACGACCGAAATAATCCAGCAGCAGGATGGTGGAGGCAAAGAAGGTCAGGCCATAGCCGATGCCGATGCCGGCGGCATAAACCAGCATCATCGGTAGGTCGCGCGCTACGCCCAACGCCAGCAGCCCGATCATCAGAAAGCCCAGCCCCACAGCTAGCAGCAGCCGCGCGCTGACAAAGCGGATCAGGATGCCACCAGCCAACCGCGCCCCGGCATTCAGCAAGGCTTCCAGGCTCATCATGCCGCCCGCCGCCATCGCGGTCACGCCAACCTGGGTCAGGTGCGCCACCGACACGGCATTGGCGGTGATGCCGCAGATCAGGAAGGCGCTATAGGCGGCGGCCAGCACCCAAAATTGCGGCGTCTGCAGCGCCGCGCGCAGGTTCCAGCTTTCGGTGGAAATCTCCGGATCGGATTCGTGCGCGCGCGCCAGGTCGGTCTGGCTATCGACCAGCAGCGCCGCGACCAGGCCCGTCAGCACCACGATGGCGCCGGCGACCAACCAGTAGGTGCGCCAGTGTCCCGTCACGCCCATAACGGCGAAATAGAGCAATGGCCCGGCCACGCCGCCCAGCCCACCGATGGTGAAATAGAGGCCGAAGGCAAAGGACGGCCGCGCAAACAGGCGCGCCAGCAAATAAGTGCCCGGCACCGTCGCCAAAAGGGTGAAACCGAGCCCAGCCAGCGACGCCCCGATGAAATAGGGTATAGCGCTCTCGGCCCGCGCAAAACACAGGAACGCCGCCGCCATCACGCCTGCACCCGCCAGCAGGCAGGCCCGCACCCCGAAGCGGCGGATCAGCACCGCCGGCACGGTGCTGGTGATGCCGCAGAATATTCCCAGCAGGCCAAAGCCGGTGCCGGCTTCGGTCCAGCTCCAGTTCAGCTCTGTCACCATGGCCGGCAACACCACGCCCAGGCTGGTGAAGGTCGCAGCGGTGATAACAAAGAACAGCGCGCTCATCAGCGCCAACGTCAGCCAGGCCCGGTTCATCTGCCTTCCAGCGTGCGCTTCATTTCGGCGGGGAAGTCGCCCAGCACCTTCAGCATCTCGGTGCGGGCACGCGCCGCATCCCGGCCGGCGATGGCTTCGGCCAAAGCGCGATGCTCGTTCAGCGCGGTATAGCTTTCCTCGCTGGTGGGACCGCGCATGGCATACAGCCAGTAGCGCGCCGTCTGGTGATGCAGGGTCACCACCATCTTGGCCAAGGCGCGATTGCCGCTGGCGGCGGCCACAGCGACATGAAAGGCCTCGTCCATCGCGGCCAGCGCAGCAACGTTATTGTCGGTCACCGCCTGCTCGCCGCTGTCAAGCGTGGCGCGGATGGCGGCAATCTCTGCCGCACTGGCAAGGGTGGCCGCAAGGCCAGCGCAATGGACTTCAATCAGACAGCGCGCTTCAAAAGCTTCGCGGGCACCCATTAGGTCGAGCGGGGCGACCGAGGTGCCAACGCGGGCGCGCCGCACCACCAGCCCTTCCAGCGCCAGTCGCGCCAAGGCCTCGCGGATGCCGGCCAGCCCACCGCCATAGCGCTTGGCCAGCGCGTTCTCGTCCAGCTGCTCGCCGGGGCCCAGAGCGCCGATGATGATGTCCACCAGCAGACGCTGGTACAGGCGCGACTTCAAAAGTCGCGGCGACCATTCGTCCAGTCTTGTTCCGGCGTCAGGTTCGCGGGGACCAGCCATTGTCTGCCTCTTTCGGCAGGACAATGGTTCCGCACCCCGGGCTTGGCAAGCCTCAGACGAAATTGATCTCGAAAACATAGCCGGCGGACGGGCTGCCGGTACCCTCGAAGCCGGGCGGGCCGACGCCCGCATCGCAGGAAATCAACTTGCCATTGTGCATGTCCAGACCATGCGCGTCGGCGGTGCCATCCAGGAATTCCGCAGTCTCCAGCACCTGGCCGGTTGTGGCGTCATACTTGACCAACCCGCAGGTGGTGGTGTGATGCATCTTGCCGTCGGCTTGGCGGATGTAGCGGTTGATCTCGGATGTGCCGGTCACCATCCACATGGCGCCGCCCGGATGGCTGCTGTCCCAGGCCGAGCCGTGCCAGCGCGAGGCGGTAAAGGGGATCATGAATTCCGGCGCCCAGGTCTTGGGATCGACGCGCAAAATCCCGCGCAAACGGTTGGAGACGATCCACAGCTTGCCATTGGCCCAGGTCAGGCCGTGGCAGCCGGAGCCATTGGTCGGCTGACCTAGTGGAATCTGGCGATGCGAAACGGTCTTGCCGTTCATGTCGACTTCATAGATGCCTTGCGGCCCGCCATTGGCGCCCATCCAGAGATGGCCGTTGCCGACCGCAAACCCCGACGTGTTGTAGGAGTCGGTCATTACGGTTTTCAGCTTCTTGCCCTTCCAGTCGAACAGCCAGGCCGCTTCCTGTTCATGCTTGCCGCTCTGGCCATAGCCGGCGGCTTTCTGTTCGGCGACCCAAACGCCTTCGGGCACCACCGCGACACCATTGGGGTAACCCGTCGGCACCTTGAACAAATTCCTGGTCGTCACTTTGCGATGGGGAATCTTGCGCGGCGGCGGCGGCGCCACCGCGCCCAGATTCTTCCCTTTGGGCGCGGCTTGCGCCAGCGCCTGACCAATACCGGCAGCGGTGAGGCCCAAGCCGGCCAGAAAATCGCGTTTGCGCAAATCCATGAAGTCCTCCCAGACCGTGTTTTGTTCGGGCCAGCATGACGCAAGCGACGCTCGCGCAAAAGCAAAAACGCCCGCCGGTTTCCCGGCGGGCGCTGTTTTCAGACAAAAGGCTTTGTTCAGTTCGGCAGCGCGAAAGCCACCAACTGATCCGCCAGGCGGGGCGTCAGGATGCCGTTGCCGCCGACCGCGAAGGCCACATACTGTTTGCCCTTGTAGGTGTAGATCGCCGGCTGCGACACCGCCGGCGCGTCCACCAGGTGCTTCCACAACACATTGCCGGACCGCGTATCAATGGCGCGCACGCGGCTGTCCATCGAAGCGCCGATGAAAATCAGGCCCGACTTGGTCATGGCCGGTGCGCCGATGGTGATCGAGCCCCAGCTTTCCGGCATGTAGAAGCCCCACTTCTGGACCTGGCCGAACGGCTTCTTCCAGAGCAGCTTGCCGCTGTTCATGTCATAGCTGGACAAGGTGCCATAGGGCGGCACCCAGCAGGGCATACCCCACATGTTGAGGAAGTTCTCCAGCTTGAAGCCATAGGCCGAACCTTGCTGGGCGGCATAGCCGTCCTGCGCGCGCAGCTTGTCGCCATAGAGCTTGTCGGCATCCGCACGCGGAACCAGCGTGTAGATCTGCGGCACCACATTGGAGTTCACCACATAGGTGTTGGTGACGGGATCCAGCGCGCCGCCGCCCCACTCCACGCCGCCCAAGGTGGCCGGCCAGGAGATCGAGCCGCGAACCGACGGCGGGGTGTAACGGCCCTCGTCCCGGATACGCGCCTTCCAGCGACTGCATTCGCCGAAGCTGACAATGTCAGCGAACTTGGAAACCGGCGGGGTGGTGTCTGGAATGGTCGGCTCGGGATAGGGCACATAAGGCTGGGTCTTGGCCGCGACTTCACCCTTCACGTCCGACGCCGGATAGGGCCGTTCCTCGATCGGCCAGACCGGCTCGCCGGTGTTGCGGTTCAAGACGAAGTGAAAGCCCATCTTGGTGGCCTGGATCAGCGCCGGGATGATCTTTCCATCCTTCTTGATGTCCAGCAGGGTGGGGGCGGAGTTGGTGTCGACGTCCCAGATGTCGTGATGGACGAGCTGTCGGCTCCACACCACTTCGCCGGTCTCTGCCTTCACCGCCACGGTGGCGGTGGCATAAGGCATCTCCTTCAACCGGTCGCCGCCATAATAATTCGGGCTGGGCGAGGAGGTCGGCAGGAAGGCGAGGCCCGTCTCCGGATCGACCGAAATAGAGGCCCAGACATTGGCCGTTCCGGTCGTGTTCTGCATGTCCGGCGGAATAATGTTGAAGGTCCACTTCAACGCACCGGTGCGCGCGTCGATGCCATAAACGGTGCCGGGATTCTCGGTCTTGTAGACCCAGTCATTGCCGGCCCAGCCCAGGATCAGCGTGTCCTTGTAGACGGCCGGCGGTTGAATCAGGCCGATCTTCCACTTGGCGTTCTTGGTGGCCCAGGCATTGACGTCAACGACGCCATTCTTGCCAAAGCCGGCGCAGCGCTTGCCGGTGTCGGCATCCACGCCATGCAGTTCGCCAGTCATGGTGCCGATATAGACAATCTTCTGGCAGGCCTTGCCGCCCTCGGGCATGGTGGCAGCCCAATAGGCGGCGCCACGATTTTTCAGGCCCTGATTTTCGGGCGGACCATCGGCGCCGCCGGCGGAATAAGCCCACTTCTGCTTGCCGGTATCCGGCTCCACCGCAACGATGCGGTACCAGGGTGTTCCGACATAGACCGTGTTGTTGACGAACAGGGGCGTGGCGCCCCAGGTGGTGGAACGCGCACCACTGGAAACGTCGCCGGTGTGAATGCTCCAGACGCGCTTAAGATTTTTCACGTTTTCAGGCGTGATCTGGGTGGCGGTGGAATATTTCTGCGCCTGCTGGTTGCCGCCAAAGGCGTCCCACACCTGATTATCGCTGGCCGCCATCATCATGCTGTTCTGGGCCGTCGCGCCGAAGGGCGACAGATAGAGCGCAGCGGCAGCGGCGGCGCCCAGCGCCACAAGGGCTGCAGTTTTCATCTTAGTCTTCATCTTCGACCTCATCCGTCTCAACGCTGCGGTCGGCGGCGTTGCCGATCACGTTCATCAGCCAGCCGATCAGCGCCAGCGCTTCCGCGGCCATGATGACCGGGCTTTCCAGGAAATAGCCGGCAACCGACGATCCGATAATGTCCAGAATGATGGACACGACCAGGAAGGTTTGCAGAGAGCTGGAACGGTTGGGCATCCGAGCCATCGCCAGCGCCGCCAGCAGCATCAGCCCCGCCGCACCCGCCACCAGGATGACGCCACCCGCGCCGATCAGCCCGCTTTCGGGCGTGTAATAGTCATAGACGCAGATGGCGATCACGATCAGCGATGCCAGGACAATCAGCCACGCGCCCCGCGTGGAATGTGGTTGAGTCAACGTCCCCTCCCTGAAAAGTATGTCGTAATTTGGCGCGATCCTAGCGGGGGTTATCGCTGGACGCAAAACAAGACCGCCTTCGCACTAGCAGCAAAATCCTGGTGGCACTTTGTCAGATGGGTTGGGCCGCATCGCGCCGGGTCCAGCGATAGATGGCTTGCGAATTGCGCCAGAAATATTTCTCCGCCTGCATGCGCGGGCGAGCAGCGAAATAGTCCTGCATATGCGTCACAGCCTGCGCAATCGTGGCGGTGCCGACGCTGTTGGGCCAGTCGCCGCCGAACATCACGCGATCCTCGCCCAGCGCCGCCATCAGCCGGTCCAGCCGCGCGCGTGGCGCCGTGACGGTGCGGTTGTCCCCATCCTTATGCATCACCTGCGACAGCTTGATGAAGAAATTGGGCCGCTGTGCCAGTTCGGCAATCAGGGAATCGTACAGCGCCTGGGTCTGCGGCGTGGGGTCCAGCGAAGGCATGTGGTCCATCACGACCTTCAGGTTCGGTGCCGCATCCATTGCCAATAGCGCGCCGCGCAGTAGTTCGAAGGACGGATTGGCCATGTCCAGGGTCTGGCCGGTCTGCGCCAGCAGTTTCAGTCCATCGGCCATGCCCGGTTTGAGAACCTGCTTGCCACTGTCATCCATCCAGACGCGCGCATAGCGGATGCCGCGCCATAGTGGGTGTTTGGAAAAGCGGTTCAGATAAGCGCCAAACTCCGGGTGCGAGGGATTAAGGCTGCCAACTACGCCAACGAACAGCGGATCGGACGCGGCGCGTTCCAGAATCCACAGATTGTCTTCGATCCAGGAACTGGCTTCGACCACGATGGCGCCGGTGATGCCAGTGCCGGAAATCTGCGCGCGATAGGTGTGCGGCAAGGCGAGTTGCGGCGGCTGCCCCTTTGGCCCCGACCAAGGCACGCCCTGGGGACGGCCCGGTTCCAGCAGATGAACATGGGTATCGATGACCGGGATGGCGCCTGGTGCAAAAACGGACGACGCTGCGGCAACAGGCGCGGCGAGAAAAGTCGCCACGCCCGTCAGAAAATGCCGCCGCTCCATTTTTATTCCCCAACTGTCGGCCACGCGGGCAAGTCCGCTAGCCGAAATCTTCCCCGCCAAGCGCCTGTGTAAAGACATAAATAGCCGCAAGCATCGCGGAACTCCTGGCGAAAGTTCCGGCAAGAAAAAACCCGCCTTTTCCGGCGATTTTTTGTTTCACGTCCGGTCAGATCTTGCCCTTGAGATATTTGAAACTGGCTTCCACCATGCCCAGTGGCGAGGGATTGTAGGGTTCCTCGATCTCCAGATAGGCACGTGACACCGCCGCCTTGCGGGCGGCGGCCAGGGTCGCCTTCCAGTCCACCAACCCGGTGCCAATGATGGCGCTGTTCATCTTATTGTTGGTGTTGGGAATGCTTTCCGACGTCAAGTCCTTGATGTGAACAGCGGTGAAGCGCTTGGGATATTTGGTGAGATAGAAGACGGGATCGGCACCGCCCGCGCGCACCCAGCCGATATCCATTTCCATGCTGACCAGCGACGGATCGGTATAGGCCAGCAGCGTGTCGTATACCGGCGTCCCTTCGATGGTCTTGAATTCTATGCTGTGATTGTGGAAGGCGAAGGTCATGCCGGCGGCTTTGCACAGGGCCCCGATCTTGTTGAAGGTGTCGGCGTTGCGCTTCCAGTCATCCAGCGGCGCGCCCGCCATCAGGATCGCACGGTCGGTGGGATAGAGCGGGAAGGAACAGGTGATGTTCTTGATCCCCACTGCCCTGGACTGGTCGACGGTGGCCTGCGCCGTGTCGCGCAGGGCGGGGCCGCTGGCATGGATGCTGTCCCAAGTGAAACCAAAGCTGTCATAGTTCTTGCGAAGCTCCGGCGCCTGGCGGCCGTTCATGACTAGATTGCTCTGCACGACCCGAAGGCCGATATCGTGCACCTTCTTCAGCGTGCCTTCAAAGTCCTTGGCGAGGTCGTCGCGCACGGTATAGAGCTGGATGCCCAGCTGGATTTTCTGGTTGGCCCAGGCGGGGCCACCGGAGGCGGCGGCGAAAGCGGCGGCGCCGGCAAGAAAGTTACGGCGAGTTGTCATGACGATCTCCTGCAGACTATTAGCGGCGTGTTGCGTGGGTCTGGATGAAATCCACCTGGCGGGGATTGAGGGTTTCGATAGCGATGGAATCGCCGAAGATCAGGCGCTGTTCGCGCCTGGAATTATAGCGGGGAATCTTCGCATCCGCCGTCGCCGGATTGCCGGTTCTGGCGAAAGCCACCACCACATCCATCATCTGGTTTGTCAGCTTGTAGTCGTAAGGCGTCCAGTCGCGGGTTTTGCGGAAGATGTTCAGCGTATCGATGGTGCCGAACCAGAAAGGCAGGTCGGAATTGTGATAAGCGCCCGCGGTTTTCAGATCCATGTCGGTAATCACCACGCCCGGCGGATAGCTATGCGCGCGATTGAATTGCGTCAGCCAGAGCGGCGCCTTGCCGGTTGCGACATGGTCCTTCGCCCAGTCGCGCGCCACAATGCCGAAGCCGGAAATACGGGCCACTTCCTGCGCCTGACGCGCGGCCTCGGCATCATTGGAGGCCGGAAAAAGTTTCAGGAAGGTCGCCGCGTCAGCACCGTAAAGCTTGCCGGCAGCGCTTTTGTAGTCAGCCAGGGTACGGGAATCGGTCACTAGCGTCTTGGCGAAAATATCATTGCCCGTCGATGAAAACAGGATCGGGACGTCAGTCTGCTTGCCCGCCGCAGTAATCTTCTGCGGATGATCGGGCAGCAGATAGCCTTCGATGGTCGGTCCGCTGAAGGTGATCTTGGCGTCGCGCGCGATATTCACGATCTGGTCGGCGGGAATGGTGCGCATTTGGGCGATGCCCTGAGCCTTCATCGCCTCCTGCAGCTTCACGCCCTTGTCTTCGGTCTCTTTCAGCACTTCGAGGGGCGGCGAGAAAGCGCCGTGATATCCACCTGACAGAGAGATCACCTTGGCATACAACCCCTTGGACAGCGGCGAGACCTGCAACACATCGACCGCCATGGCTCCAGCCGACTGGCCCAGAACCGTGACATTGGCGGGATCACCGCCAAAGGCGGCGATGTTGCGCTGAATCCATTTCAGCCCAGCGACCTGGTCCATCAGGCCCCAGTTGCCCGACGCATTGTGACCGGAAGTCTTGGTCAGCTCGGGATGGGCCAGGTTGCCCATGATGCCAACGCGGTAGCTGATGCCCATATAGATCACGCTCTTTTTCGCGATCTCGTGGCCGCCATAGATGTCGAAATTGATCGAGCCTTCCTGAAAGCCGCCGCCGTGAATCCACACCACCACCGGCAGTTTGGCGTCGGCGCGCGTATTCGGCGGCACCCAGATGTTGGTATAGAGGCAATCCTCGCTAGACTTCAGTTCGCCGAAATAATGGTTCAGCGTGCTGGCGCGCAGCGGGATGTAGCAATTGGTCAGCTTGGTGTCGGCATTGTAGATGCCACTCCACGGCTTGACCGGCATCGGCTCATGCCAGCGCAGCTCGCGCACCGGCGGCGCGGCAAACGGTACGCCGAGATAGGCGCGGATGCCGGAGTCCAGCAAAGTGCCCGACAGCTTTCCGCTTTCGATGGTGATGGGATCGCCGGGAACGGGATACATGACGCCCGCCCGCGCTGCGCTTAGGGAAAGCAAGGCGAGTGCAGTGCAACAAACCAGCGTTCTGAAACGGCCCATTATTTCCTCCGGCACTTTGGAAGCCTTGTAAGACAAATTGCGCGTTCTTGCTCGGGTTGTGAAGCGGTCCTAGGCTTTCGCAAACAAAATTGGGGACGGGAATTTTGCGCAGAACCATGCTGATTGCGGCTTTGTTTTGCGCAGGCTTGCCGATCGCGCGCGTTGCCGCCGCCCCCGTCATCACCGCCGACGAACCGATCGATGGCTTGCACAGACACGGTGTCAGCCAGTTTCTCGGCATGCCTTATGCCAGTCGGCGCCTTGCGCTGGATGCCGCCGCAGGCGAGCGCCAAATGGACTGAAGTGCGCCAGGCGACAGCTTTCGGGCCAACCTGCGCCCAGATCACGACCCTGGGACCGTTAGCCGGCCCGCCCCTTTTGTTATTTCCGCCAGTTAAGCGGGTTTCGGGAGGCGAGGCTACATAGTGGCGCCGATCTGCCAAGGCACGAATTCGGCATCACCATAGCCCAGCTTTTCGGACTTGCTGCGCTCGCCAGAAGCGATCTTGAGAATATGATCGAAAATCTCTTGGCCCTTGTCGGCGATGGAGACGCCGTCCAGCACATCCCCGCAATTGATGTCCATGTCGTCGATCATCCGCTCATAGATCGGCGTGTTAGTCGCCAGCTTGATCGAAGGCGTCGGCTTGCAGCCATAGGCCGAACCGCGCCCGGTGGTGAAACAGAGAATGTTGGCGCCGCCCGCCACCTGCCCGGTGGCCGAGACCGGATCGTAACCGGGCGTATCCATGAAGACGAAGCCCTTGGTGGTCACGGCTTGCGCATACTCCACGACGGCCTTCAATCGCATGGTGCCGCCCTTGGCCGCCGCGCCCAAGGATTTTTCCAGTATGGTGGTCAGCCCGCCCGCCTTGTTCCCGGGCGAGGGGTTGTTGTTCATGCTGCCGGCATTGCGGCTTGTGTAATCTTCCCACCAGCGGATGCGCTCGAGCAGTTTCTTGCCCACTTCCGGGCTGGCGCGGCGGGTGAGCAGATGCTCGGCACCGTAAATCTCGGGCGTCTCGGACAAGATGGCAGTGCCGCCATTTGCTACCAGCAGGTCCACCGCCGCACCCAGCGATGGATTGGCAGTGATGCCGGAATAGCCGTCGCTGCCCCCGCATTGCAGCCCCAGCATCAGTTCGGACGCCGGCGTAGTTTCGCGGCGAACTTTGCTGGCGACCGGCAGCATGTCGCGCACCGCCGCGACGCCCGCATCGATCGCCTTCTGCGTACCGCCGGAATCCTGGATGGTAAGCGAACGGAAGGTATCGCTTTCGACGATATTATAAGCCTGCTTCCAGCGCCCGATCTGGAAGGTCTCGCACCCCAGGCCCACCATGAGCACCGCGCCCATGTTAGGATTGGCGGCATAGCCCCATTGGGTTCGCTTGAGCACCTCATAGCCTTCGCCCTTGCTGTCCATGCCGCAGCCATGGCCATGCACCAGCGGGATCACGCCATCCACGTCAGGATAGTCGTCCAGCAAGCCGCTCTTTTCGATTTCGCGCGCGATCAGCCGCGCCACGGTGGCTGAACAGTTCACGGATGTCAGGATGCCCACATAATTGCGGGTACCGAATTTTCCGTTGGCGCGGCGATAGCCCTGAAAGGTGGCGGGGGACGCGACCGGCGCGGGATCGCGGGCGTCCACTTCAAACTGATAGTCGCGATCCACTGCATGAAAGCCGATATTGTGTTCATGTACCCAGTCGCCGGGCGCGATGTCCTGGGTAGCAAAGCCGATGATCTGGCCGAACTTCAGCGCTGGCTCGTCTTTTTTGATGGGCCCTACAGAGGCCTTGTGGCCGGGCGGAATCCGGCGCGTGATCTTCACATCGTCCACGATGTCGCCAGGGGACAGGCCGTTCACCGCCACCACGACATTGTCGGTGGGATGAAGACGCAGGAAAGAGGCCATGAATGCTCCCAAAATCCGAAGGCGGTCATTATAGTCCAAAAAGCTGAACCGGAGAGATTAAAATGAGCCGCCGCCTGTGCTTCGCGCTCGACCTGGTGAACGATGCCGCCAGGATTGCCGAATATGAGACATTCCACGCGCCGGGCGGGGTATGGCCGCAGATCGTGGACGATATCCGCGCCCAGGGTATCGAAGGTATGGAAATCTGGCGCACAGGCGACCGCATGGTGATGATCGCCACCGTGGCCGACGATTATCCGCGCGCGCGCGATATCCCGGCCCAATGCGACGAATGGGAAGGTTTGATGTGGACCTACCAACAGGCCCTGCCCCATGCCGCGCCGGGGCAGAAATGGATGCCGATGAACCGCATCTTCGATCTGGCCGAGCAGAAGGACGTCACTGACTGATGGCTTGGCTGATTTATTGTCAGCGTCAGCATTTGTTCTGCATGGGATGGGTTGCGGGGACGGCGCCAGCAAATGTCCGCTTTGCGCCAATAGCAGTCATTCGTCGCTGCAAAAAAATAGGCTGCCACCTCATCCGCGCCGATGACCTGCTGCACGTCCTAGGCGCTGATATGCCCCGCACAAATCCACCCCTGCGCTGGGCGGTATCGTGAGGAGCGATATTACGGCGCGGCTTCTAAAGAAGCTGCTTACTTCAAAAAGAGCCGTACAGATCATTCCGCGACAACTGGTGCGAACTCTAAAATCCCTCTATAAGCCCAGCTGATTTTGTCTGAGCCATCACCAAACGCGTCAATGACGGAGCCTGATGTGGCGCGGCCAGGAGTGACCATGCGAATTTTTAACATCGCTCTCAGCGCCGTGGTCGGCCTCACTGTCGTTACGGCCCTGGCCTTCGCCGCGCCGCGCGAGGACCACTTTCAGACGCGACTATCGCCTATCGCCATGGACCTGCTGACGCGCGACACCGTCGCGGGCGTTGGCCGCGCCACGGCGGTGCTCACCAATGACACACTGACACTGAGCGGCGTGTTCGAGGGTCTGCCGTCGGCGGTGACGAGCGCGAATCTGCACCAGGGAATCGCAGTCGGCGCACGCGGACAGCTGGCCTTTAAACTGGCAGTGTCAGGCAGTAGACAAGGCGTGCTCAATGGCTCGATGCGGCTCAGACGAGACCAGGCAGCAGCGCTACGCAGCGGCCGGATGTACATCCAGTTGCAGAGCGAAGGCGCACCTGACGGGCATTTGTGGGGATGGCTGCTGCCGGTTTCCAGTCCTGCAGATCGATAAAAAATCAAGGTATCGGGAGGTGCTTATGACATCGCAAGTAACTAAACGATCTCTCCTGGCCGGAGCTTGCATGACCGTCAGCCTGCTGGCGATGGGCCCCATGGCCAACGGCGTTGTTCAAGGACAATACACAGAGGCGCAGGCCGCAGCCGGCGCCGAGATCTATCAACACAACTGCTCGGGCTGCCATCAGCCCGACCTCGCAGGCCAGAACGAAGCTTTGCCGTTGCTCGGCAGCAGTTTTATGAGCACGTGGCGCGACCGCTCCATCGCCGACATCTACACCCTTACCCACGGCACCATGCCCCGAGGCGCGCCACGCAGCCTCAGCAACGAGGCTTATGCGCAGCTGGTGGCGTACATACTTCAGGCCAATGGGGCACCATCCGGCTCGCAGCCATTGGACCCGACCTCCGCCACCCGCATCGGAACGGTCGCCACCGGCCGCCGCCCGGCGACGCGCGCCCAGGCGCCGGCGACCGCCATGGTGCCTGCCGCCGCCTCGCGGCCGCGTGATGGCATCAGCGGCTTCCTCTCCAACAGCACCCCGCCGCTGGCGACCAGTGGCCTCACCGTATCGGGGACTCTAAAAGGCTATCGTCCAGTTACGGACGAAATGCTGCGAAACCCGCCGCCGGGTGACTGGCTGATGGCACGGCGCAACTATGAGGGCTGGAGCTCCAGCCCTCTCAAGCAGATCACGCCCCAGAACGTGAAAGACCTGAAGCTGCATTGGGTCTGGGCGATGAACGAGGGCGGCGCCAGCCAGGTCACTCCGATAGTCCATGACGGGATCATCTTCCTGTCCAATACGAGCAACACCATCCAGGCCCTGGACGGACGTACCGGAGATCTG
The DNA here is from genome assembly GCA_945860165.1 of Rhizobium sp. Q54. Lineage (GTDB taxonomy): Bacteria > Pseudomonadota > Alphaproteobacteria > Micropepsales > Micropepsaceae > Rhizomicrobium. Next base: position 82,883 of record CAMAPL010000006.1, read on the forward strand.
ATTTGGGAAAACCGTATCGGACCAGTGGCCACGTCCCTTTACTCGGGGACGCGCAGCCTTTCCATTTACGAAGACAAGGTCTTTGTCGGCACCACCGACGCCCGCCTCTATGCACTGGACACCCGCACCGGCAAAATCATCTGGGACGCCGATGTCGGCGAGCGGGGCAAAGGCTACGGCAACGCCGGCGCCATTATGGTAATGAACGGCAAGGTCGTCGCCGGACTGACGGGCTGCAGCCGTTTCTCGCCCACGGGCTGCTACATTAGCGGCTATGACGCCGCCACCGGCAAGCAGCTCTGGAAATTCTACACCACCGCTCGCACCGGCACCCGAGGCGGTGACACCTGGAACAACATCCCCGACATGTTCCGCGCGGGGGGCGAGACCTGGATCGCCGGCTCCTACGACCCGGCGCTGAACCTGACCTACTGGGGTATCGCGCAGGCAAAGCCCTGGCTGCGCGCCAGTCGCGGGACCGCTGACGGAGCAGCGCTTTACACTAGCGCGACAGTGGCGCTGAACCCCGACACGGGCGAACTCAAGTGGCATCACTCGCATGCGCCAGGGGAATCGCTGGATCTGGATGAGGTATTCGAGCGCGTGCTGCTTGATCTCGACGGCCAGAAAACCCTGTTCACGATGGGCAAGGTCGGGATCCTCTGGAAGCTCGACCGAGTGACCGGGAAGTTCCTCGGCTACAAGGAGACCGTGCTTCAGAACGTCTTCACCAAAATCGATCCCATCACGGGCTTTCCTACCTATCGCGACGACATCATCAACCAAAAGACCAACCAGTGGATCAACCACTGCCCGAGCCAGGAGGGCGGCAAGAACTGGCAGGCGATGAGCTTCAACGCGCCGACCCAGTTACTGATCATTCCGCTCAGCCAAAGCTGCGCCGAGCTTATGGGCCGAGAGATAGAGAAGCTGGAGGGCAATGGCGGCGTCGCGGCCACCATGAAGGTCTACGAGATGCCAGGGACGGATGGCAACCTGGGAAAGCTGGCCGCCTATGACGCCCGGACGATGCGAGAGGTCTGGTCCTACCAGCAGCGGGCGCCATTCTTGTCGGCGGTGCTTTCGACTGACGGCGGCGTCGCCTTTGTCGGCGACTACGACCGCCGCTTCAAGGCCTTTGACGTGAAGACCGGAAAACTGCTTTGGCAGACGCGCCTGGGCACGACGGTCCAGGGATATCCGGTCAGCTACAGCATTGACGGCAAGCAGTACCTCGCCGTCACTACAGGCCTCGGCGGAGGCAGTCCGCAGAATATGCCCATCACCATGCTGACGGAGGTCAACCGGCCCAACAATGGACAAGCGCTCTATGTCTTCGCCTTGCCAGACCCCCAGTGATGGCGATGGGCTTGTCTGTGACGAGGTGGCGGTCATGACGCCGATCAATCAATCCATCGTCAGGTCCTTCGTGAGTCCGGAGCGGGTCGAATCCTTCCAACAGACGAATGTCCGCTTTGGGTCAGAAGCGGTCATTCATTTCCGTCAGCCCAATGTCTGCTTCTGACCCGAAGCGGACATTTGGGGCTTCTCCGGCTGCCCGGCGTTCCGCTGAGGGAGCAATCTGCTACGTGTGCGAGGTCTCCTGTTATTCCAGATTCCGGGCACTCACCTTGTTTTCGGCAGGGCAAAGATATAGACGGCGTGCCCTACCATGGGGCGATTGCGCTCGAAGGCGAACATGCTGTTGGGCCTGACCTGTGGGCTGCCGCCATTATAGCCGGTTGGAACAGCAACGAACTGCTCGCCATTGACCGTAAAGGTGGTGGGGAAACCCGCGGCGGTCGTGCCCAGCCGGGTCTTCCACAAGGTCTTGCCGGTCTTGACGTCGAAGGCCCGAAATGTGCGGTCCCAATCGCCGATAAATCCAACACCGCCTGCCGTGGTCATCGAACTGGTTAGAAAGGGTGCGCGCTGCTGCAAGGTCCAGACCGGCTTGAGGTCCTTCACCCGATAGGCGCTCAGCCGTCCCATATTGCCGTCTGAGCCAGGCGCTTCGTAATTGCCGATCAAGTCGCCCTGCGAGTTCACACAGATCTGCATCAATGGATAGATTATCAAATCTTCGGCGGGAACGTAGCTTGCGGCCGGCCAGTTGTGGCCGCCCGACTGGGCCGGGCACGAGGACCGCGACATCCCCGGCTCAGGCTTCAGGATATCCGGGCGATAGGTAGCGCGGCCAGTCTTGCGGTCGATGCGGGTAAAGACATTCTGAAAAACCATCGGGACATAGTCGAGGAACTGCCCCGTGGTGCGATCATACTTCCAGAGAATGCCTGGCTTGCCGGCGCTGAGAAGAAGCTTCTGCGAACCATTGTCCACCAGAATCTTTTCATAGACTTCATCCAGGTCCAGGCCCTCATCCGGCGCTGTCTGATGGTACCATTTGAGCTTGCCAGTATCGACGTCCAGCGCGATGGTGGCGTTGCTGAAGAGCTTGTCGCCGATGCCGTGCCTGCCGGCCTTGGCCTGGCCGGTGCCGAAATAGATCAGCCGAAGCTTGGGATCATATGTGCCCGCGATCCAGGCATCGGCGCCTGACCGCTCGCCATTGGTCATGTTGCCCCAGGTATCTCCGCCCGGCTCGCCGGTATAGGCGACGGTGGAGAATTTCCAGATCTGGCGGCCGTCCTTGACGTCATAGGCGGCGATGAAGCAGCGGTCCTCCAGCGTAGCCTCGTCGCAGACGCCGAGCCCGAGAATGAGCTTGCCATCGGCGATCATCACGCTGCCGATCTTGTCCCGGCCATAATCGGAAATCTTGAATTTCCAGTTGACCTTGCCGGTGCGCGCGTCGAGCGCGTACATGGTGGCGTCGCTGGCGGGATAGAAAAGCTGGTTCCCATACAGCGCCATGGCGCGCGCGGTCGCGTTGACCTGATTTTCCAGCCTGGGCCCCAACCGGTTTTCCCAGATCAGGTCGCCGGTGGCGGCGTTGAGTGCCTGCACCGTGTTGTTGATGACGGTGGAAACGAACATCACGCCGTCATGCACCAGGGGCGTGATCTGCTGGCGCTCGCCATCCTCCATCGACCACACCCAGCGCAGTTGCAGATTGTGCACATTCCGGGCGTTGATCTGCTTCAGTGGCGAATGGCTCCAGCCGGCATAATTCTGGTAATGCATCAGCCAGTCGGCGGCGGGCGGATTCAGCAACATCTCTTCGGTGACGGGCGTGTATTTTTCGACCGTTCCCGGAAAGGTGACGCCGGTGCCAAGGGGCACGCTGCTCGGGCTGACATAACCCGCATAAGCGTCTGTGCGCTGCGGAAAGACGGCGCTGATCGCCACGTCCGTCGCCGGGGTGAGAGCCGTGGTGCCGGCCCTGGCCCCGTTGCTCTTCAGGATATGCGCCACAATCGCGGTGGTTTCGGCCTCGCTCAGGCTGCCGGGATTGTTGAACGGCATGGTTTTCTGGATGCGGGTATGAAGATCGCGCGTGCTGCGCTTTGTCCAAACCTGGGTGAAGCCAGGGCCCACCAGGCGGACGGTTTCGCCGCCGCTGTCATGGCAGGCGGCACAGCGGCTGACATAGAGGGGCTGCCCAGCCTGGGCCTGGCCTTCCGTGAAAGGCCCGGCACTGGTTTGCGCAATGGCATGCGACACCCAGATAGCGGCTGCAGCCGCCGCCCCGATGGCGATAGCCGCCCCGAACGCGCGCATGGAAGCCTGGTTCTTGATCATGTCTGCTCCTGTCGGCGATCAGCTATTGTTCTTTTTCGCCGCGCCATCATTCTGGTCGTCGAAAAGATTGGGGATATACCAGCTACCCAGCTGCGGCACGCCTTCCGGCACCGTCACATGCGCGGGCTGAAACCAGCCCCACAGATTGCCCTTGGGTGCGCTCTGGCTATTGAGCATCACGTATAGCTTTCCGACCTTCAAAGCCGCGACCTGGGCCTGCGTCAGGGTGAAGGTGCCGGAAATCTCCCCGCTCTGTGCCTGCACAATCTTGAGATCGCCTATGGCGGGGCCGCCACCGCCCATCACATTGCCTATATGAAGACGCGCCTTGGTCGCCGGCGAGGACAGGCCGGAGAATTTGCCCTGCAGCGAGAATATGTTGTTGTCGAGCGCGGCCAGCACCGTGCCGCGGCCCTGGACGCTGGCCCCCTGCCGGCCATTCTTCGGGGTTGGTCCGATGTCTGTCTGATAATTTTCGGCTGCAAATGCCGGGGCCATTGCAAAAAGGATTGCCGCGACGAGCGAAACAATTCTCAAAATCACGATGCCATTCCTCCGGTGAGCTACACGATGCTCGGGGCAAACTTCCAGTTTCTCACCCCATGCAAAGGTATCAGCATAGCGCGCCGATGGATCAACCAGGGGAGAGCCCAAGTTGGATATCCACCGCTTTTAAGCACGCTTTTTCATTCGCGCAACCAAGCGCTATCCGAGCCGGCAGCGCTTGGGACGGCACACTTCCCATAGCTTGGCTGCCCCTTAACGTGACCCAAGCGGGTGTCCGCTCCTGGCGCAAAGCAGACATTAGCTGTCCAAGCCGTTATCCGCTCAAACAATCGGCCACAGCATCAGGCGGATTTCGCCGCCTGCCGCTTGTTCCACAGGAAGCCGATGACCAGCAGCGCCGCCATGGAAACTTGCGCGATCAGGCCTTCGCGGGTGGGATAAAGACCCAGCAGCTCGACGCGCGGGAATCCCGGCAGCGGATTAACGGCGATATAGCCCGCCTCCTGCAGCGCCGAGGTGCCCTTGCCGATCAGCACCACTGCCAGCACCGCGATCAGCCAGGAACTGTAGGCGAAGAACTTTCCGATCGGCAGGCGGCGGCTGAAGCGCATCATCACCACGGCGATAATCGCCAGCACGGCAATGGCAGCGCCCGCGCCCGCCAGCACCGAGCCGCCATTGCCCTGACTCCAGATCGCGGCATAGAAAAGAATGGTCTCGAACACTTCGCGATAGACCACGATGAAGGCCAGCGCGAAGAGGAACCAGGCGGACTGCCGGTTCAGCGCCCGGCCCAGGGTTTCGCGGATATAGCGCTGCCAGGCCTCGGCGCTGCTCTTGCCGTGCATCCAGATTCCCACCCAGAGCAGCACGGCGGCGGCGAACACCGAACCAAAGCCTTCGGTCAGTTCGCGGCTGGCGCCGCTGATATTGACCAGCCAGGTCGCGGCCGCCCAGGTCGCCGCGCCGCCCACCAGCGCCGCAACCCAGCCGCCATGGACGTAAGGCAGCACATCGCGGCGATCCGCCTTGTTCAGGAAGGCAATCATGGCGATGACGATCAGAAGCGCTTCCAGCCCTTCGCGCACCAGGATGGTGAAGGCGGCAATGAAGCTGGACATGCCCGACGACTCGCTGGGCGCCAGCACGATTTCGGCCTCGGCGAACAGGGTGTCCAGGGCGGCGATCTGGCCGCGCACCATTTCAACTGGTCCGCCCCTGGCGATGCCGGCGCGCAGATTGGCCATGGCGCCTTCGATGCGGACCATCAGGGCATGGTCGCGGGCCGACAGTGTGGGTTCGACCGACTCGAAGCCATCGAGATAGGCGGACAGGGCCAGATCGTTGGCGGCCTGGTGGTCCTGGCGCTGATAGGCGGCCAGGGCTTCGTCGAGGCGCCCGCGCGCGACGGTCAGCGCGCCGCTGGTGCGCTCGGCTGCGATCGCTTCGGGATGGCGGCGCATATAGGCGACGACTGACTTGGCCTTGTCCTCGCCCAGGCCGGCGGCAAGGACGCCGGGAGTGGTGCCGACCAGCTTTTCCAGACTCATGCCGGTGCGCAGGGCGGCGTCGGCTTTCCATATCCGTTCGCCTTCGCCGCCATCGGGATAGGCCAGCGATCCGGCATAGAAGGCCAGCGCCCAGCGGTCCTGGGGCAGCAGTTCGGCAAAGCTGCGCATGCTGGTGCCGTCGAGCCCCTGCTCGATCACCAGAAAGAGCCCGAACAGGCTGCGTTCGCGGGCGCGGCTTTCGTCGGTGAAATCAATCGGCGGTGGGTCCAGGCCGACGGAGCCCGGCCCCTTGCCGTCGCCGGTTGCGCCATGACAGGCGGCGCAATGTTGAGCGTACAGCCCCTGGCCGCGCGCCAGGTCGGGGGCGGCGCTGGGCGCCAGCGGCACGGGATAGGCCTTGATCAGATCGGCGGCGGCGGCGCGGGCAGCGATGGCGATGGCCTCGGGTGGCTTCTTGCCCGCGATCATCTGCTCCAGCGCGGCGGCTTCCTGTTGCAAGCCCAGCTTGGCGGAGGTGACCGGCAGAAGCGCGATGCGTTCACGGGCCGACCTGGAGAATTCGGTCATCTCCTGATACTCGCCCGGATTGACCACCTGGCCGTCCTTCACCGCCTCGCGATAGTCCACCGCGATATAGTCCAGCAGCCGCCATATGGTCTGGGCCGGAGCGGTCTGGGCGCTGGCCGGAGCGATATTAAAGAGTGAAGCGGCCAGCAGGACGGCAAGCAACAGGGCGCGGGAGAACATCGACCAATGACTTTCTTGCGAGTAGTTCGCAACTTGTAGCCGTGCCGGGCGGTGAAGTCGAGGGCGGGTTTTTGGTCGGCCACAAACAAAAAGGGCGGCTGAGAAGCCGCCCTTTTTCATTCTTGTCTAGATCCCCTTCCCTCGGTGCTGATCGCACCTCGCAGGGGATGATACGCTTCGCCTGTCAGTTCGACTGGCGGCGCAGGAAAGCAGGTATTTCAAACTGCCCATCGCGCTTGTGATCGGGAAACAGGTCGTCGTCCTTGCTGGGCGGCGCTTCGGACTGCGGCATAGGTGTGGCGGTGGCGCGCTGCTGAACGGGAGCGGCCATGTGCAGTTCCGGCGCCGGCTCGGCGCGGCTTTCCGCCGTCTTCTTGCGGCCGAAGAAACCCCAGCCGCTTTTCTTTTCGGCGGCGGGCGCCTGAACGGCCATCGGCTGCTGGTCCAACGGACGATAGGTTTCGGTGGCGGGATATTTCGCCACCCCGGGTTCCGTGACGTCCAGCGCGTCGGCCCCGCCCAGGATGTAATCCTCGGCTGGGCTCTTGTCGGCGCCGATTTCCTGCGCCAGCGCGTTCATGGTGGCATGCACTGGATTGACATACGGCACGGACGCCGCCGCCGGCATGGGCGCATAGGCCGGAGCTTTAGTCCCGTAAGGAGGGGTGGGATCGGCCACCCGCGCCGGCGATTTCAGGTTCAGGTGCGGATGCAAGGTGCGCACCTTCTCGCCCGGCAGCGACATGCGCATCTGGTCGGCATCGATTCCAGTGGCGACCACCGAGACGCGGATGCGCCCTTCCATGTCGTCCAGGATGGTGTTGCCGAAGATGATGTTGGCGTCGGGGTCGACTTCCGCGCGGATACGGTTGGCGGCCTGCTCGACTTCAAACAGCATCAGGTCCGGGCCGCCGGTGATGTTGATCAGGACGCCCTTGGCGCCCTTCATCGTGACATCGTCCAGCAGCGGGTTGGAGATCGCCATGTCGGCGGCCCGCATGGCGCGGTCCTCGCCTTCGGCTTCGCCGGTGCCCATCATCGCCTTGCCCATCTCGGAGATCACCGACTTGATGTCGGCAAAATCCAGGTTGATGAGGCCGGGCATCACAATGAGATCGGTGACGCCGCGCACGCCGGCATGCAGCACCTCGTCGGCCATAGCGAAAGCCTGAGCCATGGTGGTGCGGTCATTGGCAACGCGGAACAGGTTCTGGTTGGGAATGACGATCAGGGTATGGACGAACTGCTGCAGCTCGGTGATGCCGCGCTCAGCCACCCGCATGCGGCGGTCGCCTTCCAGGGTGAAAGGCTTGGTCACGACGCCCACAGTCAGGATGCCCGCTTCGCGCACCGCGCGTGCGATCACCGGCGCGGCGCCGGTGCCGGTGCCGCCGCCCATGCCGGCGGCGATGAACACCATGTGCGCACCGGAGAGCTGTTCCATGATCTCGGCCATGGATTCCTCGGCGCCCGCGCGGCCAACTTCAGGCTGCGCGCCTGCGCCGAGCCCTTCGGTAGTCGCCACGCCGAGCTGGATGCGGCGGGTGGCCTTGGACTGGGCCAGGGCCTGGGCGTCGGTGTTGGCGACGACAAAGTCGACACCTTCCAGCCCGGCCTCGATCATGTTGTTGACGGCATTACCGCCGGCGCCGCCGACACCGAGTACGGTGATGCGGGGCCGCAATTCCTTGCTCTCGGGGATTTTCAGGTTGATCGCCATCTTAATTTCTCCTCAGTGAGTGGGACATGTATCGATCACCTTGCGGCACGCCAGGATTCCCAACTGATTCGCTGTTATATTGTTGAATCATTAGAGCCACCGGCGGGTCAACCGCCCCAGCCAGCTTTCGCCTTTGGCCTGAGTGGTGCCCATTGCAAGATCGGGATTCAAAAGTTCGGGCGGCAAGGTCGCCCCGGCCATCATCAGGCCGATGGCGGTGGCATAGTCCGGGCCTGCCGACGCCGCCGCCAAGCCTGAAAAAGACTGCGGCAGGCCGATGCGGACCTGCTTGTTAAGAATTCGAGCAGCCAGTTCGCGGGTGCCGGCCAGCTGGCAGGCCCCGCCGGTCAGCACGGCGCGGCGGCCAGCCGCCACGTCGAAGCCCGAGGCGCGCAGGCGGGTCTGGACCTCGCCAAAAATCTCCTCCAGCCTGGCCTGGATGATGCGGGTGAGCATGGAGCGCGGCAGGCGCAGGGCGGAATCATCGCCCTCCTCGCCCATCTGGGCGACGGAGACGACATCGGAGCCGCCATCCATCTCGCCCATCGCCGCGCCATAGAGGGTCTTGGTGCGCTCGGCAGCAGCCAGCGGCGCGGCCAGCATCCGGGCGATATCGCTAGTGACGACGAAGCCGCCCATCGGCACGACATCGGCATGGACCAGATGGCCTTCCAGGAAGACGGCGATGGAAGTCGTGCCGCCACCCATGTCGATCACCGTGGCGCCGATCTGCTTTTCGTCCTCGGTCAGGGTGGAAAGGCCGCTGGCATAGGCGCCGAACTGGGTGCCGATGACATTGAGATGGCAGCGTTCCACCGCCAGCTTGAGGTTCTGCAGCGGGCTTGGCTTGACCGCCACGGCATGCATGGAGACGCCGATGCGCTGGCAGAACATGCCGGACGGGTTCTTCACTCCGCGCGCTTCATCCACCACATAGGCGGTGGGCGCGCTCTGGATGACCTCATGGCCTTCCAGCTTGGCCCGCGCCCGGCCATCGTTGAGCAAGACGCGCAGGTGATCGTCGGAGACCAGAGCACCGTTCAGCGACATCACGGCCCGGCTGGTCACCGAGACCGGCTGGCCGCAATTGACGCTGATCAGCACATTCTGGATGCGGGCATCGGCCATGTTCTCGGCGGCGGCTACACAGTCGCGGATGGATTCTTCGGCCTGGTCCAGGCTGGTGATGGTGCCGGCCTTGAGGCCAAAGGATTCCCGCAAGCTGCTGCCCAGCACCTTCAGCGAGCCAGCTTCGGCCTGGCCGATGACGCAGACGATCTTGGAGGTGCCGACATCCAGCGCCGCGACAAGCCCGGTGCGGTAGGTGGGGATTTCATTGTTCGCGCGCAAGCGCAACGTCTGGTTCATGTCTCTTTGCCTCTCTCAACGTCTTTTTTCTCGCCGCTGCGCAGCATGAAGAAATAATGGCTCGGTGAACGCAGGTCGATCTCGGTGACATCGTGTTCCAGGATTCCGTTGTCGATGATCAGATGCTCCAGCGCGGCAAGCTGCTTGTCCCAGCCTGCTTCCGGCAGCTTCACAACAACGCCATCATCGAGGATAAGGTTCCAGCGCCGCGACGAGACGCGTGAGAAAGCGGCAGTGCGCGCCGCGGTGGCGCGATGGGATTTCACCGCATCCACCAGTTCGGCAGCGCTTTGCGGGGCGCCCACGCCCAGCAGCTTTGGCAGGCGGCGGAATTTCTCGACATCACGGGTGGTGATGACGGCGCCGTTGCGCTCCACCACCGCGATGGGGGCTTCGCCCCTGGCATTGAGCGGCAACTGCCACAGCGCGAAGGGGCGCTTTTCCACTAGGGTCACGAAAATAGCGTCGGGATAGCGGCGATGCACTTCGGCGGATGCGATCCAGTCCAGATGCGCCAGGCGATTGCGCGCCCCGAACAGGTCGGCGCTGAAGATGGACTGGCCGGGCTGCATCGCCAGCACTTCCAGGATCTGCTTGTAGGGCGTGTGGCGGTTGCCGGTGATATGGATTTCGGAAATACCGAAACCGGCATGGGCCAGGACCGCGCTGACGCCATTGTCGATGGCGCGCGTGGTGCGGCCGATCACGCCGCTGGCGAACAGGGCGGCCAGCAGCGCAAGCACCACGGCAAGGCCGGTCATCGCCATCATGGGATGGTTGGCAAAAAAAGCGAAGCGCGGCATCACCCGCCTGAAGAAACCGGGGGCCTTGTCGCGGCGGACGGTGCCAGACTGCACCTTGGGCAGGCCGTGGTTGGCGCGCAGCTTGGCGGCCGCGCGGGTGGCGCGGACAGGGCCGCGGGCCTTGCGTTCCACATTCAGCGATCGCATGACGCGTCCTCCACCATCCAGCGGCACAATTTTGCGTAAGACATGCCGATATAGGCGGCCTGTTCCGGAACCAGCGAGGTCGGCGTCATGCCCGGCTGGGTATTAGTTTCCAACAGGATCAGGCGCGGGTTTCGCCCATTTGCAACAGCGGTGTCGTCGTAACGGAAATCAGTACGGCTGACGCCGCGGCAGCCCAGCGCCTTGTGGGCGATTACCGACATTTCCATGCAGTCCCTGGCCACCGAATCCGGCACTTGCGCAGGCAGCACATGTTTGGAACCGCCGGGAGCGTATTTGGCTTCGTAGTCATAAAATTCCAGCTCGGTGGTGATCTCGGTGACGCACAGCGGCTTCTCGCCCATCACGCTGACGGTGAGTTCGCGGCCCGGCACGAATTCTTCCACCATCATTTCGCTGGAGATGGTCCATTCATCGGCCACCAGTGCGACGGGCGGGCGGTTGTCGCCCTTGCGCACAATGAAGATGCCGACGCTGGAGCCTTCATTGACCGGCTTGACCACATAGGGCGGCTCCATCATGTGGCGCGCGCCGGCTTCGCGGCGGTCGCAGACAATGGACTTGACCACCGGCAGGCCGGCGGCGCGGTAGATATCCTTGGTGCGTTCCTTGTGCATCGCCAGCGCCGAGGCCAGCACACCGGAATGTGTGTAGGGCAGGCGCATCCATTCCAGAATCCCTTGCACCGTTCCGTCCTCGCCGAAGCGGCCATGAAGCGCGTTGAACACGGCATCGGGCTTGGTGGCACGCAGCTGGTATTGCAGGTCGTCGGCGGGATCGATCTCGATGGCGTCGAAGCCTTCTTCCTTGAGGGCTTTCATCACGCCACGCCCGGACGAGAAGGAGACTTCGCGCTCGGCGGAACGTCCGCCCATCAGCACCGCGATGCGCTTGAAGGCGACTTTATTCATGGGGCCACCCCCACGCGCTTGATTTCCCAGTCCAGGGTCACGCCGGATTTTTCCAGGACGCGCTTGCGCACTTCCTCGCCCAGTGCTTCCAGGTCAGCTGCCGTCGCGTCGCCGGTGTTGATCAGGAAGTTGGTGTGCTTTTCCGAAACCTGGGCGCCTCCGATCTTCAATCCCCGGCAACCGGCTTCGTCGACCAGCTGCCAAGCCTTGTGGCTGGGCGGATTCTTGAAGGTAGAACCGCCGGTCTTGGACTTGATCGGCTGGACGGCTTCGCGGTTGGCGGACAATTCTTCCATGCGGGCGCGGATGGCGGCGGGTTCGTCCGGCGCGCCTTCAAACACCGCCTCGATGAAGATCAGGCCATCACGCGCGCCCTGCGCCTTGCGATAGACGAAATCCATTTGTTGCAAAGAAAGCCTGATTTTATTACCTTTTTCATCGATGGCGGTGGCCTCGAAAAAAATGTCCTTGATCTCGCGCCCATAGCAGCCGGCATTCATTTTCAGGGCGCCGCCGATGGTGCCGGGCACGCCGCGCAAAAATTCCAGGCCGGCGATGCCGGCATCGGCGGCGGCGCGCGCCACCGCGCCATCCAAAGCCGCAGCGCCAACGCGCACCTTCATGCCATCAATTTCGATCTTGCCGAAGGCCGAGGACAGCCGCACCACCGCGCCGGGAATGCCGCCATCGCGCACCAGCAGGTTGGAGCCGACGCCGATCACCGAGACGCGCAAATCTTCCGGCTTGGCCGCGATGAACGATGCCAGGTCGTCGGCATCGGCGGGACGGAACAGCACTTCGGCGGGACCACCAGCGCGAAACCACACCAGGTCCTTCAACGTTGCATCGCGGGTGATGGAGCCGCGCACTGGCGGCAAACTATCGCAGGGTCTTGTCATCATCACGTCAGACCCTCCAGTTTTTTCGCCAAAGCTTGGGGAAGGTTATACATCCAGGTCGTGATCGAACCGGCGCCGGTGCCGATGATGGCCGCGCCCGGCTTGACGTAGGGCGCGACGGCGGCGGCGAGATCGTCCTCGCCGTCAATGGTGATGACGTTGCGATGGCCATGGGCGCGCAACGCCTCGGCATAGGAATCGCGGCTGATGCCCTCTATGGGCGGCTCACCCGCGGCATAGACCGGCGCAATAATCGCCACATCGGCGTCATTCAGGCAGGTGGCGAACTGCTCAAACGTGTCACGCAGCCGCGTATAGCGATGCGGCTGCACTACCGCCACGATGGGGCCTTTATAGGCCTGGCGTGCGGCGCGAACGGCGGCGGTGATCTTGAAGGGATTGTGGGCGTAGTCGTCGATGATGGCGGCGCCATTCACCTCGCCCACCTTGGTGAAGCGGCGCCTGACACCGCGAAATTCCGCCAGCGCTTTCGCAATCACCGCATCGGGCACGCTGAGCTGGCGTGCCACCACGATGGCGGCAAGGGCATTCTGCACATTATGCTCGCCCGGCATGGGCAGGCACACGCCGTCCATGCGCTCTTCGCTATTCTTGCGGCGGTCGGTGAAGATGCAATCGAAATGCGACACGCCTTCCGAGAAAGATACATTCACCGCCCGGGCATCGGCCTGGGGCGAGAAGCCATAGGTGATCATGCGGCGGTCCGTGATGCGGCCCACCATCGCCTGCACTTCGGGATGGTCGATACACAGCACCGCGAAACCGTAGAACGGCACATTCTCGACAAAGCGCTGGAAGGCGTCGCGCATATTGTCGAAGGTGCCGTAGAAATCCAGGTGATCGGGGTCTTCGTTGGTCACCACCGCCACGGTGGCGGGAAGGCGCAGAAAGGTGCCGTCGCTTTCATCGGCTTCCACCACGACCCACTCACCCGCGCCCAGCCGGGCGTTGGTGCCATAGGCATTGATGATGCCGCCATTGACCACGGTGGGGTCCATGCCGCCCGCATCCAGCAGGCAGGCCACCAGCGTGGTGGTGGTGGTCTTGCCGTTGGTGCCGGCGATAGCGATGCAGGAGCGCAGGCGCATGATCTCGGCCAGCATCTCGGCGCGGCGCACCAGTGGCAGGCTCAGGGCGCGGGCAGCGTCGAACTCGACATTGCCGGGCTTGACGGCGGAGGAATAGACCACCGCGTCCGCGTCCTTGAGATTGTCGGCGTTGTGGCCGATATGGACCTTGATGCCCAGGCTGATCAGCCGCTTGACGTTGGCATTCTCGGCAGCGTCGGAGCCCTGAACCTTGTAGCCCAGATTGTGCATGATCTCGGCGATGCCGCTCATGCCGATGCCGCCGATGCCGATGAAATGAATGGCGCCAATGCCCAACGGCACGCGGGTGGTGACGGGTGTCGCCATCAGGCAGCCTCTCTTTTATCGGAAGAGGGGCCGGCAAGTTCTTCCACCACATCGGCCAGTTTTTCGGCGGCGCGCGTGGTCGCCAAAGCGTGCGCCTTGGCAGCGCGACGGGCCAGCGCCATGGGATCGGCGAAAATCTTGATGAGCATCTGGGCCAATGAATTCTGGGTTAAATCACCCTGCTTGACCCGCCAGCCGGCCTCAGCCCTGGCCAGTATGTCGGCATTGGGAGTCTGGTTGTCGTCCAGCGCACCGGGCAGCGGCACCAGGATAGCGGGGCGGCCGATGGCCATCAGCTCGGCGACGGTGCCGGCGCCAGCGCGGGCGATCACCAAATGGGTTTCGGCCATGCGCTTGGGAAGATCTGGGAAGAAGGTGTCCAGATGGGCGCGGATCTCGGCATTGCGATAGATGGTGCGCACGTTTTCGATGTCTTCGGGGCGGCATTGCTGCACCACCGACAGGCGCAGTTTCAGCTCATGCGGCAGGCGGGTCAGCGCGGCAGGCACGATCTCGCTGAGGGCACGGGCGCCCTGGCTGCCGCCGAATACCAGCAGACGCAGCGGGCCGCCGGCCTCGATCACATTATAAGGTGTGTCCCACAGCGCCTCGACTTCCGGGCGCAGCGGATTGCCGGTCAGCACGATCTTGGACACATCGGCCGGCGCGAAGCGGGCGATCGGGAAGGCGGCAGCCACCACCTTGACCCGGTTCATCACCAGCCGGTTGGCGCGGCCGACCACGGCATTCTGCTCGATGATGGCGGTGGGCAGGCGCAGCAGTGTGGCCGCCAGCATCACCGGCACACTCGGATAGCCGCCAAAACCGATCACGGCGGCGGGCTTCAGCTTCATCAGCCGTGCCAGCGCAACGGCAATGCCGGCGGCGATCTTAAAGGGCGCGGTAATGGCATTGAAGGGCGAGGACGGCACGGTCTGGATGCGTGCGCCGGGGAACTGGGTGGCGTAATGGGCAAAGCGGGCGTCGGTCATCACAATGATGCTGCGGCCGCGCTTGATCAGTTCGCGGCTGAGCGCCTCGGCGGGGAACAGATGCCCGCCAGTTCCTCCTGCGGAAAGCACAATGACGCTCATGCCCGCACCATGAAGAAGGAGGGATCGTCGCGGGTGAGAACCTTGGGGCGCTGACGCGTCACCGCCAGGGCAAAGCCCATGGTCAGCGCCACCGCGAACAGCGACGAGCCGCCATAGGAAATGAAGGGCAAGGTCATGCCCTTGGCCGGCAACAGCGACACCGCCACACTCATATTGATGAAGGCCTGCACAGCAGTAACCAGCGCCAGGCCGGCGCCCGCCAGCTGCGCGAAGGGATCGCGCGCCGCCGCCGAACGCAGCAGCAGCCGCACCGTCAGCACGCAGAAGGTCAGCGCGATCAGGCCGCAGAGCAGAAAGCCGAACTCCTCGCCCGCCACCGCGAAGATGAAATCCGAATGCACGTCGGGAATGCGGTATTTCACCGTGCCCGCGCCGGGACCCACGCCGGTCAAGCCACCATGGGCGAAAGCCTTCAGCGCCAGCCCGGCCTGATAGCCGGTTTCCGAATGGCCCAGATACTGGTCCACCCGGCGATGGACGTGCGGGAAAATATCATAGGCGAGGAAGCCCAGTGCGCCGACCGCGCCAATACCCGCCGCGACCCACACAAAGGACATGCCCCAGAAGAACAACATGCCGCCCCACAGGCACAGCAGAAGTCCGGTCTGGCCGACATCGGGCTGCTTGAGCAGGATCAGCAATGCAGGCAGCAGTAGCAGGAACGTCACCAGCGGCTTGGGCATCGCCAGCGGCTGGCGATCGGCCAGCACGGCGGCGGCCAGGATGGCGAAACTGGGCTTGAGGAATTCCGACGGCTGCAGATGAAAGGCGCCGAAATCCAGTTCGCGCTTGGCGCCCAGAAGGTCGGCGCCGATGAACAGTACCAGGAACGACCCGATCAGGGCGCCGGCAAAGGTCACCGCCGCCGCGATGCGAACCTGGCGCAGGGTCAGCAGCGACACGCTGCACAGGATGCCCATGGCCAGGACCGCGAACATCACCTGCCGCGCGGTGTAGCGGAAATCGCCCGCCGACATCGGACCACCGGTGGTCGCCGGGCTGGCGGCGAAGGCCAGCATCAAGCCGATGCCCGCCAGGGTCAGCATGCAGAGCAGTGCAACGCGGTCCACGGTGAACCACCAGTTGGCGAAGCCCGACTTGTCGGCGCGGTTCATCATGACGCCGCCTTCCTATCGCGCGGCAGCTTGGCCACGGCGGCGCGGAAGGCATCGCCGCGCTGCTCGAAATCCTTGAACTGGTCGTAGGAGGCGCAGGCCGGCGACAGCAGCACCACGGGTGCAGGAGCGGCCGACGCGACGGCGTCACGGGCGGCGGCTTCCACCGCCTTGTCCAGGGTGCCGGACATTTCATATGGCACCTTGCCGTCCAGGGTCCGGGCGAAATGCGGCGCGGCCTCGCCGATGAGATAGACCTTGCGGATGCGGGGGAAGAAAGACGCGAGGCTGTCGATGCCGCCGTCCTTGGGCTTGCCGCCCGCGATCCAGAAAATATCGGGATAGACCGCCAGCGCCTTGGCGGCGGCATCGGCATTGGTCGCCTTGGAGTCGTTGATAAAGACCGTCTTGCCGGCATGACCGACATCTTCCATCCGGTGCGCCAGGCCCGGGAAGCTGGCGATGGCGGCGGTGATCTGGCGTGCGTCGCTGATAAAGGACTTCACGGCGCCAAAAGCCAGCGCCGCATTCTGCCAATTGTGCGCGCCCAGCAGATGGGCAGCGTCGGCCATGTCCATCACCTTGATGGCGCGGCCGCCCAGCGCGTCATACAGCGCGCCATCGACCACGAACAGGCCGCGGCCCAGCACCTTGCCCACCGAAACCGGGTGGGCCGCCGCGCCGGACTTGTTTCTGGCGATGGCGGAAATCTGGGTGAAGATGGACGAGGCATAATCGTCGTCCACGCCGATCACCACCTGGCCATCCTTGGCGGTCTGGCGCAGCAGCCGCGCCTTGATGGCAGCGTAATTGTCCATACTGCCATGGCGGTCGATATGATCGGGCGACAGGTTGGACAGCTGCGTCACATCGGGCTTCAGCCCCGGCGCCAAGTCGATCTGGAAGCTGGACATTTCCAGCACATAGATGGTTTTTGGTCCCGGCAAGGCCAGTTCCAGCACCGACTTGCCGATATTGCCGCCGATCTGGGCGTCAAAGCCGCAGGTGTTCAGGATATGGCCCACCAGCGCGGTGGTGGTGGATTTGCCGTTGGTGCCGGTGATGGCGATCACCGGGGCCTTACCCGGCGCGCCCGGATCAGGACGGATTTCGCGGGCGAAGAGTTCGACGTCTCCGATAACGGGTACTTTCGCGGCATTGGCATGTTCGACCACGCCATGCGGCTTGGGGTGCGTCAGCGGCACGCCCGGCGACAGGATCAAAGCGGCGATATTTTCCCACGGCCATTCACGCCAGGGCATGATCTTGGCGCCTTCCTGGCAGCCCAGATCGCGCGCGGCGCTGTCATCGTCCCAGGCAATGACATTCGTGCCGCCGGCCACCAGCGAACGCACCGCGCCAAGCCCGGTGCGGGCCAGGCCGAAGACGGCCACGGTTTTGCTGGCAAAGGCGCGGCTGGCGATCATGTCTTCACCGCAGCTTCAGGGTTGCGAGGCCCAGCAGGGCCAGTACCACCGCCACGATCCAGAAGCGGATCACGATGGTGGGCTCGGTCCAGCCAAGCTGCTCGTAGTGATGATGGATCGGCGCCATGCGGAAGACGCGCTTGCCGGTGAGCTTGAAGGACACGACCTGCACGATCACCGAAACGGTCTCAACCACGAACAGACCGCCCACCAGCGCCAGCACGATCTCATGCTTGACGGCGACGGCCACAACACCGAGTGCGCCACCCAGAGGCAAAGAACCCGTATCACCCATGAAGATGGCGGCGGGCGGCGCGTTGTACCAGAGAAAGCCCAGCCCCGCGCCGACCAGCGCCGCCAGGAACACCGCCAGCTCGCCGGTATGGGCGACATAGGGAATCTGCAGGTAAACCGAGAAAACCTCGTTGCCCACCAGATAGACGATCAGGGTGAAGGTGGCGGCGGCAATCATTACCGGCACGATGGCAAGGCCATCGAGGCCGTCGGTGAAGTTCACCGCATTGGCGGCACCGGCGATGACAAAGCCGCCCACCATCAGGAAGTACAATCCGAACGGCAGCAGCACGGTTTTCAGGAACGGCACTGTCAGCACGCCCGCCAGATCGGGGGCCTGGGCCTGCATGATCAGCCAGGTGGCGAGCGCCGCGACAGCAAACTCGATCAGCAGGCGCGACCGGCTGGTCAGCCCGTCGGAGGTGCGCTTGGTCACCTTATAATAGTCGTCGAGGAACCCCAGCAAGCCAAAGGCCCCCGTGACCAGCAGCGCGATCCAGACATAGGGATTGGAGAGATTGGCCCACAGCAGGGTGGCACCGATCCAGGGGGTCAGGATCAGGATGCCGCCCATGGTAGGGGTGCCGGCCTTTTCGATGATGTGGCGGGCAGGGCCATCGGCGCGGATGGGCTGGCCCTTGCCCTGCTTGACCTTCAGCCAGCGGATCAGCATCGGGTTGATCAGGAAGGCGATCATCAGCGCCGTCACCACCGCCGCGCCGGAACGGAAGGTGAGATATTTGAACAGGCGGAAGAAAGCGAGTTCTTCGGTCTGGGTGAGAAGCGACAAATAGTAAAGCATCTCAACCCGTCCCCTTCAGTGCTTCGATGATCAGCGACATTTTTGCCCCGTTCGAGCCTTTGACCAGCACTGTGTCGCTGGGCTTCACGGCGGCCTTCACCTGCTGCGCCAGCAAGGCGGAGGTTTGCGCGTAAGCGCCGCGGCGCGATGCGGGCAACGCATCCCACAGCGCCTTCATCTGCGCACCGCAGGCGAACACCAGATCAACTTTGTTGGCTTCAACCGGCGCGGCGAGGCCTGCGTGATGCTTGAGGCCGCCTTCGCCCATTTCCAGCATGTCGCCCAGGACGGCGATCTTGCGGTTCTTTGCATTTCCAAGCAGCGCCAGGGCTGCCGCCATCGAAGCGGGATTGGCGTTGTAGCTTTCGTCGATCACGCAAATGCCGTTCGCGTCGAAGCGCGCGCCCCGGCCCTTGAGGGCGGTAAAATCCTTCAGCGCCGCGGCGGCGTTCAGCACATCGTCTTCCAGCAGCGCCACGGCGGCCAGTGCGCCCACCACATTCTGCGCAATATGGCCACCGGGCGCGCCGATATAGCAATCTACCGCGACGCCCAGAATGTCAGCCTTGACCCGCATACCGTCGCCGTCGGGAGTGAAGGAAATGAGTTTGGCATCGCCGGTGGTACCGAAGCTGACGATCCGCGCCACCTTCGCCTGTTTGGCGCGCAAGGTGAGACGGCCGGCATAGGGCGAATCCGACGGGATCAGCGCCGCGCCGCCGGTCTCGACGCCTTCAAAGATTTCCGACTTGGCGTCGGCGATGGCCTCGCAGATGCCGAAGAATTCCAGATGGGCGGGCGCAATGGTGGTGACCAGCGCCACATGCGGGCGCACAAAGCTCACCAGATTACGCAGCTCGCCGAAATGATTCATGCCCACTTCGAAG
This sequence comes from Rhizobium sp. Q54, assembly GCA_945860165.1. Classification (GTDB taxonomy): domain Bacteria; phylum Pseudomonadota; class Alphaproteobacteria; order Micropepsales; family Micropepsaceae; genus Rhizomicrobium. Next base: position 102,292 of record CAMAPL010000006.1, read on the forward strand.
ATGCCGTATTCGACATCGCGCGGCAGCGCGGCCAGGCTGAGCGGCACGCCCCAATGATTGTTGTAGCTGGCGGCGCTGGCATGGGTGCGGCCCAGCGCATTGCAGGCCAGGCGCAATATTTCCTTGGTGGTGGTCTTTCCGGCGCTGCCGGTTACGGCCAGGATCTTGGCGTTGCTGCGCGACCGCGCGGCGCGCGCCAGATCTTCCAGCCCACGCTGGGTATGGGCCACGGTGAGCAGCGGTCCTTTCACGTTTTCGGGCGCGCGCGTCACCAAGGCCGCACCGGCCTTGGCCTCGAACGCCGCCTGCACGAAATCATGGCCATCGCGATTTTCGCCCTGCAGCGCCACGAAGAGGTCGCCCTCTTTCAGAGTGCGGGTGTCGATCGAAAGCCCGGAGACTTCAAAGGCGCGGCTGGCCTCGCCCAAGGTGGCGGCTTCGGCTTCAAGGTGCGTCCACAGGCTCATGCAGCGCGCCCCCCAACCGCCAGCACCGCCGTCAGCACCTGCTCGCGGTCCGAGAAGGAATACACCTCACCCTTTATATATTGGCCGGTCTCATGGCCCTTGCCGGCGATCACCAGCACATCCCCGGCTTTCAGGTCCGCCACGGCGGCGCGGATGGCATCGGCGCGGTCGCCGATTTCGCATGCGCCTTTCGCAGCCGCCATGATCTCGGCGCGAATGGTGGCGGCGTCTTCGGTCCGGGGATTGTCGTCGGTGACGATCACATCATCGGCCAGTTTCATGGCTATCGCGCCCATCAGCGGACGCTTGCCTTTGTCGCGGTCGCCGCCGCAGCCGAACACCACATGCAGGCGGTTCGCCGTGTGTGGCCGCAGCGCCTGCAGCACCTTTTCGAGTGAGTCCGGGGTGTGGGCGTAATCGACATAGATCGGGGCGCCTTTGGCGGCGAAGGCGACCTTTTCCATCCGGCCCGGCGCGCCCTTGAGATGTTCCAGCGCCGCGAAAACCTTGCCAGCGTCCTCACCAAGCCCGATAGCCAGCCCCGCGGCGACCAGTGCATTGGAGGCCTGGAAGTCGCCGGCCTGCGGCAGTTCGACGTAAAAAATCTGGCCCTGGTAATGCAGGGTCAGCGCCTGAGCGCCGCCACGGTCCTCGCGCCGGTCGAGATGAATGGCGTCGCCCTTGCGACCCACGGTCATCAACTTCAGCCCCCGCGCCCTGGCAGCGGCGATGAACGCGTCAGCATGCTCGGCATCGGCATTGACCACTGCCACGCCACCCTTCTGCACCACCTCGCTGAACAGCCGCAGCTTGGCGGCGAGGTAATCCTCGAAAGTGGAATGATAATCCATATGGTCGCGAGTGATGTTGGTGAAGCCGCAGGCCGAGATCACCACGCCGTCGAGCCGGTGCTGGTCCAGCCCGTGGCTAGACGCTTCGATGGCGAGATGCTCCACGCCATCACTCTTCAGCTTGGCCAGCAGATCATGAATTTCCACCGGATCGGGCGTTGTGTGCGAAAGGGGGAAGGCGCCGTTCGGACCGACGACGCCGACGGTGCCCAGGCTGGCGGCCGGTTTTCCCAGGGCCGTCCAGATTTCGCGCAGGAAGGCGACGATGGAGGACTTGCCCTTGGTGCCGGTGACGGCGGCAATGGTGTCCGGCTGGGCGGCGAAGAAGGCGGCGGCATAACGCGCTAGGCCAAGGCGCGGATTTTCATCGGCAATGAATTTCACGCCCAGCGCCGCGACTTTCTCCGCCAGTTCCGGCACACCCAGGACCGCGACAGCGCCGCGCGCCACCGCGTCTTTCACAAATTTTGCGCCATCGGTCTTTGTTCCCGCAAGCGCGGCGAAGAGATAGCCCGGCTTCACCTTGCGGCTGTCGCTGGCCAAACCTGTCAAACCAAGACCCGTAAAGTCTTTCACGCCTAACATGCTGGTCCGCGATTGTGGCGTCATAGTGCCGGACCCCCGGCAAGCTGGGTCGGCAGCGGAATATTCGGCACGCCCAGCAGCGGCGCGATGCGCTGGATGATACGGCCGGTCTGCGGCGCGGCGGTATAGCCCGCCGTGGCAAAGCCGAATGTGTCCTTGGTCGCCTTGGGCTGGTCCATCAGCACCAGGACGGCATAGCGCGGATTGTGCGCCGGGAAGATTGCGGCGAAGGAGGAGCGCAGGGCGTTGCGGATATAGCGGCCATTGGGTCCAGGCACTTCGGCGGTGCCGGTCTTGCCGCCCACGTCATAGCCGGGCGTGTCGGCATTGCGGCCGGTGCCGTTGGTGGCGACATAGCGCAACAGTTCGCGCATCTGCACGCTGGTCTCATGGCGGATCACCTGTTCGCCGCGCCGGTCGGCGCCGGGCGCCTGACGCGCAAAGGTCGGCGCAATGCGGCGGCCGCCATTGACCACGGTGGCCAGCGCGGCGGTGAAGCTGAGCGGCGAGACCGAGATGCCGTGGCCGAAGCCCACGGTAGCGGTTTCAATCGCGCCCCATTGGTGCCGGGGATAGAGCGGATAGGCCTTTTCCGGCAGGTCGGTCACAATAGGCGTGAGCAAGCCCAGGCTGCGCAGAAACTGGCTTTGGCGATGGCCACCTGAACGCAGCGCGATCTGCGAGGAGCCGATGTTGGACGACTGGGCCAGGATATCGCGCGCCGCCATGGAACCGGGCATGTGATGGGCTTCACCAATCTCATGCTTGCCGATACGAAAGCCCTTGGGGATGGTCAGAACGTCGTCGGGGCGGAAGGTGCGGTCTTCCAGGCCCATGGCGAACGTGAAGACCTTGAAGATCGAGCCCAGCTCGTACACGTCCTGCACCATGATGTTGCGCTGGGAGTCGCCGGGCATCATGCGGCGCAGGTTGGGATCGAAATCGGGCAGCGACACCATCGCCAGCACTTCGCCGCTGGTGACATCCATCACAATAGCGCCCGCCGCAACGGCGCGGAATTTTTCGCGCGACTTGGCCAGTTCGTCAGCAACGATGAACTGGACGCGCATATCGATTGACGTGGCGACCTTGCCACCCGGGGCCTTGCGCAGTTTATCCTGCAGGCCGAGTTCCAGTCCCGATACGCCGCCGCCATCTGGATCGGTGACGCCCAGCACCTGGGCGGTGTTGCGACCATCGGGATAGTAGCGCTTGGCGCCCTGTTCGAATTCCAGGCCCGGCATGCCCAGCGCCATCACGCGTGCTTCCGCGTCAGGCGTGATCTGTCGCGCCACCAGGACATAGGGATTCTTGGCGTTGTTGAAACCGTTCAGCAGTCGGCGCTCATCGGCGCCGGTGGCCACGGCCAGGCCGCGCGCTGCTTCAGCCTTGTCCCACAAGATGCGCGGGCGGGCATAGAGATCCTTGACCGGCAGATCGCGCGCCAGCAGTTCGCCATTGCGGTCGGTGAGATCGGCGCGGGCGACGACGGCGACCGCCGCATGGCCGCCATCCAAGGATTGCAGCAGGGTAACATGGACCAGGCGAAGCCCCACCAGCGCGAAAGCGACGATGCAGAGTCCCGCTCCGATGATAATGCGGCGCTGGAATAGAGTGGGAGTCTCGCTCATCCCCTCACATGCCGGCGTGGGAAGTCGGAAGAACTAGAGCGGTGGGTGCTGCGGGGATCTGCGCGCTGGCATTCTGGACCGGCGTGTTGTTCAGCGGCCCAGGGTTCTCGGCGCGGCGCGGCAGCAGGTCGAAGGAGTACAGCTGTACCGAGGCAGTATCGCCCATGCCGAGACGGGTTTCCGCCAGTTTCTGGATGCGCGCCGGCGAGGCAACGTGTCCCCATTCGGTTTCCAGCACGCTGAGATGCGAATGTTCCTGCGCGATACGGCTGCCGACCTTGCTCAGTTCCATATGCGCCACGCGGGTCTTTTCCGAGACATGATAGAGGGCCAAGATGGAAAGCCCCATCAGCGCCACGCAGAAGAAGTTCAGGACACGAACCATGCTGTCTCCTATGCCGCCAGTTTCAGGCCGGCGCGCAACTTGGCGGACCGGGCTCTGGGATTGGATTCGGTTTCTGCCGCAGATGGTACGCGCGGACTTTTTTGCAGAAGCTCGAACGCTGCCTTGGGCGCCGCCATGTCGGGGGCGTGGCGCGAGGCGCGCGGCGCGGCGGTGGAACGGCTGCCCAGGAACTGCTTGACGATGCGGTCTTCCAGGCTGTGGAACGACACCACCACCAGCCGGCCCTGCGGCTTGAGAATGCGCAGCGCCGCGTCGAGGCCGCGTTCCAGCTCGCCCAGCTCATCATTCACATGGATGCGCAAGCCCTGGAAGGTGCGGGTGGCGGGATGGATGGCATGGCGCAGGGCGATGGGGCCTTGCGCCTCGCAGACGATCTTGGCCAGCTGCGCCGTGCCGGTGACGGGACGCGCCGCGATGATGGCGCGGGCGATACGGCGGGCGTTCTTTTCCTCGCCATAGCGCGAGATGATCAGTGACAGCGTGCGTTCGTCGGCGCCGTTGACCACATCGGCGGCGCTTTCCCCCGACAGGCTCATGCGCATGTCGAGCGGGCCGTCTTCACGAAACGAGAAGCCCCGCGCCGGCTGGTCGAACTGGAAGGACGACACGCCCAGATCGAGCACAACGCCATCTACTCCGTTGGGGGCAGCAGTTTCCGTGAACTGGTCCATGGCGGAAAACTCGCCCTGTACCAGGGTCAGCCGGCCGGCAAAACGCTCGACCAGCTTCTGGCCGCGCGCGATGGCATCGGGATCGCGGTCGATGCCCAGCACCTTGCAATCGGCGGCTTCCAGGATGGCGCTGCTGTAACCGCCGCCGCCGAAGGTGCCGTCGATATAATGCGCGCCGTCGCGCGGGCTCAGGGCTTCGAGAACTTCCGCCAGCATCACGGGAAGATGGCCGCTCAAGACGCGTCTCCGTTGCGGGCACGTTCCATCCTGGCCTTCACGCGGGCCAGCGCGTCGGCTTCAATCGGGGCATAAGCGTCGGCATCCCAGATCTGGAATTTCTGCGCCTTGCCGACGAAAACGATTTTGTCCTTCAGGCCGGCATGTTCGATCATTGGATCGGGAAGGCGCACGCGGCCATTCTCGTCAATCGGCAGAGCCTGGGTGCGCGCGATCAGCGCGGTAGCTTCGTCATCGAAGCTGGCGGAGAAAAACGGGTCCTGCGCGGCGAGGCGCGCGGCGATGGTATCCAGCAGCGTCTGGCCGAAGGCATCCAGCGCCGGATCGATGAAGCTGGGGCAGGCATAGACCCCGCTGGTGTTTTGGGCGGACAGGATGTGGCGATAGGTGGCGGGAATGCAGACCCGCCCCTTGCTGTCGAGCGAACCCGGCACCGTCGAAATGAACGGCTGGACCGACCCGGTCATGGCGCCTGATACCCCCTGCCCCCGGAAGCCTGGGCGGCCGAATTTCTCGGCCGGCGGTCAGGCGGGCTGCAAACCCTTTGGGAAAGTATGGGATAGCATGGGATAGATTGGGCGTCAAACAAAAAACCTAAAGATTTGAGTGGCTTGGATAGTATCGTTAATTTTTTGAACCCCTAGCGGCGGTACCCATGAGAACAATTAAAGAACATGGTAATACTGTGGTGACGCCGGTAAACATGGCGTTAACGATTTGGCGGCACCCACAACTACAGATTGCACCCGACAGCCCCGCCGCCGCCCTGCCAGCACCACAACCGCAGGATGATTCGAGGCGCTGGACATCGCCGCGCTGATGCGGAACCTGCGCAGCGGAACGCGCAATGGACATCACATGAAGATCGGATTTATCGGCCTAGGCCGCATGGGCGGCCATGTCGCCGCGAATTTGCTCAAGGCGGGTCACAACGTGACGGTGTGGAACCGTTCGCAGGACCCGGTGCAGGCGCTGGTCGCCAAGGGTGCGGTGGCGGCGAAGACGCCCATCGACGCCATGCAGGGCGATACGGTTTTCTCCATGCTGTCCAACGACCAGGTGATGCGCGATGTCGGGTTGGCGGGACCGCTGCTGGACGGCGCAGCCAAGGGGTTGATCCATGTGAACCTGGCGACCATCTCGGCCGCCTTCGCCAAGGAACTGGCGGTGGCACATGCCAAAGCCGGTCTGGGTTATATTTCCGCGCCGGTGTTCGGCCGCCCCGAAATGGCGGAAGCCGCGCAGCTGGTGCTGGTGGCGGGCGGTCCGGCCGAGCAGATCGCCAGGATGCAGCCGGTGTTCGACAAGATCGGCGCGCGCACCGTGCCGCTGGATGCCGCCGAGAAAGCGAACCTGTTTAAGATCGCCGGCAATTTCATGATCGCCGCCGAACTGGAATCCACCGGCGAAGCCTTCGCCCTGCTGCGCAAGGGGGGCGTTGACCCTGCTTTGTTTCACGATGTGCTGAGCGGGCGGCTGTTCACCGGCGCGGTATTCAAGAATTACGGCGCCATGATCCTGAACCGCGTCTATGAACCGGCGGGCTTTGCGCTGAGTCTGGGCCTGAAGGACGTCAACCTGGCGCGCGCCGCCGCCGAAGGCCTCGGCATGACCCTGCCCACTGCCGAACTGCTGAAAACGCATTACGGCGAAGCGGTCAGCTGGGGCTGGCAGGACAAGGACTGGGCCGCCATCGGCGAAGTCCCCGCCAAGAAAGCCGGCGTCTGACACCCACTTAAAACACGAGCGCCGCATTCCGCGGCGCGACCCTCAGCATGCACAGGCCCGCCACCCCTTTGCGCGAAGCGCATAAAGGGGGGCCGAAGCAGCGCTTGCGATGCGAAGGCCGGAGGGGTTTAGAAAAAATGTCAGATGGCCTGTAAGCCGGGTTCTGTACTTGCTTACGCAAGTGGTGACCATTCATCTGGGATGGGTGTTACCACCCACCTCATGCGACCGACCCGGACGACGATGCGAAAAACATCACGTGCCGTCCCTATTTGGTCTTGCTCCCGGTGGGGCTTGCCTAGCCGCCCTTGTTACCAAGGACGCGGTGCGCTCTTACCGCACCATTTCAACCTTGCCGGACCTTTAGGGTCTTAGGCGGTGTCATTTCTGTGGCGCTGTCCCTAGGGTTGCCCCCGCCGGCCGTTAACCGGCACCGTCTTTCCGTGGAGCCCGGACTTTCCTCGAACTTCTTGCGAAGCCCGCGGTCACCCGGCCATCTGACGGGGCCTTATACGCCGGCCTGACGTAGCAGGGAAGCCAGCAATCGCGCGCATTCACTGTCCCATTGCCCGTCCAGCTTTGCAGGGCGGAAATGGCGCTGGAATGCAGTGAGGACCTTGTCCAGCGGTGCTTGCGGATCATAGCCGTAGCGGATCAGGGCTTCGGGGCCGATGTCGCTGGCAATCGCTTGCGGCCACAACCCGATGCCGGCCTGCGCCAGCCTTTGCCAGGGAAACAGTTCGCCCGGGTCTTGCTTGCGCGTGGGCGCGACGTCGCTGTGGGCCAGCACCTGCGAGGTGGCGATGGGATGGCGCAGCACCAGGCCGTGGCACAGCCCGATCAGTGACGCGATCTGCGTATCGGGAAAAGCGCGATAGCCATACTCATGCCCCGGATTGACTAGTTCGATACCGATGGCGCGCGCATTCACATTGCTGACGCCGGCCCAGTGCGAGACGCCGGCATGCCAGGCGCGGCGGTCTTCAGGCACATGGGCATAGACCGTGCCGTCTTCGTCGATGGTGTAATGGGCCGACACTTTGGCCTCCGGGTCGCACAGCCGGTGCAGCGCCGCCGTGCCGCTGGTCATGCCGGTGTAATGCAGCACCAGCATGTCGATGGGCACGCCGCCGCGCGCATCGTGATTGGGCGATGGCATCTCCACCCGTTTCACGGCGGCAGGCCCCGCTCGGAGCGGATCTTGTCATAGGCGTTGTTGATCGCCGCCAGCTTGTCGGTCGCCAGCTTGATGAATTCGGGCGGCACACCACGCGCCATCAAACTGTCGGGATGGTTTTCCTTCACCAGCCTTCGATAGGTCTGCTTGAGCTCGTTCTCGTCGGCGAAATAGGAGATGCCCATGATGACATAGGGATCGGTCAGCTCGGGCGGGAAATGGCTGGCGCGGATACGGCGAAATTCCCCGGGCGCAAAGCCAAAGATTTCCGCCACCCGTTCCAGGAACTGCGCCTCGGCGGGATGCAGCACGCCATCGGCCTTGGCGATCTCGAACAATCCATCCAGCACGTCTTCAAGCATGGCGGGATTGCCCATGAAAAGATGCGCGATCTGGCCGGCATAATGTTCGAAGCCCGCAATGTCCTGGCGCGCGAGATTGAAGATGCGCCGGATATTGGCCTCTTCCTGCACCGGCACGCCGAAGACGCTGCGGAAAACATCGAACTCGGTTTCGGTGACGACGCCATCGGCGCGCGCCATCTTGCCCGCCAGCGCCACAACCGCGATGGTGAAGGTGACGCCGGGATCGGCTTCGCGGTCGAGGAAGAAATGCCCCGCCACCGCGCCCACCAGCGCGCCTATGGGCCCACCGACAAAAAGCCCGGCCGCGGCACCGCCAACTTTACCCCAAACAGACATCTCAGCCTTTAAGCCGCATCAACTGCACGCGGATTGTAGTTCAATAGCGGCGCAAGCCAACGCTCGGCGGTGGCGATGTCCCAGCCCTTGCGGCTGGCATAGTCCGCAACCTGGTCGCGCTCGATTTTGCCAACGCCGAAATAGCGGCTTTCGGGATGGGCGTAATAGAAGCCCGACACGGAGGAGCCCGGCCACATGGCATAGCTTTCGGTCAGCTTGACGCCGATCTTGTCTTCCGCGTCCAGAAGCTTGAACAGGGTGGCTTTTTCCGAATGTTCCGGCTGGGCGGGGTAGCCCGGCGCCGGACGGATGCCCTGATAGGTTTCCTTGATCAGTTCTTCGTTAGTCAGGGTCTCGTCCGCCGCATAGCCCCAGTAATTCTGGCGCACCAGCTGGTGCATGCGTTCGGCAAAGGCTTCCGCCAGCCGGTCGGCCAAAGCGCGCAAGAGAATCGCGGAATAATCGTCCTTGGCAGCCTCGAACTTCTTGATGTGCTTGTCTTCGCCAAGACCTGACGTCACGACAAAGCCCCCGATGTAATCGTCGATGCCCACCGGCGCGATGAAGTCCGACAGCGCCAGGTTGGGCCGTCCGACTTCGCGCGCCATTTGCTGGCGCAAGGTGTGCAGCGTGTGGATGGGGAATTTGCGCGCCTTGTCGCCATAAATGACGATGTCGTCGACATTGTCGGGCGACTGGTTGGCCGGCCAGAATCCGATCACGCCGCTGGCCTGTAGCCATTTTCCTTCGATGATTTTCGCCAGCATCTTCTGCGCGTCGGCGAACAGTTCGCTTGCCGCCTTGCCGACCTTGTCGTCGGTGAGAATAGCGGGGTACGGCCCGGCCAGTTCCCAGGTCTGGAAAAAGGGTGTCCAGTCGATGTATTTCGCCAGCTCGCCCAGATCGTAATTGGTGTATTTGCGGGTGCCGAGAAAATTGGGCTGCGGCGGCTTGTAGGTCGCAAAGCCGGGCTGGGCGCGGTTGGCGCGCGCATGCTCGATGGCCAGCCGCTTGCCGCCGCCCTTCTGGTTGGCATGGCCATGCGCGACCTTTTCATACTCGGCGCGGATGCCGGCGGCATAGGCCGCGCCGCCATCCTTGGAGAGCAGGCTGGAAGCCACGCCCACGGCGCGCGACGCATCGGTGACATAGACCGTCTGGCCCCGGCGATAGGTGGGATCGATCTTCACCGCCGTATGCACGCGGCTGGTGGTCGCCCCGCCGATCAGCAGCGGAATGTCGAAGCCCTGGCGCTCCATCTCGGACGCCACCGTCACCATCTCGTCCAGTGACGGCGTGATCAGGCCGGAAAGACCGATGATGTTGGCGCCATGTTCCCGGGCGGCATCGAGGATCTTCTGAGTCGGCGTCATCACCCCCAGGTCGATCACTTCATAGCCATTACACTGGAGCACCACGCCGACAATGTTCTTGCCGATATCGTGCACATCGCCCTTGACCGTGGCCATGATGATCTTGCCGACCGGTTCCTTCGCCTGGCTTTTGTCGGCATCCATGAAGGGCAGTAGATAGGCCACCGCCTTTTTCATCACGCGGGCCGACTTGACCACCTGCGGCAGGAACATCTTGCCCGAACCGAACAGGTCGCCCACCACATTCATGCCCGCCATCAGCGGACCTTCAATCACGTCCAGCGGGCGCTTCGCCTCGGCGCGGGCCTGCTCGGTATCCTCGACAATGAAGGCGTCGATGCCATGCACCATGGCATGGGTGATGCGCTCGATCACCGGCAGCGAGCGCCAGGCGGCGTCCTCGACCTCGGCTACTGAACCATCGCCGCGATATTCCTGCGCCAGGGCGAGCAGCCGTTCGGTGGCGTCTTCCCTGCGGTTGAACAACACGTCTTCAATGCCTTCGCGCAGCGGCGTCGGAATGTCCTGATACACAGTCAACTGGCCGGCATTGACGATACCCATGTCCATGCCCGCCTTAATGGCGTGGAACAGGAACACCGAATGCATGGCTTCGCGCACCTTCTCGTTGCCCCGGAAGGAGAAGGAGAAGTTGGACACGCCGCCCGAGATATGGGCATGCGGACAGGCATCGCGGATTTCCGTGACGGCTCCGATGAAGGCCTTGCCATATTCGTTATGTTCTTCCAGGCCGGTAGCGACCGCGAAGATGTTGGGATCGAAGATGATGTCTTCGGGCGGAAAACCGATTTGGTTCACCAGAATGTTGTAGGCGCGCTTGCAGATTTCCAGCTTGCGCGCACGGGTGTCGGCCTGGCCGACCTCGTCGAACGCCATCACCACCACGGCAGCGCCGAAACGCATGCATTCGCGGGCGCGCTCGATGAACTGGGCCTCACCCTCCTTCATGCTGATGGAGTTGACGATGGGCTTGCCCTGGCAACATTTCAGGCCCGCCTGAATCACCGTCCATTTGGAACTGTCGATCATCAGCGGCACGCGGGAAATGTCCGGCTCGCCGGCGATCATGTTGACATAGCGGGTCATCGCCGCTTCGGAGTCGATCAGGCCCTCGTCCATGTTGATGTCGATGATCTGGGCACCGCTCTCGACCTGTTGGCGCGCCACTTCCAGCGCCGCTTCATAGTCATTGGCGGCGATCAGCTTGCGGAACCTGGCCGAGCCGGTGATGTTGGTGCGCTCGCCGATATTGATGAAGTTGAGCTCTGGCGTCAGGATGAACGGCTCCAGCCCCGACAGGCGCATATATTTGGGCTTTTGCGGAATCTGGCGCGGCACCACGCCGGCGACAGCCTCGCCGAAGGCCTTGATGTGCGCAGGAAGCGTACCGCAGCAGCCGCCGACGATATTGACCAAACCGGAGCGGGCAAACTCGCCGATCATCTCGGCCATCATTTCCGGCGACTCGTCATAGCCGCCGAACTCGTTGGGCAGACCGGCATTGGGATGCGCCGACACCAGCGTGTCGCAGGCGCCCGCCAGGTCGGCGACATAGGGGCGCAATTCCTTGGCGCCCAAGGCGCAGTTCAGTCCGATGGCGAAGGGGTTGGCGTGGCGCATCGAATGCCAGAAGGCCTCGGGCACCTGGCCGGTCAGAGTGCGGCCCGACAGGTCGGTGATGGTGCCGGAAATCCACACCGGCAGCCGCACACCCATGGCCTCATACACTTCCTCGATCGCATAGATCGCCGCCTTGGCGTTCAGCGTGTCGAAGATGGTCTCGATCATGATGACGTCGGAGCCGCCCTTGATCAGGCCCTCGCTGGCAACGCGATAGGTTTCGCGCAGCTGGTCAAAGGTGATGTTGCGGAAGGCCGGATCATTGACGTCAGGCGAGATGGTGGCGGTGCGGTTGGCCGGGCCCAGCACGCCAGCGACCAGGCGCGGCCGGTCGCTGGTGGTGTATTCGTCGCACACCGCGCGGGCCAGGCGCGCGCCCGCTTCATTCAGCTCGGCCACCAGGTGGCCCAGGCCATAATCTTCCTGGCTGGTGAAGTTGGAATTGAAGGTGTTGGTCTCGATGAAGTCGGCGCCCGCCTGTAGGTACTGGTGGCCGATCTCGCGGATCACCTCCGGCTTGGTCAGGGTCAGCAGGTCGTTGTTGCCACGCAGGTCGGACGAGTGATTGCCGAAGCGCGCCCCACGGAAATCGTCCTCGTCCAGCGTGTAGCCCTGGATCATCACACCCCATGAGCCGTCGAGCAGCAGGATGCGCTTTTTGGCTTCTTCCTTCATCCAGCCAATGCGCGCGTCACGATCAAAACTCATGGTAATTCCTTGGGACGTAAACCGAGAATACGGCAGGCCGCGTAAGTCAGGTTGGCCTGGTTGAGGGTGTAGAAGTGAAACTGGCCGAAGCCGCGGGTGCGCAGCTGCTGCACCTGATCGGCCAGGACGGCGGCGGCGACGATGCGGCGGGTTTCAACATCTTCGTCCAGGCCTTCATAGGCCTTGGCCAGCCAGGCCGGAATGGACGCGCCGGCCTTGCCGGCCATGCGCGCGATGCCGTTAAAATTGGTGGTGGGCATGACGCCCGGCACAACTGGAATGGTGATGCCCGCCGTCGCCACATCGTCGCGGAAACGCGCCGTCAGGTCATTGTCGAAACAGAATTGCCCTAGGGCGCGGCTGGCGCCCGCATCCATCTTGGCCTTGAGCAATTCGATGTCATGGCCAGGGCTGGGCGAATCCGGGTGGCGCTCGGGATAGAAAGACACGCTGACCTCGAAATTGGCGATCTTGTGGATACCGGCGATCAGTTCGGGTGTGGTGCGGTAGCCTTGCGCATGGGGCTGGTACGGCCCGCTCATGCCCGGCATGTCGCCGCGCAGCGCCACGATATGGCGGATGCCGGCATCCCAATAGGCACGTAAGATGTCGTCGGTCTCACCGCGCGATGCGCCGACGCAGGTCAGGTGCGCCGCCGGTTTCAGGCTGGTTTCCTCGACCATGCGCTTGACCGTGGCATGGGTGCGTTCGCGGGTGGTGCCGCCCGCTCCATAGGTGACCGAGACGAAAGACGGCTGCAGCGGCTCCAGCCGGCGGATCGCGGTCCACAGATTGGCTTCCGCCTCATCCGTCTTGGGGGGCGAGAATTCGAACGAGACCTGCAGTGGCCTCGGGTCGGTAATCATATTTTCCAGGCTCATGCGGCTTCTTTTTTGCTTTTGGCTTTCGCGGTGGCAAGCCAGAGTTTGACGGTGAGTTTTTCGCCTTCGCTTTTGGGCGCGATGGTATTGATGCCGCCACTGGCCAGGCCGGCAGCGGCGAACCAGCCCTCCACTTCACGGTCGGAGAAACCCAGGCGGCGATGGGCATATTCGTCGCGCAGGAATTCCTCCCGGTGCGGCGCGAAGTCGGCGATCAGCAGCTTGCCGCCTGGCGCCATGACGCGGGCGGCTTCCGCCACCGCCGTACCCGGATCATCCAGGTAATGCAGCACCTGGTGGAACAGCACGACATCGAAGCCGGCACCCGCCGCACCATTCGCAAAAGGCAGACGATAGGTATCACCCAACCGCACCTGGGCATTGGGGATGTTTGCGCGCAGCAGCCGGTCGCGAGCGATGGCCAGCATGTCGGGGCTGACATCGATGCCGATAGCGCGGCCCGCATGGGGCGCGATCAATTCCAGCATCCGCCCGGTGCCGGTGCCGGCATCCAGGAAGTTTTCGATCGGGCGGGCGGTGAGATGGCGCGCGATCGCTGTCTCCACATCCTTGTCCGGCGCGTGCAGGGCGCGGATACGCTCCCATTCCGTGGCATTGGATTTGAAATAGGCGGCGGCGGCGGCGGCGCGTCCCTTGCGCACATGCTCCAGCCGCGCCTTGTCGGCTTCCTGCAATTGCGCATCGGCCAGGGCCGCGATGACGGCGCCCAGTTCGGCACCGATGCCCCGGTCGGCGGCGCGGCAAAACACCCAGCTGCCTTCCTTGAAGCGCTCCACCAGCCCGGCTTCGCCGAGCAGCTTGAGATGCCGGGAGACACGCGGCTGCGACTGGCCGACAATATCGATCAGCTCGCTGACCGTCAGTTCGGCCTGGCGCAGCAATAGCAGCAGGCGCAACCTAGTGGGATCGCCCGCGGCACGCAGCATGGATACCAGTCTGTCCAAATTTCTTGTCTACATATAAACATATCTTTATATTCTTAGCCTACCTGCGGCTGCAAGGGGTCTGGATTCTTCCTCCAAAAACCGACAAAACCCCTCCAATAGCTGGATTTTGATAGAAAATGCGGCGCGGATTGGTCTTCGGGATATGTGCACTGGCGCTTTGTCAGCTGCTGGCCGCCTGCGCCACCGCTACGCCGCCCAGCCCCGAAGCCCTGGCCGCCAACGACCCCTTTGAGGCGATCAACCGGGAAACCCTGCGCTTCAACGGCAAGGTCGACCGCTATTTCGTCATGCCCAACGTGGGCATCTACTTCATCCTGGTGCCGGAAAAGGGACGGCGCGGGGTCCACAATTTCCTGGGCCACCTGTCGCTGCCCATCATCTTCGTGAATGACGTGCTCCAGGGCGAAGGCACCCGTGCCGCCCAATCGCTGGGGCGTATCGTGATCAATTCGACATTCGGGCTGGGCGGCTTCTTCGATCCGGCCGTGACGTTGGGGATGCCGCTGCATCGCGAGGATATGGGCCAGACCCTGGCGGTGCATGGCGTCTAGGAAGGGCCTTTTCTGGTGCTGCCCTTTTTCGGGCCCAGCAATCCGCGTGACGCGGTGGGCCTGGCCACCGACTGGGCGATCGACCCCACCAACCAGCTTCCCTTCAAGCAGCATGTCTGGTGGGCCGTGGGGCGGGGCTATTTCACCCTGCTGGACCTGCGCGCCCAGAACTACCAGACCTTGCGGGACATCCAGCGCAGTTCGGTGGATTACTATGCCTCCCTGCGCAACTTCTACCGCCAGTACCGGGAGGAACAGATTCGCAACGGCAAGAAGCCCGATCCAGCGGTTTTGGAGGATTTCTGATGAACCGGCGGGACGCGGGAACCGTACAAGACCCTTTTAAAACCTAATGTAATAATTTATTTCCTGCCTTGAACTTACCATTCCAACACAGCAAAATTTCGAAAAATCAGGGTATCCAATGCCAATTCCCGTCCGTTCGATGCCGCTGGCGCGCCGCGCGTTCCTGGCCTTTGCCGTGCTGCTGACGCCGTTGCTGCTGGCCGCGCCCGCCGCCGCCACCCCCGCCGAGAATTTCGTCAACGACAATATCCAGAAGGGCCTGGAGATCCTGCGGGACAAGAAGCTCACCACCGTGCAGCGCCGTGACCAGTTCAAGGCGCTGCTGCTGGGGCTGGTGGATACGCGCCGCATCGCCGTCTACACGCTGGGCCAGTATCGCAACTCCGCTTCGCCGGCCGATGTCGATGCCTTCGCCGGCGCCTTCCAGAATTATGCGGCCGCCGCCTACCAAACCTATTTCGCCAAATACACCGACCAGGTCCTGAAGATCACCGGCTCGACCCAGCGCAATCCCACCGACTTCATCGTCCATACCCAGCTGATCGATCCGGGCAGCAGCCAGCCGCCGGCGAACGTGGCTTTCCGGGTGCGCACCGATGCCGGCAAGATGGTGGTGGTGGATGTGGCCTATGAAGGCATCTGGCTATCGATCCAGCAGCGCGACCAGTTCGTCGGCTTCCTGGGCCAGAACAACGGCAATGTCCGCACCCTGATCGCCCATCTCAGCGACTTGGCGGTTAACCTGGGTAAACCCGCCAACTAAAGGCCTTATCCCCGCCAACTTCCTTTAATCGGCCTTAACCAGCTCCGCCCAATACTGCCCGCACATTCTGACAGGGCTGGTAAACGTGAACGAGATGTGGCGACCGACAGCCGAAGCGCGCGCTGCCGCACCCCACGCGCCTGCGTCCGCACCGCCGGCCCTGCAGCCATCATCAACGCCAAGAAACGCTATTCGAACGCCCCGGCGGGGCGGGTGCGCAGCGTGCTCGACACCTCGACCGCCACCGTAGACAGCCCGACGCCGTTCCGCCTGTCCGACCTGATCAACTATATCGACGAGCAGCTGGGCAAGCTGGAGCGCCCCTATCCCACCCTGGCCTATCGCCGCCTCAAGTCGCGCATCGAATCCCTAGCCAGCGATCCGCGCTATGTATTCATGTTCGGCAATCCGAACATGAATACACGATGGTGGAGATCATGTCCCGCCTGTTTCGTATTCCCAATGAGGGCCGCCCCATCACCGTGATCGAGCTGTCCACCGTGCCGGAGGAAATCCTGGACGTGGTGGTCTTGCTGCTGGCGCGGCTGACCTTTGATCTTGCCGTGTGGAGCAATGGCGGCCTGCCGGTGCTGCTGGTGTGCGAGGAAGCGCATCGCTATGTGCCGGCTGACGACCGCAAGGGCTTCGTTCCCACCCGCCAGGCACTGTCGCGCATCGCCAAGGAGGGCCGCAAATATGGCATCTCGCTGGCGCTGCTGACCCAGCGCCCGTCGGAACTGGACACCACCATCCTGTCCCAGTGCAGCACTATCCTGGCCATGCGCCTTGCCACGGAGAGCGACCAGCGGGTGATGCGTGCCAACGTGCATGCCTCGACCTTCGGTATCCTGGAATATCTGCCGCTGCTGGCCGACCGCGAAGCCATCGTGCTGGGTCGTGGCGCGCCCATGCCGATGCGCATCAAGTTTCACGAACTGCCCGCGACGATCCTGCCAGGCAGAGCCAGGACGAGTTCACCCAGCGCTGGGCCGCCCCCAACATTGACCGCCAGATGCTGGAAGACATGGTCGCGCGCTGGCGCAGGACTGGGCGATGGACTTGCGCAGTTCGTCCAGCAGCGGCGCGTGACGATCACATTTTATGCCTGTTTCCCTACCAGTTCTCGGGTACGCGTCAGGCCCTAGCGAAGCGCTTGTATTTGATGCGATGCGGCTGGTCGGCGTCGACGCCCAGGCGGCGCTTCTTGTCGGCTTCGTAATCCTGGTAGTTGCCTTCGAACCATTCGACATGGCTGTCGCCCTCGAAGGCCAGCATGTGGGTGGCGATGCGGTCCAGGAACCAACGGTCATGACTGATGATCATGGCGCAACCGGCGAATTCCTCCAGCGCCGATTCCAGGGCGCGCAATGTTTCCACGTCCAGGTCGTTGGTGGGCTCGTCCAGCAACAGCAGATTGGCGCCCGAGCGCAGCATCTTGGCCAGATGGACGCGGTTGCGTTCGCCGCCTGACAGCTGGCCGACTTTCTTCTGCTGGTCGCCACCCTTGAAGGCGAAGTGGCCGCAATAGGCCCGCGCATTGATCTTGATCTTGCCGAATTCGATGAAGTCGGTGCCGCCGGAAATTTCCTGGTACACGGTCTTGTTCGGGTCGAGCGCATCGCGCGACTGGTCAACATAGCCCAGCTGCACGGTCGAGCCGACCTTGAGCGTGCCGACATCGGGCTTTTCCTGCCCCGTCAACATGCGGAACAGGGTGGTCTTGCCCGCGCCGTTGGGACCGATGACGCCGACAATGCCGCCGGCCGGCAGCTTGAAGTTCACATTTTCATACAGCAGCCGGTCGCCGTAACCCTTGGCCAGATTTTCGGCCTCGATCACCAGGTCGCCCAGACGCTCGGCCACCGGGATCATGATCGTGGCGGTTCCCTGGCGCTGCTCCTGCGATTTCTTCACCAGCTCCTCATAAGAGTTGATGCGGGCCTTGGACTTGGCCTGGCGCGCCTTGGGCGACTGCGAAATCCATTCGCGTTCGCGCGCGATGGTGCGTTGCTGGGCTGCTTCCTCGCTGGATTCCTGCTTCAGGCGCTTTTCCTGCACGCCCAGGAAGGAGGAATAATTGCCTTCGTGCGGGATGCCCTTGCCGCGATCCAGTTCCAGGATCCAGCTGGTCAAATTGTCCAGGAAATAGCGGTCATGGGTGACCAGGATGACGCAGCCCTTATAGTCGCGCAGCGTCGCTTCCAGCCATTCCACCGACTCCGCGTCGAGATGGTTGGTGGGTTCGTCCAGCAGCAGGATATCGGGCGCATCCAGCAGCAGCTTGCACAGCGCGACGCGGCGGCGCTCGCCACCCGACAGAGTTTCCACTTTCGCGTCGCCCTCGGGACAGCGCAGCGCGTCCATCGCCTGGTCCACCTTGGAGTCGAGATCCCACAGGCCCTGGGCCTCGATCTCGTCCTGCAGCCGGGCCATCTCGTCGGCGGTCTCGTCGGTATAATTCGACGCGATCTCGTTATAGCGGTCCACCAACGCCTGTTTCTTGGCGACGCCCTCCATCACATTGCCGCGTACATCCTTGTCGGGATCGAGCTGCGGTTCCTGCGACAGGTAGCCCATGCGCACACCGTCGGCGGCCCAGGCATCGCCTGTATAGTCCTTGTCCATGCCCGCCATGATCTTCATCAGGGTGGACTTGCCCGAGCCGTTGACGCCGACAATGCCGATCTTGGCGCCGGGATAGAAGCTGAGCCAGATGTCCTTCAGGACCTGCTTGCCGCCGGGATAGGTCTTGGAAAGACCCTTCATCACATAAACAAATTGGGGGCCGGCCATGCGCGTGCGTCCTTAGGGCGGGAGGAAAGTGGAGGGTTTTTAGCGAAGCATCGGTCCAGCCGCAATGCGCCGCTATTGTAGGCGCAGAAGCGATATTTCGGGCGGAACACCAAGGCGCCCCGGAAAGATGCTGGTGCCGATTCCGGTGCTGACAAACAGGGGTTTTGCTCCTTCGCGGACATACCCGGCGGCATAGCGCTGGCCGTAGCGCGATCGCACTACCAGCCACCCGACAAAAGGCACCCGCACCTGGCCGCCATGGGTGTGACCGGCCACCGTCAGAGCGCAGTTTTTCGGCAAAAGCGGAAACACTTCTGGCGAATGGGTGAAGCAGATGGCGGCGGCATTTTTTGGGATACCCGCCAGCGCCCGCGCCGGGTCCTAGGACTGTGTCCAGAAATCGCCGATACCGGCCAAGTTGCAGCGGGCCGCGGGGCGCGGAAATTGTCACCGCCGCATTTTCCAGCACGCGAATACCCGCTCTTGCGAACTGGACTTCGACGTCCGCGGCATTCCCCTTGCGGTCCTGATTGCCCAGCACCGCATAAACGCCGAGCGGTGCGTGCGGTTTTCTCAGGAATATCGCGCTGTCGTGCGGCGGCATCGGATGCCCTCTGAAACTGTTTGCACGCCCATGACGTAATCGCCGGTCATCAGGATCAGGTCAGGCTGGGCCGCATTGGTCAGGGCGACGATGCGTTCGATCTTGGCGGCATCGATGTAGGGGCTGCCGGCATGCAGGTCGGCGATCACCGCGTTTTCAGACCCTTAAGCGGCGCGGGCGCCGGGACGTCATATCGGCTGAGCCGCAGCGACGAGGGTTCAAGTCAGAAGGCGTAAAGCGACAGTCCGGCGCCCGCCTGCACAAGTGCGGCCAGAATCGCGGCGAAAATTCTCAGAATTTTATCTTGGCGCGGCTCAGCAGCGATACTGCGGTGGCGCCGCGCTGGCCCTGGGCGTTGGTCTGATAGGCGGCGTTGGTCTGCAGCGCCACGGCGCCGTCCAGGAAGTTGGTGACATAGCCGACCGAGAAATCACTTTCCGTAGCGGCGGCGCGGCCAACGGCGAACGCCGCCTGCGACACGACCAGCGGCGGCAGTTCGCCCGACCCGATCAGGCTGGAAAAGCTGCCCGCCATGCTGGGCGCGGGACGGGTGAAGGCGAAGCCCAGTGTGTCGGTGCTGTTGAACAACCCGTGCTTGGCGATGGCCAACGAATAACTTTGTTCGCGCACCAGGGAATTGGCCAGATTGCCCTTCTGGTCGAGCTGGGTCATGCCCTCGCTGAACGAAGCGCTGGTCACCCAGCCCCTGCCGATATCGGCATGGGCCGACACGCCAAAGGCATTGGTGCGGGCCTTGGGCGAAAGCTGCGCCGCATTGGCGAAGCCCAGCGGCACGCCGGAACGTTCCGAGGAAATGGCGGTGAGATCGAAGCCGATGGCGCTGGTGATGTCCCAGGAAACGCCGCCCAGGATCGATTTCGTCTGGCTGGCGTCATAGGTCAGCACCAGCGGGCCGGTGGGCGCGATGGGATCGAAGCGGAAACGATCCAGCCGTTCGCTGTTGATGCTGGCACCCAGCCGCAGGCGCAGGTTGGACGCAGGGACAAACGTGACGCCGGTGTAGCGGCCGCCATTGGCCAGGGCCAGATAAGGCGCATTCACCGGCGTCAGGAACGGCAAGGGTGCGCCATCGTAATTGGTGAAGCGTGCGCCGATGTCCAGGCCGCGGCCCGCATCCAGCGCCAGGGTGGAGGACAGGACGGTGCTGTTGGAAAAATTGATCAGGGTCAGGCTGTCATCGACCGGGCGCGCGTCCCGCCCCAGCAAAGCGGCGACCATGGGTTGCAGCGAAAAACCGGTGACGCCGGTGGCTGACAGATCGTAAGCGGAGAGCGCCTGGCGGGCGCCAAAGGATTGGAGCGAGGGCGGCAATGGCGCGGCGCTGAGGCCAGCCGTCAGCCCAGCCATCAGCAATGGCATTGCCACCGCCGACACGGCGACAACGCCAACGGCCCTTACCGCTGCACGCGCCAAAAATCTAATCATCCACTTTTGTTCCGGGACCCCTCTGGTAGAGGTTAGAAAATAACAGACAGGTGGTTCCAGGCCAACAAAAACAAGAGGGTTTATGCGGCTTTATGGCCACAGGCAGC
This sequence comes from Rhizobium sp. Q54, assembly GCA_945860165.1. Taxonomy (GTDB): domain Bacteria; phylum Pseudomonadota; class Alphaproteobacteria; order Micropepsales; family Micropepsaceae; genus Rhizomicrobium. Next base: position 122,887 of record CAMAPL010000006.1, read on the forward strand.
GCCGCAATGGGCCAGGGTTACCGATTGGTTAATACCCGTTGTAATAATATTTCAAGATTACTCGAATTCGTATTGAATCCGCAGGCCGACCTGGGCATGACAAGAAAGTATCAGGAAAGATACCAAGAACGGCATAAGACAGACCGCGCGGGATACGGCGGTCTGTCCCATTATCCCGGCAGGCGATAGGCGACCAGGTCGGCGCCATAGCCGTTGCTGACCGCCAGCACGATGTACTGCTTGCC
>CAMAPL010000007.1 GCA_945860165.1 Rhizobium sp. Q54
ATCTGGTCATAGGCCGTGAACGTCGCGCCGCCCGACTCCGCAAGCACCTTCGTGATCGCTGCTGTCAGCGAGGTCTTGCCATGGTCAACGTGACCAATCGTGCCGATGTTGCAGTGCGGCTTGTTACGTTCAAACTTAGCTTTGCCCATGACGTGCGTCCTTGTCTTTTTTCATTTCGTTCAGCTTGGTCGTATTCTTCAATCTCACTTCCGGGATCACCGGCGTCTATTTTTGTTCGGCTTGCGCCGAAGAGGCCTGGAGCGGGTGAAGGGAATCGAACCCTCGTCATCAGCTTGGAAGGCTGTTGCTCTACCATTGAGCTACACCCGCTTGGGTTCGGCTCGTCGTCTTCACTCGCGTTCCGCACCGGCTGGGTGCGGTATTGGTGGAGGGGGCTGGATTCGAACCAGCGTAGGTGTAACCAACGGATTTACAGTCCGTCCCCTTTAGCCACTCGGGCACCCCTCCGGATAATTTCCCCACTGGTTCAAAGGTTTAGAAAAACCAGTACCGGCCGGCGCATCTGCTTCCCGCTCGTTTGTGTCCGGACGAGCGAAAAAATACCTCCAATAAGGTGTGGCTGCGGATCGCGGGTTATTGGTCAACGGGCGCAACCTGTCAAGGGTGGATTTCCTAGCAAAATCCCGGGTTTCGGCCCGCCCTTGGCCCGGCCGCTTTACCCCTGCCCTCACTCCTTTATAAGCGCGCCATGCGCCACAAAGACACCAAGGGGGATTTCGGCAAAAATCGCCGCCCCGGATTCGAAAAATACCGCGGAAATACTGAAAAAAAGTCGGAAAGGCCGGGCGGCCCCAAGGCTGGGTCCAAACTCGGGTCCAAGCCTGGGTTCAAATCTGGGTTCAAACCCGGCTTCAACCTGGCGGCGAAACCTGCCCACCAGCCCGGCCGGACCGAACGTCCGCCCGTGGACCCCAACCGCCTGGCAGGCGGGCAATGGCTTTATGGCCTCCACGCCGTCCAAGCTGCCCTGGCCAATCCCCGGCGCAAACTGGGCCGGGCGGTTCTGACCCCCCGAGCGGTGGAGATCATCGGAGAAACACTGCTGAAGCGGGTGCGGGTAGACGTGATGGAACCCGGCGCCATCGACCGGATGCTCCCCCCCGGGGCGGTGCATCAGGGCGCGGCCCTGGAGGCTTCGCCCCTCAAGTCGCGCGACCTGGACGAAGTGCTGGCAGAAAGCAAAGGAAGCCGCCGGGTCATTCTGATTCTGGATCAGCTGTCCGATCCGCACAATGTCGGCGCCATCTTGCGCACCGCCTGCGCCTTCGGCGTCACCGCCGTGGTGGTGCAGGACCGGCATGGCCCGCCGCAGTCCGGCGCCCTGGCCAAGGCCGCATCGGGCGCGCTGGATCTCATTCCCTATATCGAGGTGGTCAATCTCTCGCGCCTTCTTGAGGAACTGTCCGAGCGCGGCTTCTGGCGCATTGCCCTTGCCAGCGATGGAGCAACCAGCCTGGCCGACGCCGTGCCGGTGGGCGATGTGGCGTTGGTGCTGGGGTCGGAAGGATCAGGCATCCGCCGCCTGGTGCGGGAGCATTGCGAGTCTGCCGCCTTCATCCCGATCGAGACGACCATGGAAAGCCTCAACGTCTCCAACGCCGCCGCCATTGCGCTTTACGAGCTGCGCCGCGTGGGAACTTCCAAATAGGGTCAGAACACCGCAGCGACCATGTCCCTGCCGCCATAGTTCTCGATATAGACCAGCACGCGATAGCCGTCGGTCATTTTCAGCCGGCCCTCGCGGTCATGCATGAAGGCCCCCCTGTTGCTCATCGTCCGGGTGGCGGCATTGTAGGCAAAGCGCGGCACCGGCCCGCGATAATTGGCGCGGATCATGTCCTGCAGCGTCTCGGCATTTTCCGGCGCCAGGTGGATGCAGCCGGCGCTGTTACGCTGGCCCACTTTCGCGATGTTCTGGCCGTGCGCAGCATGAATGGCGAGGCCGGTGTTCAGGCCCTGGCGCTCCCAGTTGAAGAACATGGCGTTCGGCATCGGCTTGTCCCAGCTATAGGAGCGATAGCGCCGGTACATGCGGGCGGGGTCGAGCTGATAATAGCCTTGCGGGGTGGCGGTGAAGCTGGGGCGGCCGCGCGGCGAGAACTCGCCCTTTTCGCGCCCGGTGGACGCGGCCCAATCATAGGCGAGGTTGAGCGTATCGCCGGGGCTTTTGCGGAACACATACATGCGCTGCGCCAGGGGACCGTGCTCCGCCTTGCTGACATAGAGGAAGAGATCGAAGTTGCTCAGCATCTCCTGGGTCAGCCCGGCCTTGAGGCGCAGGTTGGCGGCCATGGCGCGATTGCCGACGGGGGCTTCGGGCAGCGGCGGCTCAGGAATGCGCCACGCCGGCTTGGCCTGCCTGGCAGTATTTTTGGCGATGCGAATGTCCGGCGCAGACGCGCGCGGCGCCCTGGGTGTCACCAGTTTCGGCGCGGGCAATTCCTCTGCCGGCAGGTCGGGCAAGATTTCGATCAGCGGAAAGACCAAAATTTCCGCTTCCGCCAGGCGCGCATCCACAGTCTCCAACGCACGCGGATCCACCGTCTCGGGAGACTTTCCGACCAGCAAGCGCTCTTCGCCCGGCGCCATCGGCGCGATGGCCAGGCGCACCACCGCCGGACGGTCAAGGCTGTCCAGAAGCGCCACGTCATGGCGGCACAGGCTTTCCAATGCGGGGTTCAGCATCTCCCGGGCAACGCGGTCCGACAGACCCTGCGCGCCCGCAGCCAGGCCGCGCCACAGTTCAGGTCGTGCTTGCAGCACGCCGGTCATGGTGAAGACCGACGCCGCAGCGAGGTAAGACAGGGCCAAAAGGCGTAGGGCGGACATGACACCGAGTGCGAAACGCGCGAAATTCATAGCGAACGTCTGTTCCTATGTCCCATATTGGGACGAAATATGACGCAGACGCGGTTAACGGCGATGTGGGCTAATTCTCGCCGAATTTTCCGCTCTTGGCCCAACCACGCGGCACTATGCGTCCGGCCTGGGCGCGCTCGCCGCGCCAGTCCTTGAGTTCCGACACCTCAAACAGACGCCCATTCTCGTCCTTGAGTCCGCTCTTCCAGGTGAAGGTGGCGGCATCGAGCAGTCCGCCGTCCTTGTAGCGTTGCAGATAGACGCCCTGCCCACGCGCCAGTTCCGGCACCTCATCCAGCTTGAGGATAAGCAGTTTGCGATTCTCGCCCACCACCGCCACGCTGTCGCCGTCCACGGCGCGGCAGGACACTGTCTCGACTCCCGGCTTCACATTCATCACCCGCTTGCCGTTCTTGGTCATGGCGACGGCCTCGTCCTCGTTGGTGACAAAGCCGTGGCCCGAGGTGGCCGCGACCAGCAGCTTGCGGCCCGGCACATGCGCGAACATGGTGACGATGTCGGCATCAGGCGGCAGGTCGATGAAGGTGCGGATGGCCTCGCCATTGCCGCGCCCGCCGGGCAGCTTCGAGCCGTCCAGGGTGAAGAAGCGGCCGTCGGTCGACAGCAACATGATCTGGTCGGTGGTCTGGGCATGGAACCAGAACCGGGCGCGGTCCCCTTCGCGGTACTTGTCTTCGCTGGATTGCTCCTGGTGACCTTTCAGACCGCGCAGCCAGCCCTTTTGTGAACAGACCACGGTAATGGGCTCGCGCTCCACGGCATTGTCGCGTTCCTCGACATGCTCGGCCAGCGCCGACAATTCGGCGACATCGGCGGCGGCGGCGATCTGAGTGCGGCGTTTTCCCAGCGCGGTCTTGAGACCGAACTTTGCGTCCACCGCCTTCAGTTCCTCGATCAGCCGTTCTGACTTGAGCTTTTCCGAGCCCATCAGCTTGTTGAGCTCCTTGCGCTCCCTGGTCAAGGAGTCATACTCGCCGCGGATTTCCATCTCTTCCAGCTTGCGCAAAGACCGCAGCCGCATGTTGAGGATGGCATCGGCCTGCACTTCGTTGAGGCTGAAGGCCTTCATCAGCTTGGGCTTGGGTTCGTCCTCGTTGCGGATGATCTTGATCACCTTGTCGAGGTTCAGGAAGACGGCCAGATAACCTTCCAGCACTTCCAGCCGCGCCCGGATCTTCTCCAGCCGGAAGGCGGACCGCCGCTCCAGCACTTCGCGCCGGTGGGCGGCGAAGGCGGCCAGCACTTCCTTCAGACCCATCACCCGGGGCACCAGGCCCCGGTCCAGCACATTCATATTAAGCGGGATGCGCGCTTCCAGGTCGGAGGCGCGGAACAGCTGCTCCATCAATATTTCCGGCTCGACCACCCGGCTCTTGGGCGTCAGCACGATGCGGATGTCTTCGGCGCTTTCGTCGTGGATGTCGTCCAGCAGCGGCAACTTCTTGAGTTCCAGCAGCTCCGCGATGCGCTCGATCAGCTTGGATTTCTGCACCTGATAGGGAATTTCGGTGACGATGATCTGATAGACGCCGCGCTGGCCCTCTTCTTTTTCCCAGCGCGCCCGAACCCGGAACGAACCGCGTCCGGTCTTGTAGGCCTCGACCATGCTGGCCTGCTCTTCGACGATGATGCCGCCGGTAGGGAAGTCCGGGCCCTTGACGAATTTCAGCAGGCTGCGGTCCTGAATATTAGGGTTTTCGATCAGGGCGATGGTGGCGGCGCACAGCTCGCCCAGATTGTGCGGCGGGATGGAGGTCGCCATGCCGACGGCGATGCCGTTGGAGCCGTTGGCCAGCAAATTCGGAAACGCCGCCGGCAGCACCACCGGCTCCCGCGTCTCGCCGTCATAGGTGGTGCGGAAATCCACCGCATCCTCGTCCAGCCCCTCCAGCAGGGCCTGGGCCGCGGCGGTCATGCGGCTTTCGGTATAGCGCATGGCGGCGGCGTTATCGCCGTCGACATTGCCGAAATTGCCCTGCCCGTCGACCAGCGGATAACGAACCGAGAATTCCTGCGCCAGCCGTACCAGCGCGTCATAGATCGCCTGGTCGCCATGGGGATGGAAACTGCCCATCACGTCGCCGACCACCTTGGCCGATTTCTTGAAGGCAGTATCCGGGTCCAGCCGCAGCAGCCGCATGCCGAACAGGATGCGGCGATGGACGGGCTTCAGCCCGTCGCGCACATCCGGCAGCGCCCGCTGCGTGATCGTGGACAAGGCATATGCAAGATAGCGTTCGGCCAGCGCCTTGCTGAGAGGTTCGGCACGGATTTCGTCGGGAATGGCAACCATAGGGAGGGTTTATTCTGATTCGCGCCAATTCAGGCTTTTAGGACAACAGCGTCCAATCGCAGCCGGGCGGGCGGCAATTCCTTCCCATGCGGCCTGAGTACCCGTTGCAGCAGGAAATGCCCGGTCAGGGCCAGGCCCGCGGCAACCTCGCCGGCATGGAGTTCGTCATTGCGGCTCCCCAGCAAAAATCCGGGCAGCCTGAACAAGCGGCTGGCATAAATGCCGCCGGCCTCGCGCGACACGGCGCGCCCGGTCTTGGGCGAAACATAGATCAGATCGTCTTTCGCACCCGTGGCGGCGCATTCGGAAAGGTCCAGCCCGAAACCCAGCGCGTCCAGCAGACCCGCTTCCCAGCGCACATAGAGCGGCAGCCAGTGGGCGGTATCATGGGCCATCATCGCCTCCAGCAGAATCTCGCCGCTGAAAAACACCGACGCATGCGCCTCGCGCTCCGGTATGGCGGCGCTGGCGACCGCGGTAAAGGCATTCAGGCCGGTCAGCGCTTCGCGCCCGTCCATCAACTCGCCCGCCCGCGCCCGCGCCAGTTCGCAGGTGAAACTGCCCAGATGTTCCTCCAGCCGGGCCCGCCATTTCACATGCACGGAATTGCCGGGCTGCAGCGCCGGCTTCACCCGGCGCGAGGCCCCACCGCGCACCAGCCCGGCATGGCGGCCATGATCGCGGGTGAGCAATTCCAGCACGGTGCTGGTCTCGCCATGGGCGCGGGAATACAGAATAATGGCATCGTCGAACCATTCCATGATGGCGTGTTTGACACCGCCCGGTGCATCCATGCAACTCAAGCCCGCTTCGCGGATTATCGGGCAAAGGAGTTTTTCATGCGCATTGCGCTTCTCGCTGCCGGACTGCTGATCGCCGCCCCCGCGTTCGCCGCCACACCGGGTTCCTAGAATGCGCTGGATACCGCCGCCCGCAAGAGCTGTGAACGCGAAATCCAGCGGCTGGCGTCCAAGGTGCGGGTGAACGCGGTCGGCGGAAGGATCAGCGGCATCAGCGCGGCCAATGACGCCGACCGCTATTATGGCCTGATCCTGAGCGGCAAGACGGCCGGTTTCGCCAGCCAGTGGCTGTGTCTCTATGACAAACGCGCCAAAAGCGCCGTCGCACGCGAAATCGAGAAACGCTGAGGGCCTTCGCTATCGCTTCGGGCGTTCGTCGCTCGAAATGGTCCCCAGGACCATTTCGTTCGCTTTGCGAACCGCTCCTCACTCCTTGGGAAAGTCGAGGCCGATTTCCTTGTAATGCTCGCTGTTCTCGGCCCAGTCTTCGCGCACCTTCACAAACAGGAAGAGATGGACGCGGCGGCCAAATAGCGTCTCCAGCTCCTCACGAGCCAGACCGCCGATGATCTTGATGGTGGCGCCGCCCTTGCCCAGCACAATCGCCTTCTGGCCGTCGCGCTGGACATAGATGATCTGGTCGATCTTGACCGAACCGTCCCGGCGCTCTTCCCACTTCTCGGTTTCCACGGCGCTGGAATAGGGCAGCTCGTCATGCAGGCGCAGATAGATTTTCTCGCGCGTCACCTCGGCGGCCAGCAGGCGAGAGGGAATATCGGCGGCCTGGTCTTCGGGATAGAGCCAAGGGCTTTCCGGCATTCGCGCCGCCACCCAGCTTGCGACATCGCCGACACCCTCACCTTTGAGGGCGGACACCAGGAATACGTCCTCGAAAATGCCTTCGGCATGGAATTTTTCAACCAGCGGCAGCAGGTCGGTGCGCTTCATGCCGTCGATCTTGTTCAGCACCAGGGCCTTCTTCTTGGCCTTGCCGTCCTTCAGGCCCGCCAGGATCGACATCGTGTCGCGCGCGCCGAGACTGTTCGGATCGGCCGTAAGATCAGCGGCATCCACGATCAGCAGTATCGCATCGGCGTCCTCCGCCCCGGCCCAGGCGCTGGTCACCATGGCGCGGTCCAGGCGGCGGCGGGGCCGGAAGATGCCGGGCGTATCGACAAAGACGATCTGGGTCTCGCCCGCCATGGCGATGCCGCGCACCGGCATGCGGGTGGTCTGCACCTTGGGACTGACGATGGCGACCTTCGATCCCACCAGCGCGTTGATCAGGGTGGATTTACCGGCATTGGGCGCGCCGATGATGGCAGCAAAGCCGCAGCGTGTGGTCATGGTTGTTCCTCGGGCGCGACAATCATCAAAAGCCGGGCAGCCGCGTCCTGCTCGGCCTGGCGCTTGGAACCGCCCTCGCCCCGTACCGGATCGAAACCCGCAACCTGCGCCTCGACGACAAAGCGCGGCGCATGATCGGGACCGGCACGTTCCTTCAAACTGTAGACCGGCGCGCACGCCTCCTTGCCGCGCGCCTGCGCCCATTCCTGCAACCGGGTCTTGGGGTCGCGCATGTCATGGCTGAGGTCGTCGAACATGTCGGCCCAATAACGCTCGACAAAGTCCCGCGCCGGCGCCATGCCGCCATCGAGATAGATCGCGGCGATGATCGCCTCACAAACCCCCGACAGGATGGCGGGCTTGTCGCGGCCGCCGGCGGATTTTTCCGAATTGGCCAGGATCACATGCTCGGCCAGCCCCGCCGCCGCCGCCGCCCGGGCGCAGGCCGCACCGCGCGCCAAGGCGTTGAATTTCAGCGCAAGCGCGCCTTCGGCGTCTGCGGGGTACATGGCGTGCAGCTTCTCGGCCACGATCAGGCCCAGCACCCGGTCGCCCAGGAATTCCAGCCGCTCGTTGGAGACAATCGCGTCGGCGCTGGCATGTGTCAGCGCGCGCTTCAGCAGTGCCTGGTCTTTGAAACTGTGGCCAAGCTTTTGCGAAAGCGCTTCGGACAAGATGTCAGTTCACCAGCGAGAGAATGCGCGAATAGCGGATGGCGAAGGGCCATTTCCACACTTCCCAGAAGCGCGCCGATCCGTCGGTCGAGAAGAAGCGGATCATCGCCTTGCCTTCCAGATTGTCCGCCGGGACATAACCCACCGCCTGGCGGGAATCGTCAGAATTGTCGCGATTGTCGCCCATCATGAAATAGTGACCGGCGGGGATGCGGTAGAGTTCGGTATTGTCGAGCGGACTGTCGGGATCACGGTCGAGGGTGAAATAGGTTTTTCCGCCCGGCAAGGTCTCTTCATATTGCGGCACGCGATTTTCCTGGCCGTCAACGCGTTCGACATAATCACCGACCCGCTTGCGCGGCACGATCGCGTTGTTGATGTAGAGACGCCCGCTCTTCATCTGGATGGTTTCGCCTGGCAGGCCGATCAGCCGCTTGATGAAGTCAGTGGAATTGTCCTGCGGATACTTGAAAACAATGACGTCGCCGCGAGTCGGCGCAGACCCCAGGTAGCGGCCCTGCATCTTGTCGCCCACCGGCCAGGCGCCGAACGGAAAGGTGTAGCGGCTGTAGCCATAGGCGAATTTCTGCACAAACAGGTAGTCGCCGACCAAAAGGGTGGCTTCCATGGAGGCGGAGGGAATGTTGAAAGGCTGGAACAGGAAGGTGCGGATCACGATGGCGATCAGGCCGGCATAGATCACCGTTTTCGCAAGTTCCCCCCACGATTCGCCCGTCTGCTGCTTGGCCGTCATATCTGAATCCGACATTTTCTGTTTTGTTCCGGTTCGCGAGGCACAGAAACGGTGCGCCGCCCAATCTGTCAAGAATTAAGCGGTTAATCTTTCACGGCGGAAATAATCACAATCGCCTGGGCCAGCGGAAAATCATCGGTGATCGTGAGGTCAATCTGGACCCGGTGGCCCGGTGGCGTGAGTTTTTCCAGCGCTTTCAGGGCGCCGCCGGTCAAGGCCATGGTCGGTTTGCCGCCCGGCAGGTTGACCACCCCCATATCGCGCCAGAAGACGCCGTGATTGAGGCCGGTTCCCAGAGCCTTGGCGCAGGCCTCCTTGGCGGCGAAACGCTTGGCATAGGAGGCGGCGCGCTGGTTGCGGCGATCGGACTTGGCGCGCTCGATATCGGTATAGATTCGCGACAGGAAGCGTTCGCCATGCCGGGCAATGGCTTTCTCGATGCGGCGGATGTCGATCAGGTCGTTTCCGAGACCGAGGATCATGCGATCGCCTCGCCCTTCGGCAAGCTCAGGGTGAGGCTGCTCAACAAATCCTCATGCTGAGCCTGTTGAAGCATGAGGATCACGCCCGCGCCTCGTCCATCAACCGCCGCATGGTGCGGATGGATTCTTCCAGGCCGATGAACACCGCCTCCCCGATCAGGAAGTGGCCGATATTGAGTTCGCGGATTTGCGCGATGGCGGCAACAGGTTTGACATTGTCGTGGGTCAGGCCGTGGCCGGCATGAATCTCCAGACCCAGCGTTTCGCCATAGGCAGCGGCATCGCGTATTTTCTCCAGCAGCTTTTCGCGTTCCGCGCCCGACGCATGGGCGTAGGCACCGGTATGCAACTCCACCACCGGCGCGCCCAGGGCTTTGGAAGCATCGAGTTGCCGGCGGTCAGGCTCGATGAACATGGAGACGCGAATATTCGCCTTCACCAAGGCCGCAACGATGGGCGCCAGCCGGTTGTGCTGGCCGGCCGAGTCTATCCCGCCTTCGGTGGTACGCTCTTCGCGCTTCTCCGGCACGATGCAGGCGGCGTGCGGCCTGGCCTTCAGGGCGATGTCCAGCATTTCGTCCGTCGCCGCCATTTCCAGATTGAGCGGAACGGTCAATGCCTTTGACAGGCGCACAATATCATCGTCCGAAATATGACGGCGGTCTTCGCGCAGATGCGCCGTGATGCCATCGGCGCCCGCACCTTGCGCAAGAATTGCAGCGCGCACCGGATCGGGATTGTCGCCGCCGCGCGCATTGCGCACCGTGGCAACGTGATCGATGTTGACGCCCAGGCGCAGTTTGCTCACGCCATATCCTTTACGCGAGGCCCCGGCTGCCCGGCTTGACGGCGGGCTTGTTGCGCAAGTGCGGCGGCAGCTTGTCGGCGGGCCAGGCCTGCACTTTCCATTCGGCCAGCGCGATCAATGGCACACCGACCTTGGCCTTGCCGCCGGAGCGGTCGATCAGGCAGCAGGCGGCGACAACCTTGGCGCCGGCCTTCCTGATGGCGGCGATGCATTCGCGGCTGGAAACACCGGTGGAGATGATGTCCTCCACCATCAGCACCTTCTGGCCGCGCTTGAGGGTAAAATTGCGGCGCAGCTGGAATTCGCCATCCACCCGCTCGACATACATGGCGGGCAAGCCCATCTGGCGGCCCATCTCATAGCCCGGCACGATTCCACCCACCGCCGGCGAGACGATGGCGGTAATCTCCTCGCCCACTTCCTTTCTCACTTTCGCGGCCAGCGCCTTGCACAGTTTGGCGGTGCGCCTGGCATCCTGGAATACCAGCGCTTTTTGCAGGAACTTGTCGGAGTGCAGCCCGCTGGAAAGGATGAAATGGCCCTCCAGCAACGCGCCGGCTTTCTTGAATTCGTTCAAAACCTGATCGACGTTCACTGCACAATCTCCGCTTCGCGCACGCGGTCAACCGATTCGACCGGGTCGGATACGCGTAGCGCGCCCAGGATATTCTGCAAATGCGCCACGTCGCGCACCTCGATATCCACGGTGAATTCGAAGAACAGCGGATTGCGGCTGGTCACCTTCATGTTGAAGATATTGCCGCCATTGGCGGCAATGGCGGTCATCACCGTGGCAAGGCTGCCCAGCGCATTCTTCACCCGCACCAGAATACGCGCCACCGACAGGCCCATCTCGGACGCGCCCAGGCCCCAGCCCACATCCAGCCAGTCGTCCATGTTCTGCGCCTTGTCCAGTTCAGCGCAGTCAATGGTGTGAACCACCAGCCCCTCGCCCGGCGTCTGCAGACCGACGATGCGGTCACCCGGCAGCGGATGGCAGCACTGGCCCAGCGCGTAGGAAATGCCCTCGGTCAGGCCGCGAATGGAGATCGGCTTCACTTCGCCCGGCACAGATTTCTTGGTGGCCTTACCGATGCGCTTGATCTCGGGATAGACCGCCTGCAGCACTTCATGGCCGCGCAGCGCACCGCGCCCCACATCAGCATAGACATCCTCGGCCCTTGCCAGGCGCAGCTTCTTGGCAACTTCCTCGATGGCCTTGTCGGTCAGTTCGCGCTTTTCGTCGGCAAAGGTCTTTTCCAGAATTTTGCGGCCGAAGCGGACATGCTCGTCGCGCTGGGCGTGGCGCAGGAAGCGGCGTATTTCGGCGCGGGCCCGGCCCGTGACCACGAACTGTTCCCACATCGGCGATGGCGTGGTGTCCTTGGTGGTGATGATTTCCACCTGGTCGCCGTTTTTCAGCGGGATGTGCAGGGCGACATGGTTGCCGTTCACCTTGGCCCCCACCGCGCTGTTGCCCATATCGGTATGGACGGCATAGGCGAAATCGATGGGCGTGGCGCCCTTGGGCAGCGAGATCAGGCTGCCCTTCGGCGTGAAGCAGAAAACTTGGTCTTGGTAAATCGCCAGGCGCGAATGTTCGAGAACCTCCTCGGCGCTGTCGCCGCGCTCGAGTAGGTCCACCATGTCCCGGAGCCAGCCATAGGTGGCGCTGTCTTCCTGGCCGGCCTCAGGCACGCGCTCGCGGTAGCGCCAATGCGCCGCCACGCCGCGCTCGGCGATATCATGCATGTCCTGGGTGCGGATCTGGATTTCCACCCGCTGCTTTTCCGGCCCGATCACCGTGGTGTGAATGGAGCGATAGCCGTTGGGCTTAGGGGTGGAGATGAAATCCTTGAAACGCTCCGGCACCATCTGCCAGCTGGTGTGGATGATGCCCAGCGCGTGGTAGCAGTCTGCCGTCGAACCGACGATGACCCGGAAACCGAAAATGTCGGAGAGCTGTTCGAAGGACAGTTTCTTGGTCTGCAGCTTGCGCCAGATGGAGAATGGGCGTTTGCCGCGGCCGTAAACCCAGGCCGCCATGCTATGCTCGGCCAGGCGGCGCTTGATCTGGTCGGCGATGCGCCCCACCCGGTCGCCGCCCACCATATCCAGGCGCGCGAAATGGGTGACGATGGAATTGCGCGCGTCGGAATCCAGTTCCGCAAAAGCGAGGTCTTCAAGTTCCTCGCGCATGTTCTGCATGCCGATGCGGCCCGCCAGCGGCGCGTAGATGTCGACCGTCTCCTGGGCGATGCGAATGCGCTTGTCCGGCTTGTCGATGTAACCGAGGGTGCGCATGTTGTGCAGCCGGTCCGCCAACTTCACCAGCAGCACGCGAATGTCGCTGGTGATGGCCAGCATCAGCTTGCGGAAATTTTCCGCCTGCTTGGTGCGTTCGGAGAAGACCTCGAGCTGGGAGAGCTTGGTGACACCGTCCACCAGATTGGCGATCTCCTCGCCGAATTTTTCCTTCACATCCTCATAGGTGACCAGCGTGTCCTCGATCGTGTCGTGCAGCAGCGCGGTCACGATGGTTGGAACGTCGAGCTTGAGGTCGGTGAGGATGGCCGCCACTTCCAGCGGATGGGCGAAATAGGGATCGCCCGAGGCGCGGAACTGCTTGCCGTGCGCCGTCATGGCATAGACATAGGCCTTGTTCAGCAGCGACTCGTCAGCGGCGGCGTCATAGGCCAGCACCCGTTCTACCAGGTCGGTCTGGCGCATCAGCCGGTGGCGGCCGCGCGCAGGCGCGGCCACAGGAACCGGTTTGGCGGGCTTTTCAGCCGCGGTGACAGGGGTCAGAGGAGTCATCTGCCCAAATATAGGCAGAAACTCTGCAAATCAGAACCTAAAAGCCTGATTACTCTTCGTAATCAGCTTCCGGCTCCGGCTGCGGCTCGGCGCGGCGCTGGGCTTCGGTGGTCAAAGCGCGCAGCAGTTCCTCCTCGGTGACCTGGCGATGCGAGGCATCCTCGCGGTCGTCGGCTTCGGGGCGGGCTTCTTCCGGCTCGTCCACTTCCGCATGCTTCTGCAGCGAGCGGATGTAATCTTCCTTGGAATCTTCCGGCTTGATCAGCTTGGCGGCGATTTCGCGCAAGGCCACCACGGGGTTCTTGTCACGGTCGCGGTCCAGCATCGGCTCGGCGCCGCCCGACAACTGTCGGGCACGAAAACCCGCGGCCAGGACCAGATCAAAGCGGTTGGGGATCTTGTCGACGCAATCTTCGACGGTGACGCGGGCCATAGGAATCCTTAAAGTTCAACAGGTTAGCGGCCCGAAAAGCCGCAAACTCCGGGAGAGGACGTGGGGATAACAGAAAAAGAGCCACTAAGCGAGCTTTTTGGGGGCGCCTCTGTCCGGCAGCGCCGCCAGGAGTTCCGCCGCCCCCTGCCAAAAAACCGGATGCCGCCAGCCAGGGGCGACCTCGGCCAAGGGTGCCAATACAAAACTGCGCTCCGTCAGCCTAGGATGTGGAAGGGTCACTGCGCCCGTCATGACCTTTGCGTCATGGTCCAGGAGATCAAGATCCAGTGTCCGGGGCGCATTCGGCGCGGAACGCATTCGGCCGAACTCAGTTTCCACCCCATGCAAAAGATCCAGCAGTTCAACGGGTTGGAGGGTCGTCTTTACGGCGGCGACCGCGTTGATGAAGGGTGGGGCGACGGCATCCGGCCAAGCCGGGGTTTCATAGAAAGACGAAACGGACAGGATTTTCACACACAATTGTTCCAACCGGCCCAGCGCGCATTTGAGCGTCTGTGCCGGCGGACCGGCATGGGACGCAAGATTGCCGCCTAAGGCGATCAGGATCATGGGCCCGCACCGGAAAATAAGGCGCGCCGCCCTTTAGATGTGTTGGAGGTCATATGCTTTTTTATCCCGCCGAGAAGATCGCATTGTTCATCGACGGCGCCAACCTGTACGGCACGGCCAAGGGATTGCAGTTCGACGTCGATTATAAAAGGCTGCTGGAATTGTTCGCCCGCAAAGGCACCCTGGGGTGCGGGCCTTTTATTATACCGCCGTGGCGGAGGATCGGGAACTCTCTACCCTGCGGCCGCTGGTCGACTGGCTGGATTATAACGGCTTTGCCGTGGTGACCAAGCCGCTCAAGGAATTCACCGACGCTCAGGGCCGCCGTCGGGTCAAAGGCAATATGGACATCGAACTGGCCATCGACGTGATGGAGATGTCGGGCTGCGTCGATCATTTCGTGATCTTTTCCGGCGATGGCGATTTCCGCCGGCTGGTTAAGGCGGTGCAGCGGCGCGGCAAACGGGTGAGCGTGGTCTCGACCATCCGCACCCTCCCGCCCATGGTGGCGGACGAACTGCGCCACCAGGCCGATAATTTCATCGAGCTGGACGATCTGAAAAGCCAGATCGCGCGGGACAACGGCAGCAAGCCAGCACCTGCATTCACCCCGGCCCAGACGGACGCCTGAAAGGGCGCCTAGACAGGCGTTCGCGCGGCATTTAGGTCGGGGGCATGAAAGCGCCCGACCAGCCCCCACACGATTGTCCACTCTGTCCGCGGCTGGTGGCGTTTCGCCAGGCCAATAGCACCAAGTATCCGGACTGGTTCAACGGACCGGTGCCCAGCTTCGGGCCACTCACCGCGCGCATCCTGATCGCAGGCCTGGCGCCGGGACTGCAGGGCGCCAACCGCACCGGACGGCCCTTCACCGGAGATTGGGCCGGCGACCTACTCTACGCCACCCTGCTCAAGCTTGGACTGGCGAGAGGCGTGTATGACGAACGCCCCGACGACACTCTGGAACTGGTGGATTGCCGCATCGCCAATGCGGTGCGCTGCGTACCGCCGCAGAACAAGCCGGAGCCGTCGGAAATAAAAACCTGCCGCCAGTTCCTGATATCGGAACTGGAAACACTGCCCAATGTGAAAGTGATCCTGGCGCTGGGCAAGATCGCCCATGACAGCGTACTGGCCACGTTGGGCCCCAAGATCAGCGCGCATCCGTTCAAGCACGGCGTCGCGTATGACATCGGCAAGTTCAAGCTGATTTCCAGCTATCACTGCTCGCGGTACAACACCAACACTCGAAGGCTGACCACCGAGATGTTCGAGGATGTTGTGGGGAAGGCGAAGGCGTTGTCTTTCAAGACCTGACCATCGTCTTAAAAAGCGGCCGATGTTTTCGCCCGGCCGCTCGCCCAAGCTCGCGGCATTCGGGCGGGCGAAAGGTCCACCGGACCTTTCGCTAAAACCGCCCTCACCCCTTAGCGCGTAACAACCTGGCCTTGTCGCGCTGCCAGTCGCGGTCCTTCTCGGTTTCGCGCTTGTCGTGCAGCTTCTTGCCCTTGGCAACGCCCAGTTCGAGCTTAGCCTTGCCCTTGGCGTTGAAATATAGCTTCAGCGGGATCAGCGTCATGCCTTCGCGCTGGATGGCGGCGGCGAGGCGCGCAGCTTCGCGCTTGTGCACTAGCAGCTTGCGGGTGCGCTTGGGCTCGTGATTGAAGCGCGACGCCTGAGTGTATTCAGGGATGTAGCAATTGACCAGCCACAACTCGCCATCCTTGGCGTGGGCGTAAGACTCCCCGATGGTGGTCTTGCCGCTGCGCAGCGACTTGACCTCCGACCCCATCAGCATGATGCCCGTTTCCAGAGTCTCGCCGATCGCATAGGCGTAGCGCGCCTTGCG
Source organism: Rhizobium sp. Q54 (assembly GCA_945860165.1). Lineage (GTDB taxonomy): Bacteria > Pseudomonadota > Alphaproteobacteria > Micropepsales > Micropepsaceae > Rhizomicrobium. Next base: position 15,729 of record CAMAPL010000007.1, read on the forward strand.
ATTGTCGGCGATGATCTTGAAACTGTCTTCTTTCTTTTTTGCCATTTTCTACCCGGCCGCTCGCCTAAGCTCGCGGCGTTCATCACTCGAAATGGTCCACTGGACCATTTCGCACGCCTTCGGCGGACGCTCCTCACCCATTAAACTTTTAAGCCGGCGCCCTGCATCGCCTTCTTGACCTGGGCGCGCGCCGCGTCCGTGGCTTCCACCAGCGGCAGGCGCACATCCGGCGTGCAAAGCCCCAGCAGCGACGCGCCATACTTGGCGGGCGCCGGGCTGGGCTCGCAGAACATGGCATCGTGCAGCGGCATCAACTTGTCCTGATAGTCACGGGCCTTGGCGAAGTCGCCCGCTAGGCTGGCGGTCTGGAATTCCGCACACAGGCGCGGCGCGACATTGGCCGTCACCGAGATGCAGCCTGATCCGCCATGGGCATTGTAGCCAAGCGCGGTGCCGTCCTCGCCCGAGATCAGCAGCCAGTCCTTGCCGCAGGCCAGCCGTTCGCGGCTGGGGCGCATCAGGTTAGCGGTGGCGTCCTTCACCCCGATGATATTCTTGTGCCCGGACAGGCGCGCCATCGTGTCGACGCCGATCTCGACAATGGCGCGGCCCGGGATGTTGTAGAGCAGGATCGGAATATCGACCGCTTCGGCGATCGCCATGAAATGGCGATACTGCCCTTCCTGCGACGGCTTGTTGTAATAGCCGGTCACCGACAGGACCGCGTCGCAGCCGACATCTTTGGCGTGCCTCGTGAGCATGATCGCCTCGTCGGTGGAATTGGAGCCCGCGCCGGCGATGACCGGCACCCGGCCGTTCGCTTCCTCGACGCAGATCTCAATCACCCGCATATGTTCTTCATGGCTCAGGGTCGGTGATTCGCCCGTGGTGCCGCAGGGAACCAGGCCGTGGGAACCTTCGGCGATTTGCCAGGCCACCAGCTTGCGGAACGCGGCTTCGTCCACCCTTCCGTCCTTCATGGGCGTGATCAGGGCGGGGATAGAACCTTTGATGCGGTCACGGATGCTGGCCATGATGGGTTTTCCAAAGTTTTTATTCTGGGACCGGTCACATTTATGCCCCGGCCGGGGTCCCATTATGGCCTTCCGGGTGGCCCTCCGTCTAAGCTGATCCAATCTTTTCAACAAGCTACAGCCTGAAATAATGACCATTCCCTTTTTGCGTACCTGCCTCCTCTCCACCACCCTGATCGCCGGGGGCGTCGCTTTGGCGCAAACCCTGCCTAATGGCCTGACCCGCAGCGGCGATGTGGTTATGATGCAGCCCATTGCCGACGCCATAGGCATCAGCGGTACGGGACTTTCCACCGCCCGGCCCAACCGGCTGAAATTCCTTACCCCGCCGGAGCATGGTCTGTTCAGCCGGGCCTTCGAGGCGGGCGTGCGGGGCGACTGGGTTGCGGCGCGGTCTCTCGCCGCCCAAGGCCAGAACGCCACCGCCAGGCGCCTGCTGGAATGGCGCTATGCGCTGGACAAGGACAGCGGCGCGAACTTCGCGGAAATAGACGCCGTCATCAAAGACACCGACGCCAAGGGCGCTGCCGCCTGGCCGTTGCGCGGCACCTTGCAGGCCCGCGCCGAAGCCATGATCAGAACCGACATGCCGCCCGCGGCCATCGTGGCGTGGTTCAGCGGCAGAAATCCCAATTCCAGCATCGGCAAGATCTGGCTGGGCGAGGCGCTGGTGGCCACCGGCGACAAGGCGCGCGGCGCGGCCCTGATCCGGTCGGGATGGATCGAAGGCAGCTTCGACACCGCCACCGAACTGGACATCGCGCAGAAGGACGCCGCCCACCTGACACCGGATAGCGACCGCGCCCGGCTGAACAATCTGTTGTGGCGCGGTGAGACGATAGCGGCAAAACGGCTTATTGCCCGGGTGGACGAAGCCACGGCGGCGATTGCCAACGCTCGCATCGAGCTGAGCGCGGGCTTGCCCAAGGCGCAAGCCGCGCTGAACAAGGTCTCCGATTTCAGTGACCCCAACCTGCTGTTCGACTGGAGCCGCGCCCTGCGTCTGGCAAACCGCGACAGCGAGGCGGGCGCCATTCTGCTGCGCACGCCCCCCGCGACGCTGGTCCGGGACCGTGCGGCGCGCTGGTGGAACGAGACCGCGATACAGGCGCGCGGCGCGCTGGCGGACGGCAATCCCCGCATGGCGCTGAGCTTGGTTCAACATGCGGGCTTTTCCAGCGGCGAGCAGAATGCCGAGCAACACTTCCTGGCGGGCTTCATCGCGCTGCGCTCCCTGACGGAGCCGGCGACCGCGCTGGAGCATTTCCGCAAGCTGGAGGCGGGCGTCGCCCGGCCCATCAGCAAGAGCCGCGCGCTGTACTGGCAGGGCCGCAGCCTGGAGGCACAAGGGGACACAGCGGCGGCGCTGACGCGCTACCGCGCCGCTGCAGCCTATCCTGAGACCTTCTACGGTCAGATCGCCCTAGCGCGCACCGATGCCGCGCCGATGCTGCGGCTGGCCGACACCATCGTGGAAGCAGCTGCCCCCAGCGAGGTGGAAAGCGACGCGTTGATGGACGAGATCAAGGTGCTGGCCGATCTGGGCCAGGCGGGCAGCTTGCGCGCCTTCATCGACCGCACCGTCGAGGTCCATTCCTCGCCCCGCCACATCAAGCGGCTGATGATGATGCTCGCCGACTGGGGCTATCCGGAGATTGCGGTGCGACTGGCCAAGTCCATGAGCTATGTCGGCGTCCCCATGCTGCAATTCACCCATCCCGTGATCGCCCTGCCCCGCTATGCGGGCCCCGGCGAGGCACCCGATCCGGCACTGGTGCTGGGGTTGATCCGGCAGGAGACCGAATTCGACGCCTATGCCATCAGCAGCGCCGGCGCGCGCGGCCTGATGCAGATGATGCCGGCCAGCGCCAGGGTCGCGGCCAAGCAGGCGGGCCTGCCCTATCGGCCCGAGGCGCTGCTCAGCGACACGGTCTACAACATGCAGCTGGGCATGACGGAATATCGCGGCCACCTGGACCGCTATGGCGGCTCGCTGGTGCTGGCGGCCGCGTCCTACAATGCCGGGCCGGGCAACAGCCGTAAATGGGTGGCGGCCAATGGCGATCCCCGCACGGGCGGCGTGGACCCGATTGACTGGCTGGAACTGATCCCGTTCGGCGAGACCCGAAATTATGTTCAGCGTGTATTGGAAAATACCCAGGTCTATCGCGCCCGCTTGGCGGGCAAGGACGTAGCCTTGCGGATATTGCCGGATCTCTACGCCCCGGCGGCGCCGTCGATGAGCGTACTGACGGCGAAAGCGAACTAGTTCTTAAAAATATTGAGCCATTCGCGGGCCAGCTTCTGGGCCTCGGCGATCTGTCCGGGGTTCATTTCGGCGGCCAGCTGGTTGCGCCAGCTCTTGGCGGCTTCCACGCCGCGCACGGCGGCGAGATTGAACCATTTGTGCGCGGCGATCATGTCGACGCCCACGCCCTGGCCGGTCGAATAGGCCAGGCCAAGATTGTAGAGCGCCTCGGCGCGCCCCTCCTTGGCATCGCGCTCATACTGCGCCAGTGAATCTATGTCGATGCAAGCCACAACACGTTCCCTCCATCACCGCGAGCAGGCGAAAGCGATCTCGCGCGATGGTCATGGTGAAGGCAAAGAAACTAAGGCGAGGTAAACACGCATTAGCTGTGTTTTTTACGTCTCGTTAGGACCGAGACAACAAAGCCTTAAAATCAGGGGCGCTCGAAGCGGCGCCAGCTTTTGTAAGCTCGCTTTGCTCGCAAAAAAAAGCTAGGCGCGCGCGCGCTGACCGAACAGCACCTTTCTATCTTCATCCGTGACCGGCTTGCGCCGATCGGCGCCCAGGGATTTGGCGCGCGCGACGGCTTTGCGCGCCCCTATGCGGTCCTTCCAGGCGGATAGATGCGGGAACGCGTCGAGGTTTGTGTATTTGGAAGCCGACAGGACCCAGCTCCAGCAGGCCATGTCGGCGATGGAATAGGAGCCGGCCAGGTATTTGCGCGTGGACAGGCCCTTGTTCATCACCCCGAACAGGCGATGGACCTCGTCGGTATAACGCTGCTTGGGATAGGCCAGATCTTCCTTGGCATAGTTGCGGAAGTGATTGGCCTGCCCGGCCATGGGTCCCAGCCCGCCCACCTGCCAGAACAACCACTCCTCGACCTGCACGCGGGCGCGCTCGTCCTGGGGGTAGAAGCGGCCATATTTGCGGCCCAGATACTGAAGGATCGCTCCGGATTCGAAGACCGACACAGGCCGCCCGCCCGGACCTTGGGGGTCCACAATGGCGGGAATGCGGTTGTTGGGGGAGATTTTCAGAAAGGCGGGAGCGAACTGCTCTCCCTTGTTGATGTCCACGAAGTGGACCCCATACGGCACCCCCAGCTCTTCCAGCATCAGGCTGATTTTGTGGCCGTTGGGGGTGGACCAGTAATAGAGTGCGATTGGCTTGGTGGACGGTGGGACCTTGCGGCGGACCACACTGGCCTTTTTTACACGCTTCTTGGTGGATTTCTTCGCCATATCCGTTTCTCCTGCGGGTAGTGCACTGCAGATGGAGAACCGGGGCAGGATTGGCAAGACACGCTTGCTCCAGAAACAGCTTGGCCGCGGTACCCAGAGGGGACCGCGGCCTTCGCTTTAAGCCTCGAGTACGACCTGAGTGAATGTTCAGGCGCAACCGAAGAGGTAACTGACTTACGTCAATTACTTCTTCTTCTTCTTGGCAATCTTCTTCTTCGTGGCCTTCTTGGCCTTTTTCTTCGCAGCCATGATCAACTCCTCTATCGTTTGTTCGGGTCTGAACGATTTATGTCGCCCCCCAAAACATCATCAATATGAAGTACTTGCATTTTGAAATGCAACTGCGTGGGGGCTTTTGAAAAAGCGGTAAAATCGCGAAATGCAGGAAATCCGCATTTCACAAGGGTTATATTATACATTCCGTACACGGACAAAAAAGTGCACATTTTGCGGCGCTGATCCGCGTTTTGCGCATTTTGTGCGAATCACCCCTCGTCGGGCAGATTGAGTCGGGTCTTGAGGGCCGCGTTGACGGCAACGGGATTTGCCTTCCCCCCCGTCTGCTTCATCACCTGGCCGACAAACCAGGCGGAGAGTTTCGGCTTGGCCTTCACCTCTTCCACCTTGTCGGGGTTGGCCGCGATCACCGCTTCGATGGCGGCATCGATGGCGCCGGTGTCGGTCACCTGCTTCATGCCGCGCTGCTCGACCACCTGCTTGGGGTCGCCGCCTTCGGTCCAGACGATGTCGAGCAGGTCCTTGGCGATCTTGCCGGAGATAGTTTTGTCCCCAACCATCGTGATGATGGCATTGTTGGCCGCCGCGCTGACCGGCACCTGGGTAATTGACAGACCGTCACGATTGAGACGGCCCAGGATCTCGTTGTTCAGCCAGTTCGCCGCCGCCTTGGCATCCACACCCTTGGCCATCTCTTCATAAAAGTCGGCCAGTTCGCGTTCGGCGACCAGGACAGAGGCGTCATAGGCGCCCAACCCCAGCGCCATGAAGCGCGCCTTCTTCTCATCGGGCAGTTCCGGCAGCGTCTTGCGGATGGCTTCGACCCAATCGGCGTCCAACTCCAGCGGCAGCAGGTCGGGGTCGGGGAAGTAGCGATAATCATGCGCCTCTTCCTTGGAGCGCATGGAGCGGGTCTCGCCCACCTTGCTGTCATACAGCCGGGTTTCCTGGCGGATGGTACCGCCGCCCTCGATCACCTCGATCTGGCGGCGGGCTTCATACTCCACCGCCTGGACTATGAAGCGCATGGAATTAACGTTCTTGATCTCGCAGCGCGTGCCCAGATTCTTGAAACTGCCGGTCTCACGGAATTTTTCATATCCACCGACCTTGCAGACCGAGACATTGACGTCGGCGCGCATGGAGCCTTCGTCCATGTTGCCGTCGCAGGTCCCCAGATAGCGCACAATGGCCCTGAGTTTCTTCAGGAACGCCGCAGCTTCCTCGCTGGAACGCATATGCGGCTTGGTGACAATCTCCATCAGGGCGATGCCCGACCGGTTCAGGTCCACGAAGCTGCTGTTGGGATGCTGGTCGTGCAGGCTTTTGCCGGCATCCTGCTCCAGATGCAGGCGTTCGATGCCGACCTTGACGGTTTCCCCGTCCTTGAGATCGATAAAGACCTCGCCCTCGCCCACGATGGGGTCCTTGAACTGGCTGATCTGATAACCCTGGGGCAGATCGGGATAGAAGTAGTTCTTGCGATCGAAAAGAGAACGCAGATTGATCTGGGCCTTGAGACCCAGCCCGGTGCGGACCGCCTGTTCGATGCATTTTTCGTTTATCACCGGCAACATGCCGGGGAAACCGGCGTCAATGAACGACACCTGGTTGTTGGGCTCGGCCCCGAACTCGGTGGACGCGCCAGAAAACAGCTTGGACTGGGACAGGACTTGGGCATGGACTTCCATGCCGATAACGATTTCCCAATCGCCGGTTTCGCCCTTCAGGGTCTTGGACTTAGGCGCAGCGCTCATACGTTCCACCACTTGGCCGGGCTGTGCTTGAAATCCGCCGCCGTCTCGATCGCGTAAGCGGCGCGCAGCAAGGTTGCCTCGTCAAAGGCCTTGCCGATCAGCTGCAAGCCCAGCGGCAGGCAGCTTTCGGTCAGGCCGGCGGGCACCGAAATGCCCGGCAGCCCCGCCAGGTTCACCGTCACGGTGAAGACGTCCTGCAGGTACATTTCGAGGGGATCGGTGGTCTTGGCACCCACCGCGAAAGCCGGACCCGGCGTCGTGGGGGTCAGCAGCACGTCGCATTTCTCGAACGCCTGGTCGAAATCGCGCTTGATCAGGGTGCGCAGCTTCTGGGCCCGCGAATAATAGGCGTCGTAATAGCCCGCCGACAGGACGTAAGTGCCGATCAGGATGCGGCGCTGCACTTCGGCGCCGAAGCCCTCACCCCTGCTCTTTTCATACAGGTCGGTGATGTCGCGGGCGCCCGAGGCACGATGGCCGAAGCGCACGCCGTCATAGCGCGCCAGGTTGGACGAGCATTCCGCCGGCGCCACGATGTAATAGGTGGGCAAGGCATACTTGGTATGGGGCAGCGAGACTTCGACGATCTCGGCGCCCTGGGCCTTCATCCACTCCGCGCCCTTGGACCATAGCGCGTTGATCTCGGCGGAGACGCCGTCGATCCGGTATTCCTTCGGAATGCCGACCTTCAGGCCCTTGATGCCGCCTTCCAGCAGCTTTTCATAATCAGGCACCGGCACATCCATGCTGGTGGAATCTTTTGCGTCCACACTGGCCATGGTGCCCAGCATGATGGCGGCGTCGCGCACCGTCTTGGTCATGGGCCCCGCCTGATCCAGCGACGAGGCGAAGGCGACGATGCCGAAACGCGAGCAGCGGCCATAGGTCGGCTTCAATCCCACCCTTCCGGTAACGGCGGCAGGCTGGCGGATGGAACCGCCGGTGTCCGTGCCGGTGGCAGCGAGACACAGATCGGCGGCAACAGCGGCGGACGAGCCGCCCGAGGAACCGCCCGGCACCAGATTGGCGTTGGAGTTGTTGGCCCGCCAGGGATTGAACACCGGACCAAAGGCCGAGGTTTCGTTGGACGAACCCATGGCGAACTCGTCCAGGTTGGTCTTACCCAGCATCACCGCGCCGGCGTCCCAAAGATTCTGGGTGACAGTGGATTCATAGGGCGGCACGAAGTTGCCCAAAATTTTCGACGCTGCGGTGGTGCGCACGCCCTTGGTGCAGAACAGGTCCTTGATCGCCAGCGGCAGGCCTTCCAGCGCGCCCACTTCGCCTTTGGCGATGCGGCGGTCGGCGGCATCGGCCATCAGCATGGCCTGCTCGCCCGCTTCGGTGATGAAGGCGTTGAGCGGACGCGCCTTTTCAATGGCCGCAACGAAAGCGCCAGTCAGTTCCTTGGAGGAAATTTTCTTGGCCCGGATGGCGTCGCGCGCCTCGGCCAGGGTCATGGCAATCTGGTCAGACATTATTCGATCACCTTCGGCACCACGAAGAAGTGATCGGTTCCGTCCGGTGCGTTGATCATCAGATCATCGGCCCGGCCGCCATCGGTCACATTGTCCTCGCGCCATTTCAGCTTCTGCGCCACCACGGAGGTCATGGCCGGCACGCCTTCGACATTCACTTCGCCCAGCATCTCGACCCACTGGAAGATGCCGTTCAGCTCTCCCGCCATCGGCTCCAAACGGTTTTCCGGCACCGCCAGGCGGGCCAGTTTTGCGATGCGGCGCACGGTGTCCTTGTCGACGGACATAGGGTTCCTTGCTGTGTTAAGGAGGCAAGCTAGCTAGCAACCGGGGGGGCCGGTGGCAAGCAAAAGGGGACCAAAAGAGGGACATGGCGGTCGTCACGCTGGAAGAGCTGCGCCTTACCCCCGGCCTTCGGCTGTTGGGGCTGGATTTAGGCGAAAAAACCATCGGCCTAGCCCTGTCCGATACCGGCCTGTCCATCGCCACCCCCATGCAGACCCTGAACCGGGGAAAATTCGGCGCCGACGCCGCCCAGCTGGACATTATAATAAGTGCGCAGGGGGTCGGGGGACTGGTGGTGGGCCTGCCCCTGAACATGGACGGGACGGATGGCCCCAGCGCCCAGTCGGCCCGGGCCTTTGGGCGCAATTGGGTGAACCGCAGCCCCTTGCCTGTCGTATTCCAGGATGAACGACTTTCCACCAGCGCCGTGACCCGAACCCTGCTTGAGGCCGACACCTCACGCCGCCGCCGCGAAGCGGTGGTGGACAAGATGGCGGCCGGCTACATCCTGCAAGGCGCGCTCGACCGACTACGGAATCTGCGATGAGAGATGGCACCGCGCCTGCCCGTTTCCGTTGGCTGCCTCCCGGCCTGCGCCCCGATCCCAAACACGGGCCGATGGAATACCGCCAGGAGCGCACCATCCTGCTGGTCGGCGCGGCGGCTTTGTTCGCCGGTTACGACCAGAATGTTTTCGGCCTGGCCATTCCGCAGATCCAGGCGGAGCTGCACATCCCCGAAAACCAGGTCGGGCTGACCGTCGCCTATTTCCGCGTCGCCGCGATCTTCGCCATGCTGCTGGCCGCCAGCGCCGACATTGTCGGCCGCAGACGGCTGCTGCTGATCACGCTGTTCGGACAGGCCGCCTTCACGCTGTTCACCGCCTTTACCACCGACTATAATTCTTTCGTTCTGGCGCAGTTCCTCACGCGTCTGTTCGGCTATGCCGAGGAGATGCTGTGCTTTGTGGTTATCGCCGAGGTCGTGGCGTCCAACGCGCGCGGCTGGGCCAATGGCACACTCACCGCCATGTATTATTTCGGCGCCGGAATGGCGTCTCTGGTTTTCGCATTGGTCAATCTGCTGCCCTATGGCTGGCGCGCCATCTATGTGATCGGGGCGCTGCCGCTGTTCGCGGTTGCCTATCTGCGCCAACGATTGCCGGAGACGGAGCGCTTCACGGCGCATGAAAGACTGGGATCAAAAGGCGCGCAGGCCTTGCGCCTGGTCCGCGACATCGCGCGGCAGTATCCGCGCCGCGTCGCGCTGGTGGTGATCGCAGCCTCGGCTTTCGGTTTCGCGATTTCGCCCGCCACCGTGCTAGCGCAGAAATACCTGCAGGATACCTACCACTACTCGCCGGGCGAAGTGACCATGCTGCTGATTCCGGGTGGGCTGCTAGGTCTGGCCATGGCGATCCTGGCGGGTCGGTTCTCCGACCGGGTGGGCCGCAAGCCGATGGCCTTTGCCATCGTCAGCCTCGCCGCGGTCTGCTTTTTTCTCTTTTATAGCGGGGTGCCGGGGTGGGCGATCCCGCCACTGTGGATTCTCGCTTTCTTCGGTTTTTTCTCCGGCGATGTCCTGGTCGCGGGATTCGCGCTGGAAATCGTCCCGACCCAGTACCGCGCCACTGTTTCGGGTCTGCGCTATATGGTGGAGATCGGATTCGGCGCGGTGGCGCTGGCTCTGGAAGGCGTGCTTTACGATTATTTCGGCTCCCACAGCGCCGCCATCCAGTGCCTTCTGGCGGCTATCCCCATCACTTTGATCGCCATCCTGTTCCTGCCTGAACCGGCGGGGCGTACACTGGAGGAAATGGCGTCCTGATCCGGTTAAACCCAGCGGGTGTTGCCGGACCCGGATTTGAACTTTATAAGGCACGCTTTAATGACATCGCCGGACACCACACCGATCCTCAAGTCGAGAAATTTGCTCGGGATCGAAGGCCTTTCCCCCATCGACATCACCGCGCTGCTCGACCTGGCCCAGACCTATGTCGTGCAGGGCCGCGCCACCGACAAGAAGACCGCCCTGCTCAAGGGCCGCACCCTGATCAACCTGTTCTTCGAGTCCTCCACCCGCACCCAGTCGAGTTTCGAGCTGGCGGGCAAGCGGCTGGGCGCTGACGTGATGAATATGAGCGTCAAGAACTCGTCGGTCGCCAAGGGCGAAACCCTGATCGACACGGCCTCGACCCTCAACGCCATGCGCCCGGACATACTGGTGGTGCGCCATCAAGACGCCGGCGCCGCCGAACTCCTGTCGCGCAAGCTCGATTGCAGCGTGATCAATGCCGGCGACGGCGCGCACGAACATCCCACCCAGGCGTTGCTGGACGCGCTCACCATTCGCCGGCGGCTGGGCAGTTTTGAAGGCCTGGTCGTCGCCATCTGCGGTGACGTGCTGCATTCGCGCGTCGCGCGCTCCAACCTTCGCCTTCTGTCCATGATGGGCGCCCGGGTGCGGCTGGTGGCGCCGCGCACATTACTGCCCACGGATGCCGAGCGTTTCGGCGTGGAAATCTATACCGACATGAAGGCTGGCCTGGCGGGCGCCGACATTGTGATGATGCTGCGCTTGCAGCTGGAAAGAATGAGCGGCGCCTTCGTGCCCTCCGCACGCGAATATTTTCGCTTCTATGGCCTGGACCGCGCCAAGCTGGATGTCGCCAAGCCCGGCGCGTTGGTGATGCATCCGGGGCCGATGAACCGGGGCGTGGAGATCGCCTCCGATATCGCCGACGATGTGCAGGTCAGCCTGATCGCCGAACAGGTGGAAATGGGCGTCGCCATTCGCATGGCGATCCTCGATGCCCTTTCAAGAGGCCTGTCATGAACCGCAGGATCGCCTTCCGCAACGCACGCCTGATCGATCCCGCCAGCGGGCTTGATGTCAAAGGCGGCCTGCTGGTCGAGAACGGCAAGATCACCGATGTCGGCCCGCGCCTGTTCAACGATGCCGAGCCCAATGATCCCGAAGTAATCGACTGCCGCGGCCTGGTGCTGGCGCCCGGCCTGATCGATTGCCGCGTCTTCACCGGCGAGCCCGGCGGCGAACACCGCGAAAGCCTGGAATCCGACAGCAAGGCGGCGGCGGCCGGCGGCGTCACCAGCATGGTCGTGATGCCCAACACCGATCCGGTGATCGACGAGCCGTCGCTGGTCGATTTCCTGCTGCGCCGCGCCGCCGCCACCGCCAAGGTGCGGGTTCTGCCATGCGCCGCGCTGACGCGCGGGCTGGCCGGCGAAACCATGACCGAAATCGGCTTGTTGCAGGAAGCCGGCGCCATCGGCTTCAGCGATGGCGACCGCTCCATCGCCAATGCCCGGGTGCTGCGCCGCGCTTTGTCCTATGCCGCCACCTTCAATGCGCTGGTCATCGGCCATGCCGAGGACCCCGAACTGGTTCTGAACGCCAGCGCCACCGAAGGCGAATTCGCCACAAGGCTGGGCTTGCCCGCCGCGCCCGCGATTGCCGAAGCCATGATGGTGGAGCGCGACATACGGTTGGTCGAGCTGACCGGCGTGCGCTATCACTTCGGCCAGATTTCCACCCGCGCCGCGCTGGAGGCGGTCGCCAGCGCCAAGGCGCGCGGGCTGCCGATCACCTGCGGCGTCAGCGCCCATCACCTGATGCTGAACGAGCTGGATGTCGGTTCTTATCTCACCTTCCGCAAGATACGACCGCCGCTGCGCAGCGAGGCCGACCGCGCCGCGATGGTGGAAGGCGTCGCCTCGGGCGTGATCGACGCCATCGTTTCCAGCCATGAGCCGCAAGGCGCCGATACCAAGCGCCAGCCTTTTGCATCGGCCGCCGCCGGGACGGTGGGGCTGGAGACATTGCTCGCCGCCGCGCTGACCCTGGTGCATGAGAACCATGCCAGCCTGCCCCATGTGCTGGGAACGCTGACCGCCGCGCCAGCGCGCATCTTCGGCCTGCCCACCGGCACGCTGGTCAAGGGCGCGCCCGCCGATCTGGTCCTGATCGACACCGGCGAGCCTTTTGTGGTGGATGCCGAAAAGCTGCATTCTCGCGCCCGCAACACGGCATTCGAGGGCCGCCGATTCCAGGGCCGCGCCCGCGCCACCTATGTCGGCGGCGAATGCGTCTTTGACGCGAGATAGATTTTCACCACAAAGGCTGGCATCGTCGCCGTGATGACCCTTCACGTCCTGCTACAGGCTGTTCTGCTCGGCTATCTGCTGGGCTCTTTTCCGTCCGGCCTTTTCTTCGGCTGGCTTTCCGGCGCGGGCGATGTGCGCAAGGTCGGCTCCGGCAATATCGGCGCCACCAATGTGCTGCGCACCGGCAAGAAATGGGCGGCCGCCGCGACCCTGTTTTGCGACGCGGCCAAGGGCGGGGCTGCGGCGCTAGCCGCGTGCATGTTGCTTCCACCCGGCGCGGAAATAATCGCCGGGCTAGCCGCAGTACTGGGGCATCTGTTTCCGGTCTGGCTGAAATTCGTGGGCGGCAAAGGTGTCGCGACGGCCCTTGGCGTCTTCATCGCGCTTTACTGGCCGGCAGGATTGCTGGTGGCGGCGACGTGGATCGGCGCGGCGGTTATATGGCGCATTTCGTCCCTGTCAGCCCTGATCGCCTTCGCCTTGGCGCCCGCCTATTTCCTGCTGTTACACCATCCCGCCCATGCAGCGTTCGCCCTGCTGCTATCGGCGATAATCACTTTCAAGCATCGCGACAATATCCGCAGGCTTCTGCACGGCGAGGAACCGCGTATCGGCGCAAAAAGTTCTCGCGATGGCACACCAGCTTAGTGATAGCGAACGCCGCGACTGGCTGCGCCTGTCGCGGCCAGAGCATGTCGGCTCCGTCACATTTCAGAAACTGATCGCGCGCTTCGGTTCGGCCTCCGCCGCGCTGGAAGAAATGCCGCGCATGGCAAGCCGGGGCGGCGGCAAGAACTTCGCGCTGCCCGATGCCGGCGATGCCGAGCGTGAGATCGCCGAACTGGTACAACTGGGCGGTCGCATGATCGCCGCCTGCGAGGCGGAATTTCCGCGCGGACTTGCGGCGCTGGAAGCCCCGCCGCCGCTGATCAGCGTGCTGGGCCATCCGCATCTGCTGCAAAAGGAAATCGTCGCCATCGTCGGCGCCCGAAATGCCAGCGCCCTGGCCCGCAAGTTCACCGATATCCTGTCGCGCGATCTTGGTTTCGCGGGAATTGTGGTGGCGTCAGGCCTGGCGCGCGGCATCGACGCCAGCGCGCATGAAGCGGCGCTGGCGGTCGGCACCGTGGCGGTGGTGGCCGGCGGCGTGGACATCATCTATCCGCCGGAGAATGAGAAACTGTACGCCGCAATCAAAAAACAGGGCGTGATCATTTCTGAGATGCGCCTGGGGGACGCGCCCCAGGCGCATCATTTTCCGCGGCGCAACCGCATCATCTCCGGCCTGGCGCGCGGCGTGGTGGTGGTGGAAGCCGCCGTGAAATCCGGCTCGCTGATCTCCGCCCAATATGCCCTCGACCAGGGGCGCGAGGTGTTTGCAGTGCCCGGTTCGCCGCTGGACCCGCGCGCCCGGGGTACCAACCGCCTGATCCGCGACGGCGCCACCCTGACCGAAGGCGCCGAGGATATTCTGGCGGTGCTGCGCCCGATGCTGGGCGGGCATTTTGGCGAACCAGGCGAAACCGAGGGCGACGGATCCCCCCCCCTCCGCTCTGGCGGCGTTGGAAGCCGAAGCCGACCGAATCCGGGCCAGGTTGCATGTAGCCCTCGGCCCCGCGCCAGTCGAAATCGACGAGCTGACCCGCCAGCTAGGCGCCCCCGCCGCGGCGGTGCTGACTGTGCTGCTGGAGCTGGAACTGGCCGGCCGGTGCACCCGTCAGCCCGGCAATCGGGTGTCCTGGTCCTAACCAGAAAGGCCGAAAATCACCCTCCCGGCACGGGTGGGCAGATATTTTTTGCGGATTCGTCACCGGGCGGGTCGCGTAACGGCCTGATTTCGTGCGGGAAATCGGCTGGCCGGGGGCGGAATAAGCCGGAAACCCGGCTTTTGCTCCAAGCCGGCCGTTACGGATACAGAAAGCTTTTACGGATTAACCATGGGGCGTCGCATCAACGAGATACAACCCATGGTTATTTCACACGCCATAATTATCGAAATGTACAATTCCAGATTGTATATCGCCACCGCACCTGCGTTGACAGGCGGCGGAGGCTTCGACGAGTGTCACGCCCCGTTTGCCGACACCCCATCGCCGGACACCTTACTAGAGCGCGCCGCGACCCCAGATAAGCCCCTTCCTTCCCCAACATTAGGTTCTATTTCCTAGATGAATGTCCTGATCGTCGAGTCCCCCGGCAAGGTCAAAGCCATCAACAAGTATCTGGGCAGCAATTATAAAGTGCTGGCCAGCTTCGGGCATATCCGCGACCTGCCGTCCAAGGACGGCTCGGTGAAGCCGGACGACGATTTCTCCATGGTCTGGGATGTGGATGCCCGGGCCGCGTCCAAGATCAAGGACATCGCGGCCGCCATGAAAGGCGCCGACAAGCTGATCCTGGCCACCGACCCTGACCGCGAGGGCGAGGCGATTTCCTGGCACATATTAGAAGTGCTGAAGAGCAAGAACCTTATAGGCAAGATGCCGGTCGAGCGGGTGGCCTTCAACGCCATCACCAAGACTGCCGTCACCGAAGCCATCCTGCATCCCCGCGCCATCAACCAGGAACTGGTGGATGCCTATCTGGCCCGTCGCGCCCTGGACTATCTGGTGGGCTTCACCCTTTCGCCCGTCCTGTGGCGCAAGCTGCCGGGCGCGCGCTCAGCGGGACGCGTGCAGAGCGTGGCGCTACGCCTCGTGGTGGAACGCGAACAGGAAATCGAAGCCTTCAAGGCGCAGGAATACTGGTCGATCGACACCGACCTGTCCGCCACTGGCGGCAGTTTCCAGACCCGGCTGGTACAGCTGGACGGCAAGAAGGTCGAAAAGCTGTCGCTGACCAACCAGGCCGATGCCGACCGCGCCGTCACCGCCATCAAGGCACAGTCCTTCAGCGTGGCATCGGTAGAAGCCAGCCCGGTCCGCGACAATCCCAAGCCGCCCTTCAAGACATCGACCCTGCAGCAGGAAGCCAGCCGCAAGCTGGGCTTCAATGTCAAGCGCACGATGCAGATCGCACAGGGCCTGTATGAAGGCGTAGAGATCGAAGGCGATGTCACCGGTCTGATCACCTATATGCGTACCGACGGCATCACCATGGTGGGCGAAGCCATCAATGAGTGCCGCGTCGTGATCGCCAGCCGTTACGGCCAGAAATACGTGCCGGGCAGCGCCCGCATCTATACCAACAACGCCGCCAACGCCCAGGAAGCGCATGAAGCGGTGCGCCCCACCAGCTTCGCCCGCTCGCCCGAGCAGATGGCCAAGTTCCTCGATGCCGATGCCGCCAAGCTGTACGAACTGGTGTGGAAGCGCGCCATGGCCAGCCAGATGGAAAGCGCCCAGCTAGAGCGCACCACGGTCGAAGTCCTGTCCGCCGACAAGAAGATCACCCTGCGCGCCACCGGCACCGTTACCCTGTTCGACGGCTATCAGGTTCTGTACCAGGAAGGTCAGGATGATGCCGATGACGAAAGCGGTTCGCGCCTGCCCAAGCTGACCGCCGGCGACGCCACCAGCGTGGACAGCATCAATCCGGCGCAGCACTTCACCGAACCGCCGCCGCGCTATTCCGAAGCCAGCCTAGTCAAGAAGATGGAAGAGCTGGGCATCGGCCGCCCTTCCACCTACGCCTCGATCCTGTCCACCCTGCGCGACCGCGCCTATGTGCGCATGGACCGCCAGCGCTTCATTCCCGAAGACAAGGGCCGACTGGTCACCACATTCCTCAACAGATTCTTCAAGCGTTATGTCGCCTATGACTTCACCGCCGATCTCGAGGAAAGGCTGGATGAGGTTTCCGCGGGTAACCTGAACTGGAAACAATTGCTGCGCGATTTCTGGACGGACTTCTCAGCCAATGTCGGCGAGACCAAGGATCTCAAAATCCGCGATGTCATCGACGAACTCGACATGGTTCTGTCGGCGCACATCTTCCCGCCGGGCGAAGAAGGCGTAGACCCGCGCAAATGCCCGTCCTGCGAAAACGGCCGCTTGAATCTCAAGCTGGGCCGATTCGGCGCCTTTGTCGGCTGCTCTAACTATCCGGAATGCAAGTTCACCCGCCAGATCGGCGCCAAGCCGGGTGACGGCGATGCCGGCCCGGTGGAAATTGGTCTGTTCCCCGAGAGCGAAGACATGATCACCCTGCGCACGGGGCGCTTCGGACCCTATGTCCAGCGCGGCGAAGGCGAAAAACCCAAGCGCAGTGGCCTGCCCAAGGGCACCGACAAGAGCGATGTCGACCTGGAACTGGCGGTCAAGCTTCTGTCGCTGCCGCGCGAAGTCGGCCTGCATCCGGAAGACGGCAAGAAGATCACGTCCAACTTCGGACGCTTTGGACCTTATGTTTATCACGACGGCATCTATGCCTCGCTGCCCTCGCCCGAGGATGTGTTTGAGATCGGGCTGAATCATGCCGTCACCCTGATCGCCGAGAAAAAGGCCAAGGGTCCGGGCCGTCGCGGCTCGCAGACCCTGAAGGATCTTGGCGCGGCACCGGACGGCAAGCCGATCAAGGTGCTCAAGGGCAAGTTCGGTCCCTATGTCAGCGATGGCGAAACCAACGCCACCCTGCCCGAAGGCACCGAGCCCGAAGGCGTGACCATGGAACAGGCGCTGGTGCTGATCGCCGAACGCGCGGCCAAGGGCGGCAAGAAAAAGAAGCCCGCAAGGGCCGTGAAAGCGGCCAAACCAAAGGCTGAGAAAAAAGAGAAGGCTGCGCCCAAAAAGGCGGCGGCCAAAACCCCAAGCAAAAAGAAAGCTGCCGCCCCCAAGGGCAAGGCTCCGGCATCCGGCAAAAAAGCCAAAGAGCCCGAGCTGGCAGGCGAATAGGAATTGAAGAAACCAAAATCTCCGACCAACACGCGCGTCATGGACAAGGCGCGGGTGCTCGAACTGCTGGCCACCAAGGCCGGCGCCAACAAGCGCGACCTCGCCAGGCTCCTGGGCCTGAAAGGTTCAGATCGCATCGTCCTCAAACGCATCCTGAAAGAATTGGAAGCGGACGGCACCATCGAAGGCCGCCAGAAACAGGGCTTCATCAAGCGCGGCGAACTGCCGGACGTCGGCATCGTGGAAATCACCGGTGTCGATGAGGATGGTGAAATGCTGGCACGGCCACTGGCCTGGGACAGCAACGAAGAGCCCCCGACAATCTATGTCCAGCCGCCCAAGGATGGCAGCGCGCCCGGCCCCGGCGACCGGCTGCTGGCGCGTCTGGAGCGCCACGGGGAATCCTACGAGGCCCATGTCATCCGACGGCTGGAGCAGGAAATCCAGACCAAGCTGATCGGCGTGCTGCGCGACTCCCCATCCACCGGCTGGCGGCTGGTGCCGATCAACAAGAAAGAGCGCACCGAATATGCCCTGGACAAATCCGATCTAGGCGGCGCCAAGCACAATGAACTGGTGGCGGCAGAGCCCCAGCCGGGCCGGATCGCCGGTTTCAGCCGCGTAAAAGTCATCGAGCGCATAGGCAGCATGGATTCGCCCCGAACCATCAGCCTGATCGCCATTCACGACCATGGCATTACAACCGAATTTCCCACTGCGGTGATCGAGGACGCCAAGGCGGCACAGCCGATCGATCCGCGCGGCCGGACCGACCTGCGCGCCATTCCGCTGGTCACCATCGATCCGCCCGATGCGCGCGATCATGACGATGCGGTATGGGCCGGGCTGGATGACGACGAACGCAATCCGGGCGGCCACATCGTGCTGGTCGCCATTGCCGATGTCGCCCATTACGTCACCACTGGTTCGGCGCTGGACAAGGAAGCCCTCAAGCGCGGCAACAGCGCCTATTTCCCCGACCGGGTGGTGCCGATGCTGCCCGAGGAACTGTCGGCCGATCTCTGTTCCCTGAAGGAAGACGTGGACCGGCCCTGTCTTGTGGCGCGCATGGTGTTCGATCGCCATGGCCACAAGAAAAGCCACACCTTCCTGCGCGCGGTGATGCGCTCGGCGGCGCGGCTGACATATGCCCAGGCGCAGGCTGCGTTCGACGGCAATCCCCATGAGGGCATGACCGCGACCGTGAAGAAAACCCTGGCGGATGTCTGGGCGGCGTATCAATCGCTGAACATCGCCCGCGCCAAGCGCGATCCGCTGGACCTCGACCTGCCGGAACGGCGCGTCATTCTGGGCGCGGACGGCAAGGTGGCGTCCATCGCCTATCGCGAGCGGCTGGAATCAATGAAGCTGATCGAAGAATTCATGGTTCTGGCCAATGTCGCGGCCGCCGAAGCGCTGGAGAAAGCCCGGACGCCGCTGATCTACCGGGTGCATGACACGCCATCGAAGGAAAAACTGTTCGCCTTTTCCGATTTCCTGCGCACCCTGAACATCACCTTCACCAAGGGCCAGGTGATGCAGCCCAGCGCCTTCAACCGCATTCTCGGCCAGGCCAAAGGTACGCCGAACGAGGCGGTTATGAATGACGTGGTGCTGCGCAGCCAGGCGCAGGCTATCTATGACCCGGCCAATATCGGCCACTTCGGCCTGAACCTGGCGAAATACGCCCACTTCACCTCGCCGATCCGCCGCTATGCCGACCTGATCGTGCACCGCGCACTGATCCGCGCCTTCGAGCTGGGCGAAGGCGGACTGACCGAACGCGAGATGACGACCCTGGCCGGCACTGCCGAGCACATCACCATCACCGAACGCCGCGCCATGGCGGCGGAACGCGACTCGACCGACCGCTATGTTGCCGCCTTCATGGAAGATCGCATCGGGCAAAGTTTCGACGCCCGCGTCACCGGCGTCACCCGCTTTGGCCTGTTTGTGCGGCTGGCGGATTCCGGCGCCGAAGGCCTGATCCCCATCCGCTCGCTGGGAGCCGACTATTTCCATCACGACGAAAAGCGCCAGGCGCTGATCGGTCAGCGCACCCATGTCAGCTATGGCATGGGTGCCCCGCTGGCAGTGAAGCTGCTGGAAGCCGCCCCCCTGACCGGCGGCCTGAGATTCGCGCTGGCGGACGGATCGGGGGATGCCCCCGTGCGGAGCGGCAAACCGCCCGCCGGCAAACCCGGAAAACGTCCCAACAAGGACCGTTTTCGGGGGAAAAAACGCTGATTTCCGCCATTTTTGGTTGATTTGCTTGACAGGACGGGGGCTTATCCCCCATTACCCGGCCCCTCGACCTGCCTTTTTTGGAGTCTCCCATGGCGAAGCCGACCACCGCGAAAATCCGCCTCAACAGCGAAAGTGGCAGCGGCTTTTTCTATGTCACCAAGAAGAACACCCGCACCATGACCGAGAAGTTCTCGATCAAAAAGTACGACCCGGTGCTGCGCAAGCATGTCGAATTCAAGGAAGGCAAGATCAAGTAAGCTGTTCGCTTATTTGATCTAAGACGCTAGCCTTGCGCGCATGCAGCGCGCCCTTTCCCGGCTTTTCAGTGAGACGTTTGATGTTCTGATCGTCGGCGGCGGCGCCACCGGCTGCTTCACCGCGCGCGATGCCAGCCTGCGCGGGGCGAGTGCCCATGCCAACGCATTTCGCCCGGCTTTGGATTAGTGGATAGAGATACGCCCCTCGGGGTCGACGCGGCCTGAATGAATATCACCCAGCAGGACCAGCATCACGAACCAGAACTGGGCGCGCTCATGGGCGCCTTCGGCTTCCAGGGTCATCACCGCGCGGCTAGCATAATCGGAAGCCGCCGCGCCATGCTCCGCCGCAAGGTCGCCCGCCATACGATAAAGATCACCGGTCATCATAGTCATAAGGAAAGCATGGCAGGCCTGCATGAACGCAGGCTTAACCGAGCGTTTGTATTGATATTTCAGATAGTTATACGGGAATTACACCTGTACGCCGTGATTTGCTATATACTCCATTCAACAAGCGTGGATTTCTCGTGCGCGGCAAAAGCATCCTTCTGATCATCGGCGGCGGCATCGCGGCGTACAAAGCCCTCGAGCTGGTGCGCCGTCTTGCTGAGCGTGGCGTCACGACGCGCGCCATCCTCACCAAAGCGGGCGCGGAGTTTGTCACCCCGCTCTCGGTCTCGGCGCTGACCGGGGAGAAAATCTATAGCGATCTTTTCAGCCTGACCGACGAAGCGCAGATGGGCCATATCCAGCTGTCGCGCAGCGCCGACCTGGTGGTGGTGGCGCCGGCCACCGCCGATCTGATGGCCAAAATGGCGAACGGGTTGGCGAACGACCTGGCCTCTACCACCCTGCTGGCGACCGACAAGCGCGTGCTGATGGCGCCGGCGATGAATTTGCGGATGTGGCAGAGCGCATCGGTGAAACGCAACGCCGAACTCCTGAAAAAAGACGGCGTGGTGTTCGTTGGTCCCAATGACGGCGAGATGGCCTGCGGCGAATTCGGGCCCGGCCGCATGGCCGAGCCACTGGAGATCGTCGCTGCCATCGAACAGGCGCTGACCGTGCATGGTCCGCTGGCGGGTATGCGGGCGCTGGTGACGGCGGGACCAACCCGCGAGCCGGTAGACCCGGTGCGCTTCCTAGCCAACCAGTCCAGCGGCAAGCAGGGCTATGCCATCGCAGACGCGCTGGCGCGGGCTGGCGCCGAAATCACACTAATTTCCGGGCCGGTCACGCTCGCCGCGCCGCAAGGCGTCAAACTTCAGCGCGTCACCACGGCGCGCGAAATGCTGGCGGCCTGCGAAGCCGCCCTGCCCGCCGATGTGCTGGTGATGGCGGCGGCGGTGGCCGACTGGCGGCCCGATTTCGTCGCCAGCAGCAAGATCAAGAAAAGCACCGACCGCGTGGTGCCGCTGATCAAGCTGGTGGAAAATCCCGACATATTGGCGACCCTGGCGGCCCATGCGGCGCGGCCACGGCTGGTGATCGGCTTTGCTGCCGAGACCGACGATGTGGTGCAGAACGCGGTGGCCAAGCGCGCACGCAAGGGCGCGGACTGGATCATCGCCAATGATGTTTCGGGCGACGTGATGGGCGGCGAACGCAACCGGGTGCACTTGATAAGCGAGGCCGGCATCGAAGACTGGCCCGACATGACAAAAGGCGAAGTGGGATTGCTGCTGGCGGCCCGTATCGCGGAGAAGCTCAAAGGAGCCGCATGAAAGTCGGGATCAAGAAATTGCCGAACGGGGCCGACCTGCCCCTGCCCCATTACGCCACGCCGGGATCGGCGGGGCTGGACCTGCTGGCGGCAACCGACAGCGAGATCGCGCTGGCGCCCGGCGCGCGCTTGGCAGTTCCGACCGGCATCGCCATCGAACTGCCGCTGGGGGTCGAGGCGCAGGTGCGGCCCCGCTCCGGCCTGGCGCTCAACCACGGCATCACCTGCCTGAATGCGCCCGGCACCATCGACAGCGACTATCGCGGCGAGATCAAGGCCATCCTGATCAATCACAGCGATACGGTGTTCAAAATCACCCGCGGCATGAAGATCGCCCAGATGGTGATCGCCCGCCACGAACAGGCCGAACTTGTGGAAGTAGAAGCATTGGGCGAAAGCGAGCGCGGCGCGGGCGGCTTCGGCTCTACGGGCATGACGGTCAAAGTCTGATGTTGAAACTGTCGCGCAAAACCCTGCTGGCGCTGGAGGCGGTGATCGACATCGCCTTCAACGCCCGGCCCGAACCGGTGCAGGCCAAGGAAATCACCGCCCGCCAAGGTGTGCCGCAACGCTATCTGGAACAGGTGATGCAGCAGCTCGTGCGCGCCGGTATCCTCAAGGGCGTACGCGGTCCGCGCGGCGGCTATCGCCTGGCGCGCGAGCGGCGGCGCATTTCGGTGGGCGATGTCGTGCGGGTGGCCGAAAGCATCGAGGACGATGAAGAGAAACACTCGCCCCGCTCCGACCTGGGCCAGCGCATTGTCGCGCCCTTTGTCGTTACCCTGCAGGACGAACTGATGACGCGGCTGGATTCGGTCTCCATCGAAGACCTGTGCCAGCGGGCACGTCATGCCGGCGTCGAAGCCGGTGCCGAGAACAGCGCCGATTTCACTATTTAGGAGCATCGGCGAAAGCCGGAGCGATCAATTTTAAGGAGTAGCGATATGGAACAGGGCAAGCCGGGACGCGGACGCATCTATGACTCGATCACCCAGACTATCGGCGACACGCCGCTGGTGCGGATGAACCGCATGCCCAGGGACGTCGGCGCCAAGGCCGACATCCTGCTGAAGCTGGAATTCTTCAACCCGATCTCCTCGGTCAAGGACCGGATCGGCGTCAGCATGGTCGAGGCGCTGGAAAAACAGGGCATCATCACGCCCGGCCAGACCACGCTGATCGAACCGACCAGCGGCAATACCGGCATCGCGCTTGCCTTTGTCGCCGCCGCCAAGGGCTACAAGTTGATCCTGGTGATGCCGGAATCCATGTCGCTTGAACGGCGCAAGATGCTGATGATCCTGGGGGCGCAGATCGAACTGACCGAGGCCGCCAAGGGCATGAAGGGCGCCATCGCCCGCGCCCATATGCTGGTGGCGGAACATCCCGGCGCCGTGATCCCGCAGCAGTTCGAAAATCCCGCCAACCCGGAAATCCACCGCCAGACCACAGCGGAGGAAATCTGGAACGACACGCAAGGCAAGGTGGACATCGTCATCAGCGGCATCGGCACCGGCGGCACCATAACCGGTGTGGGTCAGGTGCTGAAGGCCAGGAAGCCGTCGGTGCAGATGATCGCGCTCGAGCCGGAAGACAGCCCCGTCCTGTCGGGCGGCGCGCCGGGACCACACAAGATCCAGGGCATCGGCGCCGGCTTTGTCCCCGCCATCCTGGACCGCAAGGTGATCGACGAGGTCATCACCATCTCCAACGAAACAGCGCTTTCCACGGCGCGCAAGGCGGCACAGCTGGAAGGCATTCCGGTGGGCATTTCGTCCGGCGCGGCCATCGCGGCAGCGCTGGAAGTCGGCGCCCGCCCCGAAAATGCCGACAAGACCATCGTGGCGATCATCCCGTCTTTCGCGGAACGCTACCTGTCCACGGCGCTGTTCGAGGGACTTTAGCTTTAGTTCTTAGCGCGAGGGTTTTGCCCGCCGGGCAGGCGCGCGGAGCGATGTGGGCGAACAGTCCTTGAGCGACGCGAAACAAACCCGGAGGGCAAAAGGACCGCGCTAGTTCACACGGATCGTGTTCAGCGACCCAATGATGCCGAAGGCCTGCAGCAGCCATAGCACAACGCAGATCACAAGCACGGCGTTCAGGATGGACTTAATCTTGCTGTCCATGGGGATGTAGGTGTTGACCAGCCAGAGCAGCGCGCCAACGACAATCAGAACGATCACAATGCTTAGCAGCGGCATGAAATTCTCCCTCAAAATCTGGCTAAGCAACGGCCAGCTACGGGAGAAGTTCCCTCGCCGCCTCTAAATCATGCTGGCCAGCAGATCGGGCCGGTCGGTGCAGATGCCGTCCAGGCCCACCAGGCGCTGCATGTCAGCCAGGCTATTGACGGTCCAAACCCCGACTTTCAGGCCCTTGGACCGTGCAAAAGCGACATTGCCGGGCGTGGCATCGGAAAAATCGGGAAACCAGCCCTGCCCGCCCGCATCCGCGATTGTCTCTATCGCCGACCGGGCATCGCCAAGCTTCTCAGTACTGAACCAGCAGGGCGCGCCGCGCTGGCGGATGCGCGCCAGCGCCCGCCAGTCGAATCCGACAAAGACCACGCCGGACAGAAAATCAGCCGCCGCAACCACATCACACGCGGCGTCCGCCAGCGCGACAGGATCGGCGCTGTCATCGCTGGTGTCGCATTTCAGTTCCACAAACAGGGTGAAAGGTCGCGGCGCGTCCTGCGCCAGCGCGATCACCTCTTCCAGCGTGGGAACCGGCGCGCCGTCTACCGCCTGCACCAGGGGATAATTACGGGCATAGACGCTGCCCGGTCTGGGCCGCCCGACATCGAACTGCCGCAGCTCCGCCAAAGACAGGTCCTTGATGCGCGGGCCTGGCTCGGTCAGCCAGACACCGTCCTTGCGCGCCACATCCGCCATCAACCAGAAATCATGATGCACCACCACCATGCCATCGCGCGACAATTGCACATCCAGTTCGGCCCCATCATAGCCGCATGCGATAGCGTCGGCAAAAGCCGTCAGGGTGTTTTCCGGCCACAACGCAGCGCCGCCGCGATGGGCAATGTTGAGAGGTTTCATGCCGGTTTCTGCACCCAGAACTGATACATGCCGGAGAATGTATCGGGATTGTCGCTCTCGAACGCTTGCCAGTGATCCAGATTCGTCGCCCCCGGATCGCCGGAAAAGCGGCTCTGATAGGCGGCCAGCACATCGTCATCGACGGAAAATCCCAGCAACGTCAGATTATAGCCGCGCAGAAAATCACCGATGGCTGCAAGTGTGACCCGCTGTTCCTGAACATGGAACAGCAGATCGCGACAGGTGCTGGTGGTAAAAAAGTCCGTCGACGCCGCAAGAACGTCCCGCTGCTGGCTGGTCTCCAGCAGACGTTGGCGTTCGCGCCGGATATCATCGGCGGTTATTCCCTGGCCCGGGATGCGCGGCAGCTCGCGCCGCGCCACGTCGCTGTAAAAGCCCAGCATCATCACCCCGCCCGGGCGCAATAGCGACAACAGCACACGCCAGCCGGCGAACGGATCGGCCAGATGATGCAGCACTCCGACAGCCTCGATAAGATCGAAGCGGCGGTCCAGAGCGCCAAGCTCCAGCAGATCGGCCTGGGCATATTCAATTCCCAGCCCCATCTCGCGGGATTTTCGCGCGGCATGGCCTAGACTGGCCAGGCTGAGATCGATCGCCAGCGTTCGCGCGCCCTGGAATTTTTGTGTGGTCTCTATGGCATTGCGGCCGGTGCCGCAGCCCGCCACCAGTATGTCGGCGCCCTCGCCTGCCCCGATCGGTTCCAGAGTGGAAAAAGGAAACGTCTGCCGCAGATACAGTTGTAAATCCGCAGGCTCCGCCGTTCCGCACCTGACCCATCGCGGATAGGGATTGTTCTCATACTGGGCCTGGACCAGTCGGGAGCCGGCGTCATTGATCTGCGTCAATCGCGGGATGGCCGCGCGTAGCCGCTCCTCTTCTTCCGGCTCCCGGATTTGCTGCGTCAGAATGGACTCGATTTCGGAAGGCCATGAGCGTTTCAGCAACCGGCCGGGCGACGCAAGCGTGCGCAGAGGAAAATAGGCCGCCACCGCGACCAGCCAGTGGGGCGGGGTGGGCATATCCGCATCCAGCGCGGCCACCAGCCGGTCGCGCAGTTGTCCCGCCCAGGCTGTTTCGTCGGCGCCGAAGACATATTCATTGATGAAACATTGCTGGGCCAGCGCACTGTAAAAATGCAACGCGTCTGCAAGCCTGCCGTCGGTCATGGTGTCTCGCAGAAAATCGCGCCGCGACGCGGTCAGCATCCTCTCCAGTTCCATGTCCAGATTCGGCGTCAGGCGCAGCAACGCCATGAGCAAGGCATCGTTCGCCATGTCGGAAGTGTGTTTGACAAGATCGGCACAGACCCGCGCCAGATCGGCGGGGCGGTCCCAATTTTCCATCAGTGCGCGGAGCAATAACGGGCGCAATATTTCGGCGTCGCTTTCGAAACGAACATCTTTTGCGCAGGCGACGAAAATTCTTTTGGTTTGCGCCGTTTCCTCGAGGGCCAGCGAGCGCATGGCCGCACCCAGCGCACCGCGCCGGTCGTCCTGCGCCAACAGCGCCAGAGCCAGGTTGTTCAGCACCTCCGGCTGGTTCGGATAGATCTCCAATGCCCGCCGGAGGCAGGCGATGGCCTCCACCGGTTTCCCGGCAGTCCTGAGGACAGCGCCCAGATTGCCATGCGCGTTCGGGAAATCCGGCGCCAGAGCGATGGCCTTGCGGTAGCAATCCTCGGCCTGATCCAGCTCGCCCTGCTGCTCCAGCAACACGCCAAGATTGTTCTGGGTATCCGGCTGGTTCGGATCAAGCCGCAGAGCCGCGCGGCTGGCGACGACCGCCTCGTCCCGACTGCCCAGCGCCGCCAGCGCCAGTCCCAGATGCGCGTGATACGACGCGGCCACCGCATTCAGCGTAATGGCCTTGCGGATCAGTTCCACGGCAGAGGCCGGCTGTTCCGCCTGATAGGCGATGACACCCAGCCGATGCAGGCTGTCGGCATGGCCGGGCTGGGCAGCCAGAACCTGTCGATAGGATTGTTCGGCGTCCCGCAGCCGTCCGGCATGGTGGAACTGAACCGCGCGCGCAAAAATTTCCTGGACGCTCTCGGGGCGTTGGGTGTGCGTGGCGTTGCCCGCGCGGCGCTGCTTGCGGTTCACAAACAGTCCCCGCACCCCAGAAGAACGGACCTCATTGCACCATTCTTCCCTGTTTTTCCTGTCTTATATTAAGCGCAAAGGACGGGAAGTCCGCTATACCCTCCGGCCCATTCGCTCTTTTTCGCCCACAGGCTGCAACCTGACATGACGTCCCCGCCCGATCTGACCTCGCCCGGACCGCTGATCCCGGCTCATCGCCACCATGCCTGGCTGCTGGAGAGCCGTGAACTGCTGCGCCTCGCGGTACCGCTGGCGGCCACCCAGTTGGCGCAGATGACGATCCTGGCCACCGATACCATCATGCTTGGCCATTACAGCAAAGAAGCACTGGCGGCCGGCGCGCTGGGCAACACGGTCTATTTCCTGCTCTGGCTGCTGGGCTGCGGCATCCCCATGGCGGTGTCGCCGGTGATCGCGCACATCCAGGGCCAGCACAGCAACAGCAAGGAAGGTCGCGACCGCCGCGGCGTGCGCACCGCCGTTCGCATGGGCCTGTGGTCGGTCGCCATCGTATCGCTGCCGCTGATGGGGCTGCTGTTCTTCACCCAGCCGATCCTGCTGTTTTTCCGCCAGCAGCCGGGATTGGCGGCGGACGCCGCCATCTTCGTGTCGGCGCTTGCCATCGGTCTGCCCTTCGCGTTGGGCTTTCAGGTGTTGCGCAGCTTTTCGACCGCGCTGTCGCATGCCTTGCCGCCCATGGTGGTGCTGATCCTGGCCATTCTGTTCAACGCGTTGGCCGACTATGCGCTGATCTTTGGGCATTTCGGTTTTCCGCGCCTGGGTATACTGGGCGCAGGCATCGCCAGCGCCAGCTCGAACATCTTTGCCTTTGCGATCATGCTGGCAATCGCGCTAGGCGTTCCGGCATTGAAGCGCTACCGCATCCTGCACCGGTTGACGCATCCCGACTGGAAGACTTTCGGCGAGCTGTTCCAGCTCGGCCTGCCCATCGGCATCACCATGGTGTTCGAGGTGGCGCTGTTCAACGGCGCCGCACTGGCCATGGGGATCTTCGGCCTGGCGCCCCTGGCGGCACACCAGATCGCCATCACCATTCCCTCCATCACCTTCATGGTGCCGTTGGGCATCGGGCTGGCGGCGACGGTGCGCGTCGGGCTGGCGGCGGGCGCAGGCGACCAGGCCGGTGCGCGCCGCGCGGGCTTCACCGCCATCGCCATGGCGGGCCTGTTCATGAGCGTCATGGCGCTGGTGTTGCTGCTGTGGCCACGCCAGATCGCAAACCTGTGGTTGCCCGATATTCCGGCCAACGCCGATGTACTGGCCCTGGCTGTGAGCTTCCTGTTCATCGCCGCCGCCTTCCAGCTGGTAGACGGCATCCAGGTGGCCGCCTCGTTGAGCCTGCGCGGATTGAAAGACGCTACCGGACCGATGTGGCTGGCGGGTGCGTCCTATTGGCTGGTGGGCGCGCCCACCAGCATGCTGCTGGGCTTCACCTTCGGCATGCAGGGCACTGGCATCTGGCTGGGACTGGCGTTCGGCCTGCTGGTGGCAGCCATCACCTTGACGGCGCGATTCGCTTTGCTTTCGCGCCGTTGATTTTTGGTCACACGGATGACGGCATCGCTACGCTCGCCTGCCCGACGCTCCGGCGCTTTATGATTCTGTCAAAAAAACCGCTGTAACGCGAACAATAGCGCCAGCGCGATCACTGTCAGCACTGCGATCAATGCGACGCGGGTCGGCCGGCTGCGCCGTTCCTGCTCCACGGCAATTCGGATGGCGGTATCGGGGTGCAGCCGCACGCCGCCTTCCGCCACCATCTGCGACAGTTCCTCGGCATTGCGCACCAGTTGCGGCAGATCCTGCGCCAGCTTGCCCAGCGCGCCGAAGGTTTCGCCGGCGCGGTTGAGCGCCGCTTCCGGTCCCATATTCACCGCAACCCATTTCTCCGCCACCGGGCGCGCCGCGTCCCAGATGTCGAAATCAGGATCGAGGCCGCGGCAGACGCCTTCCACCACCACCATGGTCTTTTGCAGCAGCATCAGTTGCGGCTGGCCCTGCATGTCAAAGCGCCGGGTGGTTTCGAACAATTGTCCCAGCAGCCGGGCAATGGAGACGTCGCGGGCACCACGCCCGAAAATGGGCTCGCCAATCGCCCGGAGCGCCTGGGCGAAGGTTTCGATGGCATGGGTGGTGGGGACGAAGCCGAACTCGTAGTGCAGCTCGGCCACGCACAGATAATCGCGCTGCAGGAATCCTGCCAGGGTGCCGGCCATGAAACGGCGCATGTCGGCATCGAGACGGCCCATGATGCCGAAATCCACCGCCGCCAGCCGGCCCTGCGTGTCGATGAAGAGGTTGCCGGGATGCATGTCGGCATGGAAAAAACCGTCCCGCAGCGCCTGGGTCAGGAAACTGCGCATCACCAGCACCGCCACCTGTTTGGGATCACGGCCCGCCGCGGCAATGGCGGCCATGTCGCGCACTGAAACGCCGTCGATCCATTCGCTGGTCAGTACCGATTCAGATGTGCGCGTCCAGTCGATGTGCGGCACACGGAATTCCGCCTCGCCCCGCGTGCGCTCATAAAGCTCCGACGCCGCCGCCGCCTCCATGCGCAAATCCAGTTCCAGCGCCACGCTGTCCGCCAGGGTCGCCACCAGCGCGGTCAAGCGTAGCCGCCGCGCTTCCGCCGAACAGCTCTCGGCCATGCTGGCAAACAGCGCAAAGGCCCGCAGGTCGCGGGCGAAATCCTCGCGCACACGCGGGCGCAGGATTTTCACCGCCACGCGGACAGAAGGCTCGTCACTGGTCTGGGCCCGGTGCACCTGGGCGATGGAAGCTGCCGCCAGCGCCGCCCCAAAACTGGAAAACAGCGTCTCCACGGGCTTGCCAAAGGCGCGCACGATCTCCGCGCGGGCGGCAGAATCCGGAAATGGCGGCAGACGGTCCTGCAAATTTTCCAGCGCCGTCGCGACTTCGGCGCCGACAATGTCAGGCCGGGTCGCCAGCATCTGGCCCAGCTTGATATAGGCCGGCCCCAGCCGTTCCAGCGCGGTGGAAAGCCGCGTGCCGGCGCCCGGCTTGCGGGCGCGGAACGCCAAAGCGGGTCCGGACAAAAGACGCGCGGCATGGACGAGACGCAGGAAGCTCGAAACCGCGCCCATCTACAGCCGCCAGGCGGAATGCATGGCAGCAATGCCGCCCGACAAGTTTCTCACCTTCACCTGCGACAGCCCGGCATCGGCGATCATGCTGGCGAACTTCGCCTGGGGCGGAAAACGGCGGATACTTTCGGCCAGGTAGCGATAGGATTCTTCGTCTTGCGCCACCAGTCCGCCGATCTTGGGCATCAGCTTGAAGGAATAGGCGTCGTAAAGCGTGTCCAGCCCCCGCACTTCCACCTTGGAAAATTCCAGGCAGAGAAAACGCCCGCCCGGCCTCAGCACGCGCCGCACTTCCGCCAGTGCCACATCAATATGCGTCACGTTGCGGATGCCGAACGCGATTGTATAGGAATCGAAAGAGGCATCGGGAAAGGGCAAGCTTTCGGCATTGCCACAAACCCATTCGATGGACGCTTCATTTTTTTCTTCGGCGCGGCGCACCCCTTCGCCCAACATGGCGGCATTGATGTCGCAGACCGTGATGGCAGCCTCGCCGCCCCGCGCACGCGCCAGCTCGGCGATGCGAAAGGCAACGTCCCCAGTGCCGCCTGCTACGTCCAGGCTTTTCCAGCCCGGTTGCGGGTTCAGCCATTCCACCATCGCGTCCTTCCAGATTCGATGGACACCAAGGCTCATCAGGTCGTTCATCAGGTCGTAGCGCGCCGCCACCGACGAGAAGACCTCCTTGACCAGAGCCTCTTTCTCGCCTTCCGGCACGTCGCGAAAACCAAAACTGACAGTTTTTTCAAACATACCGGGAACATAGCCGCCGCCAAGCCTATAGGCTACAGCTGTGATCTGCGACCAATTAATAAGATCACATGCCAGAGTTACCCGAAGTCGAGACCGTGCGCCTGGGCCTGCTGCCCGCCATGGAAGGCCATGTCCTGACCGACGTGCAGATGCGGCGGCCAGATCTGCGCATCCCCTTCCCCGCCAATTTCGTCGGCCGCACCAAGGGACGCAAAGTATTGACGCTGCGGCGGCGCGCCAAATATCTGCTGGCCGACCTCGACAGCGGCGAGACACTGGTGATCCATCTGGGCATGAGCGGGCGCATAAGCGTCTTTTCTTTGATCGCTCGCGCGGACGCTCCTGCCCATGGCAAGCCGCGCAAGCTCGGTAACTATTTTTACGACCTCGCGCCAGTGAGCGCCGGATCGGGCAAGCATGACCATGTCGTGTTCGAGACCGATGCGCCGGCCCGTATCGTCTTCAATGATCATCGCCGCTTCGGACTGATGGCACTGGTGGAGACCAGCCGGCTGGAGCAGGATAAATTGTTCAAGGACATCGGCGTCGAGCCTCTGTCGAAGGAATTCAACGCCGCCTGTCTGGCCAAGGCCCTGGCCGGCAAGAAGACTCCCATCAAGTCGGCGCTGCTGGATCAGCGCCTGGTGGCGGGACTGGGCAATATCTATGTCTGCGAGGCGCTGTTTCGCAGCCATATCTCGCCCAAGAAGCTGGCAGGCTCCCTCACCGCCGCGCGAATCGCGCCCCTGGTGACCGCCATCAAGACTGTGCTGAAGCAGGCCATCGCCGCGGGCGGCTCCACCTTGCGCGATCATGCCCAGGCGACCGGCGATCCCGGCAACTTCCAGCATTCCTTCCTGGCCTATGGCCGTGAAGGCATGGCCTGCAAGAATAGTGACAGTTCCAAAAAGAGATGTCCCGGGACGGTAAAGCGCATTGTGCAGGCCGGGCGTTCGACGTTCTATTGCCCCAAGTGCCAAAGCTGAGGACGCCATGAATATCAAGACTGAAATCAACGGCGCCGCTGGCATCGCCACCCTCAATCGGCCCGATGCGCTGAACGCCCTGAACACCGAATTGCTCAACGAACTGGCGGACGCGCTGGAAAGCTGGGATCAGGACGACAAGGTCCGCTGCATGATCGTCACCGGCTCGGAGCGCGCCTTCGCGGCCGGCGCCGACATCAAGGAAATGCTGCCCAAGACCTATTCCCAGATGTACCGGGAAAATCTGTTCGGCGCTCAGTTCGACCGCATCGCCCGCATTCGCAAACCGGTGATCGCCGCGGTCGCCGGCCATGCCCTAGGCGGGGGCTGCGAACTGGCGCTGGTGTGCGATTTCATCATCGCCGCCGACACCGCCAAGTTCGGCCAGCCGGAGATCACCCTGGGCATCATGCCCGGGCTGGGTGGCACCCAGCGCCTGACCCGCATTGTCGGTAAGTCCAAGGCGATGGACCTGTGCCTGACCGGTCGAATGATGGACGCGGCGGAAGCGGAAAGCTGCGGCCTGGCGGCAAGGGTGGTGCCCGCCGACCTGTTGCTGGACGAAGCCCTGAAAGCGGCCAAGAAAATCGCCGCACAATCCTCACCCGTCGCCCAGATGGTGAAGGAGGCGGTAAACCGCGCCCAGGAAACCAGCCTGGCCGAAGGTCTGCATTTCGAGCGCCGCCTGTTCCACGCCATGTTCGCCACCGCCGACCAGAAGGAGGGCATGGCGGCCTTTGCCGAGAAGCGCAAACCCGCTTTCAACGACGAATAGGGCCGCAAACCCGGTATTTCTTGACCCCGGGATCGTCCGGGGTTATATGCCCGCCTCTTTTACGGAAAAAAACAGGTCTCCCCCATGCCGAATATCGCCTCCTCCAAGAAGCGCGTCCGCACCACCGCCAAGCGCACCGCCATCAATACGGCGCGCAGGACCCGCGTGCGCGGCTTTATCCGCAAGGTGGAAGAAGCCATCTCCTCGGGCGACCCCAAGGCCGCCCTGGCCGCTCTGAAGGCCGCCGAGCCGGAAATCATGCGCGGCGTGTCCAAAGGTATCCTGCACAAGAACACCGGCGCCCGGAAGGTTTCGCGCCTCACCAAGCGGGTCACCAAGCTGGCCAAGTAAGAAGCCGCTGAAATTTTTGAGAATTACAGAATAGGATCGGCCCGGAGCAATATCCGGGCCTTTTTTATTTGTCCGTGCACAGATGTTCATCGAAAAGCCACGTTTCGGCAGCGCAACACGGACGATCTTCCACCTAAGTGACTGATTCAAAAAAGCTTGATCGATAAAGTGTATTTTCCGTATACGTCACAACTATTTAGCGATTTTAAAAAAAGTGAAAAAAATCGAATCAGTTCGCTTATTCGTAGTTTGTCCCCTTGTTTGGGCACCGAAAGTGGGCGTATCTTAACCAACAGTTAGGGCGAGAGCTGGACATGCTGAAGATAAAACCAAGTATATCTGAAGTATTGAATAATAATTCTCGGTATTTAAAACGCGCTTAGAAGTATAGCCGACCCTGATTTTCACAAAATATAACGTTTTCATGCTGGGTGTAGACCCCGGCAATCCCCGAATTGTCTCAAGAGCTCGCCATGCCCCCTCCCTCTTCTCTCAACTATGCCGGTGACATCAGCGCCGCCGAGGCCTGGGACCGGCTGCAGAACGATCCCAAAGCCCAGCTGATCGATGTGCGCACCGTAGCGGAGTGGAATTTTGTCGGCGTACCCGATCTCGAAGAACTGGGCCGCCGGGTGCACTGCGTGGAATGGCATAGCTTTCCCACCGGCGCGCCCAATGCCGCCTTTACGGCGGAAGCGATGCAGGCCCTGGGCGCTGCGGGCGCCGGAAAATTGGACCCGGTGCTGCTCCTGTGCCGCTCCGGCGCGCGGTCGCGCACGGCGGCCATCGCGCTGACGGCAGCAGGCTTTGAGAAGTCCTTCAATATCGCGGGCGGCTTTGAAGGCGATGTTGATGGCGAAGGCCATCGCGGAAACACAAGCGGCTGGAAGGCATCCGGCCTCCCCTGGCAGCAAGGATAGAAAACCAAAACGACCGGACACGAAAACGTGCCGGAGCAACAATAATAGCCGCTAAAACCGGCCATTAAAAATGGGTACGAGCATGGTGCAAGCAGAAAAAATGATGCCCGACTGGCGAGCGGCATGGGCAGCGGTGCGCGAGCGGATGCGGCGCGAACTGGGCGATCCGGTGTTCGACGCCTGGATCGGGCCGTTGAACCTGGAGTCTTTCGTATCCGACGAACTCAAGATCGGCACCGCCAAGCCCTTCGTGCGCAACTGGGTGGCCAATCATTATGTCGGCCGCATCGAAAAGGCCTTCATGGCCGAAGGCTTCACCCCGGCCTCGCTGGCGATCGTGATTTCCGCCATGGCCTCACCAAATCTTGGGCCCGCCATCGGCGGCGCCATTCCGCGCGAGGCCCAGCATCAGGGCCTCACGGACATACAGTCCAGCGTGTCCTACCTGCCGCCACGCAGCGAAAGTCGCACCAATGAAGACGACCGCGGCCTATGGAACCGGATGCTGCATCCCCAGCAGACCTTCGAAAGCTTCATTCCGGGCGCCGCCAACCAGTTTGGCCATGGCGCGGCGCGCAGTTTCGCCGACGGCCAGCAGTCCGACATTCCGCTGCTCTATATCCATGGCGGCTTCGGCTTCGGAAAAACCCATCTGCTGAACGCCGCGGCGCTGGAATTCCGCAAGCGCGGCAAGCGTACTTTGTTCCTGCGGGCGGAAGATTTCATGCGCCACTTCCTGGGCGCGCTCTATCGCAAGGACACGCTGGCCTTCAAGGAGGAGCTGCGCACCGCCGAAGTGCTGATCATCGACGACCTGCAGCATATCTGCCGCTCGACTGCCACGGCGTCAGAGTTCCTCTACACCGTCAACGCCTTTGCCGATCTGCGCCGCCGGGTGGTGATCGCCGCCGACCGGCCGCCCCAGGCGCTGGAAGGCCTAGGCGCCGACGTGAAGTCGCGCCTAGGCGGCGGGCTCTGTGTCGGTCTGGACAAGCCGGACCGCGACACAAGGCTGGCTATCCTGAAATTCCGCGCCGCGGAGTTCACCCGTCACAAACCCGATGTGGTGCTGCCTGACAGCGTGCTGGAGCGGATCGCCGACCTGGAAGACGCCTCCCCCCGCGATCTGATCGGGGTCTTCACCAAGCTGGCCACCTATGCCGACCTCACCAAGAAGCCGGTGACCCTGGAAGTGGCGGAAGAAGCAGTGGGCCTGCGCGCCGGGCCAGGGGCCAAGACCTCCATCGAGGACATCCAGCACAAGACCGCCGAATTCTACAAGCTGGACGTCAAGGACTTCCATTCGCCCCAGCGTGCCCGCCGGGTGGCCCGTCCGCGCCAGGTTGCCATGTATCTGTCCCGCAAGTTGACCACCCGCTCGCTGCCCGAAATCGGGCGGCGGTTCGGGGGCCGCGACCACACCACGGTGCTGCATGCCTGCCGCCGCATCGAGGCCCTGATCGGGGAGGATTCCCTGTTCCGCCAGGAGGTCGATTTCCTGTCCCAGATGCTGCAGCGGCGGCCCGAAATATAGGCCTGAAAAAATAGCCTTTTTTTTGATCTTGGAGAGCACGCGGAAACCCCGATTTTCCGCGTGTTTTTTTTAGGTTCCCGACCCCTTTTCTGCTATGTTTTTTGCCTTGAGTCTTGGGGCCATTTGCGATCCTCCCAAACACAAGAAAAACACAGATTTTCGGGCGCGATTTTCGCGCACCGGTGCGGGTCTAACAGGCGGCTGTCGAACCATGAAGATCAACGTCGAACGCGGCGCTTTCCTCAAGGCGCTGAACCATGTGCAAAGCGTCGTCGAACGCCGCAACACCATTCCGATCCTTTCCAATGTCCTGATCGAGGCGGCCAAGGGCCAGCTCAAGCTTACCGCCACCGATCTGGATATCGAGATCGTCGAGGGCCTGCCCGCCGACGTGCTGCGCAACGGCTCGGCCACCGCGCCCGCCCATATGCTCTACGATATTGTGCGCAAGCTCCCGGACGGCGCCCAAGTGCAGGTTGAGCTGCTCTCCAGCGAAGGCGGAAGGCTGGCGGTTTCGGCTGGCACCTCGCGCTTTGAACTCTCCTGCCTGCCGCGCGAGGATTTCCCCCAGATGGCGGCGGGCGCCCTGCCCCACAAGTTCCGGCTGGCGGCGGACGATCTCAAGCGCATCATCGGCAAGACGCGCTTCGCCATTTCCACCGAGGAAACCCGTTATTACCTCAACGGCATCTATCTGCACGCCGCTAAGGATGCCAAGCCGCCGGTGCTGCGCGCCGTGGCCACCGACGGCCATCGCCTGGCCCGCTATGAGCTGGAACTGCCGGACGGCGCCGCCGACATGCCCGGTGTGATCGTGCCCCGAAAAACGGTGGGCGAACTGGTCAAGCTGCTGGACGATGCCGATGGCGCCATCGACATCTCGCTGTCCGACACCAAGATCCAGTTCGGCTTCAATGGCGCGGAACTGACCTCCAAGCTGATCGACGGCAATTTCCCGCCCTATGAACGGGTGATCCCGTCCGGCAACGACAAGTCCCTGGTGCTGGAAGCCCGCGAGTTCGCCCAGTCGGTCGACCGCGTTTCCACCATCAGCGCCGACAAGACCCGCGCCGTGAAGCTGAACCTCTCCAAGGACAAGGTGACATTATCGGTGGTCAACCCGGAATCCGGCACCGCCACCGAAGATGTGAGCGCGACCTACAGCGCGGGCGCGCTGGAGATCGGCTTCAATGCGCGTTACCTGCTGGACATCACCAGCCAGATCGAAGGCAAGGAAGTGCGTTTCCTGCTGTCGGACGCGGGGTCGCCCGCCATCATCGAAGATGCGGAGGACGCGCGCACGCTCTACGTCCTCATGCCTCTCAGGGTTTGATTTGACGGCTGCACGGGACATGCGAGGCCGGTTGGCGGTGACGTCCCGCCTTGCGGTGACACGCCTGCGGCTGACCAATTTCCGTTCCTATGCCGTCGGCGGACTGGCCGTCAGCGGCGCGCCGGTGGTTCTGGCCGGGCCAAACGGCGCGGGCAAGACCAATGTGCTGGACGCCATCTCGCTTCTGTCGCCGGGACGGGGCCTGCGCGGCTCCAGGCTGGCGGAACACACCCGCAAGGGTCCTTCCTTGATTGAAGGCGACGAAACGTACTGGGCAGTCGCCGCCACGGTGGCGCGCGGCGAGACCGAATATGAGATCGGCACCGGCATGGTCGGCGGCTCAGCCTCGCGCCAGGTGCGCCTGAACGGCGCCCCCGCGCAAAGCTCCGCCGATCTGGGCGACATTGTGCAGCTGATCTGGCTCACCCCGGCCATGGACCGGCTTTTCATCGAAAGCGCGGGCGGACGGCGGCGTTTTCTCGATCGGCTGGTGCTGGGCTTCGATGCCGGCCATGCCCGCGCCGCCACGCGCTACGAGACCGCGATGCGCGAGCGGGCGCGGTTGCTGAAATACGGCCCGCGCGATCCCGCCTGGCTGGAAGGCCTCGAGAATGAAATGGCCGATGCCGGCATCGTCATCGCCCAGGCCCGGGCCGCCACCGTCGAAAACCTGTCGCGCGCCCTGGCCGAGCGCGGCGAAGCCGGCGCCTTTCCCGCCGCCTCGCTGGCCCTGACCGACGAACTGCATCTTTCCACCGCCGACCAGTTGCGCGGCATGTTCGCCGCCTCGCGCATCCGCGATGCCGAAGCCGGCCGCACACTGGTTGGTCCCCATGTCACTGATCTCCAGGTCCGCCATACCGGCAAGCGGGCCGAGGCGCGCGATTGCTCCACCGGCGAACAGAAGGCGCTGCTGATTTCGATCATCCTGGCGGATGCGCGCGAGCTGGCGCGCGCGCGCGAAGGCCTGGCGCCCATCCTGCTGCTGGACGAGATCGCCGCCCATCTCGATGTGATGCGCCGCACAGCCTTGTTCGAGGAAGTCCATGCCCTGGCGGCCCAGGCCTGGATGACTGGCACCGACCTGTCGCTGTTCGACGGCGCAAGGGCCGAAATTTTTGAAGTACGCGACGGCATATTCGCGCGTCAAAGTGAAATGGTGAACTGATATGTCCGAACCCAACATGAATGCCTACGACGCCGACAGCATCAAGGTCCTCAAGGGCCTGGATGCGGTGCGCAAGCGCCCCGGCATGTATATCGGCGACACCGATGACGGTTCGGGCCTGCACCATATGGTCTATGAAGTGGTCGACAATGCCGTGGACGAGGCCTTGGCCGGCCATGCCAACCGCATCGACGTGGTGCTGAATCCCGATGGCTCCTGCACGGTGCGCGACAATGGCCGCGGCATCCCCACCGGCATCCATAGCGAAGAAGGCGTCAGCGCCGCCGAAGTCATCATGACCCAGCTACATGCCGGCGGTAAGTTCGACGAGAATGCCTACAAGGTCTCGGGCGGGCTGCACGGCGTCGGCGTGTCGGTGGTCAACGCCCTGTCGGAATTCCTCGACCTGCGCATTTGGCGCGACGGCAAGGAGCATTACATGCAGTTCCGCCACGGTGATCCCGTGGCGCCGCTGAAGATAGTGGGCGAGGCCAATGGAAAAAAAGGCACCGAAGTCACCTTCCTGCCCTCCACCGGCACCTTCACCAAGACCGAATTCGATTTCGGCACCCTGGAACACCGGCTGCGCGAACTGGCCTTCCTCAATTCCGGCGTCGTCATCATCCTGGCCGACCGCCGCGGCGTCGAGGCGAAAGAAATTTCGCTGCACTATGAAGGCGGGCTGAAAGCCTTTGTGGAATATCTGGACCGCGCCAAGCAGAAGCTGATTCCCAATCCCGTGATGATCGTGTCGGAAAAGGACGGCGTCACGGTGGAAATCGCGATGACCTGGAATGATAGTTATCACGAGAGCACACTGGCCTTCACCAACAACATCCCCCAGCGCGACGGCGGCACCCATGTCGCAGGCTTCCGCGCAGGCCTGACGCGCGTGGTGACCAAGTATGCCGAGGCGATGCCACAGGCCAAGAAGGACAAGACTGCGCTGACCGGCGATGATTGCCGCGAAGGCCTGACCTGCGTGCTGTCGGTCAAAGTGCCCGATCCCAAATTCTCGTCCCAGACCAAGGACAAGCTGGTGTCCAGCGAGGTGCGCCCCATTGTCGAAGGCTCCATCATCGACCAGTTGGGCGCCTGGTTCGAGCAGCACCCCGCCGAGGCCAAGGCCGTGGTCGGCAAGGTGGTGGAAGCCGCGGCCGCCCGCGAAGCCGCGCGCAAGGCCCGCGAACTGACCCGCCGCAAGGGCGTGCTGGACGGCGCATCGCTGCCCGGCAAGCTGGCCGACTGCCAGGAACGCGATCCCGCCAAGTGCGAAATCTTCATCGTCGAAGGCGATAGCGCCGGCGGCAGCGCCAAGCAGGGCCGCAACCGCGCCAACCAGGCGGTGCTACCCCTGCGCGGCAAGATCCTGAACATCGAGCGGGCGCGCTTCGACAAGATGCTGTCCAGCGAGGCGATCGTGAACCTGATCACGGCGCTGGGCACCGGCATCGGGCGCGAGGAGTTCAACGCCGACAAGCTGCGCTATCACAAGATCATCATCATGACCGACGCCGATGTGGACGGCGCCCATATCCGGACTCTGCTGCTGACCTTCTTCTATCGCCAGATGCCGGAGCTGATCGAACGGGGCCATATCTTCATCGCCCAGCCGCCGCTCTACAAAGCGGCGCGCGGCAAGTCCGAGCTGTACCTCAAGGACGAGCCGGAGCTTCAGGATCACCTGGTCGCCGAAGGCGCCACCGGGGCGGTTCTGGAACTGCACACCGGCGCCACCATCAACGGCGCCCATCTCGAGGAGCTGATCGTCCATGCCCGCCAGGCGGTGACCGCCCTGAACGGCTTCCCCCGCCACTATCCGCGCTTTGTGCTGGAACAGGCGGCGATCTCAGGCGCCCTGAATCCCGAAATCCTTTCCGATACCGCCAAGGCGGCAGATGCCGCAAAATATATCGCCGCCCGCCTCGACACCCTGTCGGACGAATTCGAGCGCGGCTGGGTCGGGGAACCGACCAGCGATGGCGGCCTGCACTTCTGGCGCGAGGTGCGCGGGGTGCGCGAGGCCGTGGTGATCGACGGGGCGCTGATCGCATCCGCCGATGCCCGCCGCCTGGACAAGATGGCGACCGAGCTGCAGGCGACCTACCTCAAGGCTGGCACCCTCAAGCGCAAGGATGAGAGCCGGGAGATCCGCTCGCCGTCCGAACTGCTGAACGCCATCTTCGAATGGGGCCGCAAGGGCCTGACCCTGCAGCGCTACAAGGGACTGGGCGAGATGAACCCCGACCAGCTGTGGGAAACCACCCTGGACGAGAATGCCCGCTCTCTGCTGGTGGTGAAGGTGCACCACGCCGATGAGGCGGGACAGCTGTTCACCAAGCTGATGGGCGACGAGGTCGAGCCGCGCCGGGAGTTCATCCAGGACAACGCCCTCTACGCCTCGGTCGATATCTGATCTCAGGGGCTACGCCTTCAGAAGCGCGCGCATCCTGCCGCGCGGATCAACCTGTCGAAAGGCGGCACCTTGGTCCTGAAAGCGGCTTTCGATGCGCCAGTAAACACCGCCGCGCCCGGACTGCGCACACCTCGCCAAAAAAGAAATTTTCTCGTAAAAACAAATACTTATTCGAAAACCCTGAGAAAATAGTTAAAGGGGTGGCAGCTCCTCAGATGATACCGGCCTAGGCCCGCGCGCCGACCAGCCAGCAGGCGGTGGGCGGGGCGATCTCGCCTTCCGGGGTACGGAATTCCTCCAGCGCACTGCTGACCCGCTCCACGATCCTGGCGCGGGTGGGCGCATCGACCTCCCCCACGGCGCGGGAGAGCGGCCCGATCTGAAGGGTCTGGGCAGCGATAACCGCGCTGTCGGGACCCATCGCCATCACCCCGTGCTGCTTCTCGATATGGATGTCCTGAAATCCCGCGCCGTCGAGGATTGTGCGGATGCGGTCGAGATCGGCAAAGGCGAAGGGACCGGGTGCTAGGGGGTCGGTCGGCGGCTGTTCAGGCAGGAAGGGCCGCGCCGCCGCCAGTGGCGCCGATGCCCACCGGTTTTCGAGCGCCGTGCACCAACAGATAAAGGCCAGGCGTCCGCCCGGCTTCAGCGCGGTGCGCAGGTTGGCGAAGGCCCCTGCGGGATCGTCGAAGAACATCACCCCGAAGCGCGAAAATAGCAGGTCGGATTGCGGCGTGAAATGGTGGGTCGAAGCGTCCGCCTCGATGAAGGAGACATTGGCGCGGTCCTGGGCGCGGCGGCGTGCCAGTTCCAGCATGGGCCGGGAAATATCCGCCCCCGTGACCTTGCCCCGCAGACCGACGGCATCGGCCAGCGCCAGGCTGGTCGTACCCGTGCCGCAGCCGATATCCAGCACATGCTCACAGACTTGCGCAGCGGCGAACGCCATGACCGCGGCATAGGTGCCGGACAGGTTGGCATCCATGCGCTCCTGGAGAGCCACCCATTCGCGCCCCGCCTTCTCATTCCAGAATTTTATCTGGTCTTCGTTGGCGGACATGGCTGCTGTCTCAGCCTTTGCCTTTGCGCTTGCGCATGGCCAGGGTCCTAAGGCGCAGGGCATTGAGCTTGATGAAGCCCGCCGCGTCCTTCTGGTCATAGGCGCCTTTGTCGTCCTCAAAGGTCACCAGGCTTTCGCTGTAGAGCGAATAGTCCGACGTGCGGCCCACCACTTCGGTGTTGCCCTTGTAGAGTTTCAGCCGGACGGTACCGGTGACAAATTCCTGGCTGCGGTCGATCAGCGCCTGCAGCATCTCGCGCTCGGGGCTGAACCAGAAGCCGTTGTAA
Organism: Rhizobium sp. Q54; assembly: GCA_945860165.1. Classification (GTDB taxonomy): domain Bacteria; phylum Pseudomonadota; class Alphaproteobacteria; order Micropepsales; family Micropepsaceae; genus Rhizomicrobium. The sequence goes on from CAMAPL010000007.1 coordinate 57,094, forward strand.
ATAAGCTCCGCATAGCGGGGCATGATGTCGTCCTTCAGATGGGCCGCGCCCCGGTCCAGCGTGATGCTCTCGATGCCACGATGGGCGACCAGCAGGATGGTGCCGCCGGGGGTCTCATAGACGCCGCGCGACTTCATGCCAACAAAGCGGTTCTCCACCAGGTCCAGCCGGCCGATACCGTTGGCCTTGCCCAGCGCGTTCAGCGCCGCCAGCAGGGTGGCGGGCGAGAGATTCTTGCCGTCGATGCTAACCGCATCGCCCTTCTCGAAGCCAATCTCGACATAGGTCGCCTTGTCAGGTGCCTCTTCCGGCGAAATGGTGCGCTGATAGACGATGCCGTCGGCTTCATGCGACGGGTCTTCCAGCACCTTGCCCTCGGAGGAAGAGTGCAAAAGGTTGGCGTCGACCGAGAAGGGCGCATCGCCGCGCTTGTCCTTGGCGATGGGGATCTGGTTGGCCTCGGCGAATTCCAGCAATTTGGTGCGGCTGGTCAGGTCCCATTCGCGCCAGGGCGCGATCACCTTGATGTCGGGCTTGAGGGCGTAATAGCCCAGCTCGAAGCGCACCTGGTCGTTGCCCTTGCCGGTGGCGCCGTGACAGACGGCATCGGCGCCGACCTGTTCGGCGATCTCGATCTGCTTCTTGGCGATCAGCGGGCGGGCGATGGAGGTGCCCAGCAGATAGACGCCTTCATAGACCGCATTGGCGCGGAACATCGGGAAAACGAAATCGCGCACGAATTCCTCGCGCAGGTCTTCGATGAATATGTTGCCGGGCTTGATACCCAGGGTCAGCGCCTTCTGGCGGGCAGGCTCGATCTCCTCGCCCTGCCCCAGGTCGGCGGTGAAGGTGATGACTTCAGCGTTATATTCGGTCTGCAGCCACTTCAGGATAACCGATGTGTCCAGCCCGCCCGAATAGGCGAGAACGACCTTCTTGATGTCTTTGTTGGCCACGGCGGAAATCCCCGAAAATCGCCGGGACTATAGGGATACAGGCCGCAAAATCCAGCCTCTATTGGGGCATCCGGGCAAGCTGGCCGGACTGGAGATTGTCCATTGCCACCCCCGGCCGCTCACTTGGGCTCGCGGCGTTCGCCTGCTCTCGCGGGTCCACTGGACCCGCCTCGCGCGCTGCGCGCGCCGCAGCCTCACCCATGCGCGCCGAGGCTCGCTCTTTCACACTTTCGCTCTTGAGCTGGCCGCAGGCCGCCATGATATCGCGGCCGCGCGGGGTGCGCACCGGCGAGGCATAGCCGGCGCGGTTGACGATCTCGGCGAATTTCTCAATCTGGCTCCAGTCGGAACATTCATACGGCGCACCCGGCCAGGCATTGAAGGGGATCAGGTTGATCTTGGCCGGAATGCCCGCCACCAACTTCACCAGCGCCCGCGCATCGGCAAGGCTGTCATTGACGTCCTTCAGCATCACATATTCGAAGGTGATGCGGCGCGCGTTGGAGGCGCCGGGATAGGTGCGGCAGGCTTCCATCAGCTGCTCGATGGGATACTTCTTATTGATCGGCACGATCTCGTTGCGGATATCGTCGCGCACCGCATGCAGCGAAATCGCTAGGCTGGAGCCGATCTCATGGCCGGCGCGCGCGATCATCGGCACCACGCCTGCGGTGGACAGGGTGACGCGGCGCTTCGACAGCGCCAGGGCATCGCCGTCCATCACGATGGCCAGCGCCGCCTTCACATGGTCGAAATTGTAGAGCGGCTCGCCCATTCCCATCATCACGATGTTGGTGACCTTGCGGCCCGGCGCGGTCGAGGGCCAATCCTCCAGCGCGTCCTTGGCGATCATGACCTGACCGAGGATTTCATCGGGCGTGAGGTTGCGCACAAGTTTCTGCGTGCCAGTGTGACAGAAGCGGCAGGTCAGGGTGCAGCCCACCTGCGAGGAGACACACAATGTGCCGCGACCCTTTTCCGGAATATAAACAGTCTCGAATTCGATGCCCGGCCCGGCGCGCAGCAGCCATTTGCGAGTGCCGTCTTCGGAGACCTGCGCGGTGACGATTTCCGGCCGCACCAATGTGAAGGAGTGTTCCAGCAGGGCACGGAAATCCCGCGCCAGGTTGGTCATGGATGCGAAGTCGCGCGCGCCATGGACATAGACCCAGTTCCACAACTGGTTCACCCGCATGGAGGCGGATTTTTCCGGCACGCCCGCCTTCAGTAACGCGGCCTTCAACGCACCCCGGTCTAGACCGATAAGAGAGATGCGCGGCGTTGTTGAATTTTCTGGCATTTACATCTGGCAGGTGGCGTGAATCTTCGCCAATGCGTCGTTGAAGCCGGATAGGCTGAAGGTGTCAGTGGTCTTGGTGCCACGCTGCGAGATGCCGGTGGCCACCGCCGACACGCCACTGCGCATGGCGTCGATCAGGCGCGGCGTGTCGTTCAGCGATTGCAGCCAGGCACTGCCTTCATTGGCATTGTTGCGGATGAAGAAGGTGAACTTGTCGCCGCCCACGCCCAGCGCCGCGGCGCCGTTTTCCCTCGCCGGATAGCCATAGACGATCTGCGGCTCGGCCTTGACCTTGCGCGCCGGCCAGTCGCTGACCATCAGATAGATCGCGCTGCGCTTGGCGGTGCGCGGCTGGGTGGCGCGCGGCCGCGACAGGGCATAGCAGGTCAGGCTGGAACCCGAGCCCGACGAAAAAGCCGACCAGTTATTGAACACGCCCAGCAAGGTCGCAGGCAAGCCGCCGCCAACCGCGGGCTGCGCCACGGCGGGCGCGCTCAAGCCCAATGCGGCGATGGCGAAAATCCCCGCTATTTTTTTCATGATAACTTCGACCTTCCCGACAACCCGATGCGAAATCTTGCATTGGAATCGGGCGTTTGTGTGATTGGCGGCACCATACCGGTAGGCGCCCTGCCCCTGCAAGTTTCCCGCTTAACGCAGGTTCCCAGGTGCTATTGTCTCAAGCCATAGCCCTTGGCATACAGCCGCCACACGGTTGCGCCCAGCGCGACCAGCAGAAGCACGGTCAGCCCGACGCCAAGGCCGGGCGGCGTTTCGTCAAAGCCGATCATCGCGCCGCGCAGGCCGTTGATGAAATAATAGAAGGGATTAGCCCAGGCCAGCCAGCGCAACCAGTCGGGCAGCATCCCGACCGTGTTGAACACCCCGCCCATCATCGAAAGTGGCGTGAGGAAAAACACCACCGGCATGTTGAGTTGCTCGAAACTCTTGGACCACAGGCCGACGATAATACCGAGCAGCCCGAACACCGCCGACACGCTGACAATCCAGAACAGGAACAGCGGCCAAGAGGCGACATGGGTGGCATCGAAGAACAGGCCCATCAGCATGATACCGAAGCCGGTGACCGAGGCGCGTAGCACCACCACCGACAGACTGCCCGCGATCATTTCGGCATAGGAGAGCGGCGCGACCAGCGTCTCCTCGATGAATTTAATGAAGCGCGAAAAATAGATCGCCGAGGAGGATTGCAGGAAGGCGGCATTGACGACGTTCATCATCACGATGCCCGGCAGCACGAATTCCAGATAGCGATGGCCGCCGATCTCGGTGATGCGGCCGCCGACCACATGGCCGAAAATAAAGATGAACAGCAGCCCCGAAATCCACGGCGCCACGAACACCTGGATCGGCACCCGCATCATGCGCGACACTTCGCGCCGCACGATGGTGTACAGCCCGATCCAGTTTGTCCCCATGGGTGTGTTGGCTTCCATGGTTATTCCGCCGCCACGTGATCGGCTTGCGCGCCCGTGGCCACCAGATAGGCCTGTTCCAGGCCGCCCGGCTCGCCCACCATCTCGTCCTTGGTGCCTTCGCGCACCACGAGGCCCTTGTTGACGATGGCGATCTGGCGGCAGAGGCGTTCGACCTCCTCGAGATAATGCGAGGTGAGCAGGATGGTCTTGCCGTCCTTGTTGATCTCGGCGAGGTAGCGCCACAGAACCCGCCGCAGTTCGACATCCACGCCCGCGGTCGGTTCGTCCAGGATGATCAGCTTGGGATCGTGGATCAGGGCGCGCGCCAGCACCACGCGGCGCTTGAGGCCACCGGATAATTCGCGGAACTGCTTTTTCTGGTGGAGGATCAGCTCGAACCGCTCCATCAGCATGTCGGTGCGTTCCTTGCGCGCCTTGGCGGCCATGCCGAAATAGCCGCCCATCCAGTCCACGATCTGGCGCGGGGTGGCGAAGGGATCGACGTTGAATTCTTGCGGGCACAGCCCGACCAGCCGGCGCGCCTCGCGATAATCCTTCACCGCATCGATGCCGAAAATCTCGATCTTGCCCGCGGTCGGCTCGGCGATGCCGGTGATGCAATGAATGGTGGTGGATTTGCCCGCGCCATTGGGGCCCAGGAACGCGAAAAATTCCCCTTCGGGCACGGTCAGGGAAATATCCTCAACTGCCACGGTGCCACGGGCATAGACCTTGCGCAGATGGGATATGGAAAGGGCGGGGGCTGGCATGGGCACCTTATATGGAGTGCCCCCCGATTTTGCCAATGCTCAATAATCGCGGGGTTTGGCCTTCGGCGCGCCCCAGTTATGCACCGGCGGCAGGTCGGCATCGCCGCCGCCTGGCGTGATCGGCCGCCCGCCATAGCCCCCCAGATTGATCAATCTGTCGTACAGCACGATGGCGCCCGCCATGCCGACATTGATGGAGAATCGGGTGGGGATTTTCACCACGAATTCGCAGGCCGCCAGGACCTGCGGCGACAGAGAATAACGCTCGGCCCCGAAGACATAGGCGGCGCGAGTGGGATGGCGGAAGCGCGGCAGCTCCACCGCATCGTCGGTGATCTCCACCCCCACCAGGCGGCAGCCCAGCGGCAGGCGAAAGTCATCCGGCTTTTCGAAGGAATAGAAGGGCAGCACACCTTCGGCGTTGCTGGTGTCGCTGTTGGCCTTGGACAGGTTGAGGCGCGGCGCGATGGAAAAGAAGAAGCTGGCGTCAAAGGCATGGGCGATCCGGACCAGATTGCCCAAATTCATCGGCTTGGAAACGCCTTCGATGCCGACCCCGAAATACCCGCGCATGCCCCTCACCTACCCGATTCAGTCGCTATGCGCCAACGCTGGCAACCAAAAGCCGTTGCCGCATGCTAACCTCTGTCCCATGTGCGCTCCTGCGCCCAAAACCGGCCTGAAAGCCCGCCTCCATCAGGCCCCGCTTCTCAAGCGGCTGGGACCGGGCCTGATCACCGGCGCGGCGGATGACGATCCCAGCGGCATCGCCACCTACAGCCAGGGCGGGGCGCAGTTCGGCTTCAACCTGCTCTGGACCATCCCGTTGACCTTTCCGCTACTGGCAGCGATCCAGATGATCAGCGCCCTGATCGGCCGCGTCACCGGCCGGGGGCTGGCCTACAATATGGGCCAGGTGATGCCGCGCCCATTGGTGCTGGGCCTGCTGGCACTTCTGTTCATCGCCAACACCATCAATGTCGGCGCCGACCTGGCGGCGATGGGCGCGGCGGCGAAGCTGGTCACCGGTCTCAGCCAGCATGGCTTCACGCTTTTCTTCGCCTTCCTGTCGCTGGGGCTGCAGCTTTTCATCCCGTATCGCCGCTATTCCCGCTTCCTGATGGTGCTGACATTCAGCCTGCTGGCCTATGTCGCCGTCATGTTTCTGCTGCCGCTGGACTGGAAGGAAATCGGTGCCGGCCTGATCGGTCTGCATCCCAATCTGACCGAAAGCAACGCCACCACCATCGTCGCCATCTTCGGCACCACCATCAGCCCTTATCTTTTTTTCTGGCAGAGCGCCCAGGAAGTCGAGGAAGTGGACCAGAATGACGACGAGCATCCGCTGATCGACCAGCCGCGCGAAGGCTCCGAAGCGATCAGCCGCATCCGCGTGGACACCATCGCCGGTATGGCAATATCCCATCTGATCGCGCTCGCCATCATGATCGCCACCGCCACGACCCTGCATGCGCATGGCGTTACCGACATAAACTCCGCCGCCGATGCGGCACAGGCCCTGAAACCCATTGCCGGGCATTTCGCCTTCGCTTTGTTCAGTCTCGGCATTATCGGCACCGGCTTGCTGGCGGTCCCGGTTCTGGCCGGATCGGCAGGATATGCGGTGGCGGAAGCAGCAGGCTGGCGAACTGGCCTCGACAACATGCCCTGGCAGGCGCGCGGTTTTTATACGGTGATCGGCGCGGCGGTGCTGCTGGGACTGGGCGTGGGTTATGTCGGCATCGATCCGATCCAGGCGCTGTACTGGAGCGCGGTGCTGAACGGCGTCATCGCGGTGCCGATGATGGCGGCGCTGATGGTGGTGGCCAGCAACCGGCGCAAGATGGGCGAATTTCGCGTCGGTCCGGTGCTGGGCAGTCTGGGCTGGCTCACCACCGCGATCATGGCGGCGGCGGCGATCACCATGTTATATGTGACGTTCAAGTAATTCGTTTCTCCTTGGCCGGGCTTGACCCGGCCATCCAGAGTCACAAACTGCAAACAGTGAGATTTCACTGCTCTGGATGGCGGCTCAAGGCCGCCCGTGGTGAGGAGAGAAGCATGCATATTCTGGGCTGGATTGTGTTCGGCGCTTTCATCGGCTGGCTGGCCAGCGCCATCATGGGCGCGCGCGGCGGCGGCTGCATGGTCAATATCGCGCTAGGGCTTGTCGGCGCGCTGGCTGGCGGCTTCCTGTTCCAGACGCTGAGCCCCGGCTTCAATTACGAACAGCAGGGCTTTATCGTTTCATCGCTGGTAGCGGTGATCGGCGCCATCATCGTGCTGGCGATCTGGAACGCGATCAACGGAAGGTCGCGCTGATGCGCAACACGGCTTTTCTGCTGGCAGCAAGTCTGTGTCTGCCGGGCGCGGCGAACGCCGCCGCACCTTGCGACGGCATCTGGCAGAAACCGCTGGCCCAGGGACAGGCGCTGCTGAAAAAGGCCGCGCCGCAAATCAAGGGCCTGCCGAGCAAGCCAAAAGTTTTTGAAGTCATGCAGACGGCGAACTGGAGCTTGGTCTGGGCCGATTTCTCCGATTCCGAACACGGCGGCTACTTCCTGCAGGGCGACCGCTATGTCACGGTCTGGGGTGGGGTCGACGCCGGAGAAAGCGAAAAAGAGATCGCGGGCTGGGCGATGAAGCAGAGCAAAGCCATGCCGCCGCCGCTGGCACGCTGCTTTGGCTGGTATGTGGTGACCGGCCGCGAACAAGGCCCGCCGACCCGTCCCAATCCCTTCAACCGCTGATCAGGACGAGGCTTGCGGGACAACTCCATTGTCATTCTCGCGAAAGCGGGAATCCAACTTCTTTGACAATGCCAGACCAAAGTTGGATGCCCGCTTTCGCGGGCATGACAGGTATTGGCTATTCCGCCGCCGGCTTGTGAAGATAAATTTCCCCGCCACCCTGCTTGAACTCTTCTGATTTTTTCGCCATCGCCGCACGAATTTCCGCCGTCGACATACTGTCATTGTTGCCGCGCGCCGCGTCGCGCACTTCCTGGCTGATCTTCATGGAGCAGAATTTCGGGCCGCACATGGAGCAGAAATGCGCCACCTTGGCGCCTTCCGCCGGCAGGGTCTCGTCGTGATAGAGCTGCGCGGTTTCCGGATCGAGCGCCAGCGCGAACTGGTCGCGCCAGCGGAATTCGAACCGCGCCTTGGACATGGCATCGTCCCAGATGCGCGCCGCGGGATGGCCCTTGGCGAGGTCGGCGGCATGGGCGGCGATGCGATAGGCGATCACGCCGGCCTTCACATCGTCGCGGTCCGGCAGGCCCAGATGCTCCTTGGGCGTGACATAGCAAAGCATGGCGCAGCCGAACCAGCCGATCATCGCCGCGCCGATGGCCGAGGTGATGTGGTCATAGCCCGGCGCCACATCGGTGGTCAGCGGCCCAAGCGTATAAAAGGGCGCCTCGTCGCAGGCTGCCAACTGGCGGTCCATGTTTTCCTTGATCTTGTGCATCGGCACATGGCCGGGGCCTTCGATCATCACCTGCACATCGTGCCTCTGCGCGATCTTGTTGAGTTCGCCCAGCGTATCCAGTTCGGCGAACTGGGCGGCGTCATTGGCGTCGGCGGTCGAGCCGGGACGCAGACCGTCGCCCAGGCTGAACGACACATCGTATTGCTTCAGCAGTTCGCAAACCTCTTCAAAGTGCGTGTAGAGGAAATTTTCCTTGTGATGCGCCAGGCACCATTTGGCCAGGATCGAGCCACCGCGTGACACGATTCCGGTGACGCGCTCGGCGGTCAGCGGCACATGCGCCAGCCGCACCCCGGCATGAACGGTGAAATAGTCCACGCCCTGCTCGCACTGCTCGACCAGCGTGTCGCGGTAAATCTCCCAGGTCAGGTCCTCGGCCACGCCGCCAACCTTTTCCAGCGCCTGGTAGATCGGCACGGTGCCGATCGGCACCGGCGAATTGCGGATGATCCATTCGCGGATGGTGTGGATGTGGCGGCCGGTGGACAGGTCCATCACATTGTCGGCGCCCCAGCGGATCGCCCAGACCAGCTTGTCCACTTCCTCGCCCACGCCCGAGGTCACGGCGCTGTTGCCGATATTGGCGTTGATCTTGGTCAGGAAGTTGCGGCCGATGATCATCGGCTCGGTTTCGGGATGGTTGATGTTGGAGGGAATGATCGCCCGGCCGCGCGCGATTTCGGAGCGCACGAATTCCGGCGTGATCTCGTCCGGGATCGACGCGCCGAAGCTGTTGCCATCGCGCGGCAGGGCGCTGCGCCCCAGGTTTTCGCGCGCCGCGATATATTTCATTTCCTCGGTAATAATACCCTGACGCGCGTAATGGATCTGGGTGACGTTGCGGCCCGGCTTGGCGCGCAGCAGCTTGATGCCGCTGCGGTCGAACTGCGGCACGGTCAGCTTTTCACCGATCTTTAGCCCGTCATCCTCGGGCTTCCTGTCGCGGCCAACATACTCTTCCACATCGCCGCGCGCCAGAATCCATTCGCGGCGGCGGGGGGCAAGGCCCTTCTCGATGTCGATGGTTGCATTATCATCCGTATACGGACCGGATGTGTCGTAAAGGCGCACCGGCGCCTCGCCGCCCTGCAGCGCCACTTCGCGGAACGGCACGCCGTTCACCAGCAGCTTTTTCGAACCGGGCAAGGCGCCACGGGTGATCGCCATCGACTTGTCGAGAATTGGTTTGTTCATATCGCCTCTCCCTACGCCGGTGTGAACCGGATCAGGTTCTAAGGGATCCGCGGGATTGCGGTCTCAGCCCTCCTTCGCTGAAGCTTCGGAGGGCACCCCTGGGAAAGCGCCAGCATATCACCTTCTCACCGCAACTAAAGTGTCATTCCCGGCCGAGCATTGCGTGAGCAATGCGAGGGGAAGGGAACCTAGGTGGAAAGACCGGGCCGGATCCATCCACCTGGGTCCCCTTCCCTCACGCAAGCCTTCGGCTTGCGCTCGCCGGGGATGACATGCAGGCGTGTCTAGCTGGCGGCAAACTGTTTGAACTCGGCGATCACGCCTTTTACCGCTGCTGCCACGATTTTTTCGCCGGCTTCTATGCTGGCCTGGCTGGGATCGGAGCCGATGCGCCCGTCCGGGAAGCGGCGGCGATAGTCGTCGGCATCCAGGATGGGACCGTTGGGGGCTATGCGCGGCGTCATGGTCACGGACTTCACCGCTTCCGGATAGCCGAACCAGGTCACCGAGACTTCCGACGGGGTGGCATGGCTGCCCTCGCCCACCGGGAACAGCTGGCGGCACAGGTCCATCAAGCCGGGCACTTCCCACCAGTTGCGCAAGCTGCAGCGCAGCGGCGGACGATTATCCCCAGCGCGCGCAAACGTGACACCGTGATAGATTTCGGAAAAGGCCGCGGTGATGGTGGCGATATTGCCGCCATGGCCGTTCAGCCAGTAGATGCGCTCAAAGCCGTGCCGCGTCAGGCTCTGCGTCCAGTCCAGCATGGCCGCGATCATGGTCGAGGGGCGCAGGGTGATGGTGCCGGCAAATCCCATGTGATGCTGCGCCTGCCCGACATTGAAGGTGGGGCCGATCAGGATGCCGGCCTCGTCGCCGACGCGGCGGCTGATGATTTCCGGGCACAGCGCATCGGTGCCCAGCAGCCCGTTGGGGCCATGCTGTTCGGTCGAGCCGATGGGAATCAGGATCGCCTTGGATCGGGCGAGATAGGCCTCGACCTCGGGCCAGGTGGAAAGATGAAGTTGCATAAGACGCCTTGCGAGGAACCGGGCGATGATAGCACCATCACGGCCGAGGCAAGCCCAAAAGAGATTGCGATGTCCGAGAGCCTGATCCCGGTCCCTGAAGAGTGGAAAAAATGCGCCTTCATGACCAAGGCCCAGTATGAGGCGGCCTATGCGGAATCGGTGCGCGACCCGGACGGCTTCTGGGGCAAGGAAGCCGCAAGGCTGGACTGGCTGACGCCCTTCACCAAGGTGAAGAATGTCAGCTGGGACCCGGACAACCTGTCTATCAAATGGTTCGAGGACGGGGCGCTGAATGTCTCGGCCAACTGCATCGACCGCCACCTCGCCACACGCGGCGACCATACCGCCATCATCTGGGAAGGCGACGACCCGAACGACAGCAAGCACATCACGTACAAGCAGCTTCATGCCGAAGTCTGCAAGTTCGCCAATGTTCTCAAAAACCGTGGCGTCCGCAAAGGCGACCGCGTCACCATCTACATGCCGATGATCCCGGAAGCGGCCTATGCCATGCTGGCCTGCACCCGCATCGGCGCGGTCCATTCGGTTGTGTTTGGCGGTTTCTCACCCGACTCTCTTGCGGGGCGCATCATCGACTGCGACAGCAAGATCGTCATTACTGCCGATGAAGGCGTGCGCGGCGGCAAGCCGATCCCGCTGAAGAAAAACACCGACGACGCCGTGGCCAAGGCCGGGATCGTCACAAGCGTAATCGTGGTGCGTCGCACCGGCGGCAAGATCGAAATGAAAGCCGGCCGCGACGTCTGGTATCACGAGGAAGCGGGCAAGGTAGCGGCCGATTGCCCCGCCGAGGCGATGAATGCGGAAGACCCGCTGTTCATTCTTTACACCTCCGGCTCCACCGGAAAGCCCAAGGGGGTGCTGCACACCTCGGGCGGCTATCTGCTGTGGGTGGCGTGGACGCATCAGTATGTGTTCGATTATCACGACGGCGACATCTTCTGGTGCACCGCCGATGTCGGCTGGGTCACCGGCCACAGCTATATCGTCTATGGCCCGCTGGCCAACGGCGCCACGACATTGATGTTCGAAGGCGTTCCCAACTATCCCAGCGTCTCGCGATTCTGGGAGGTGATCGACAAGCACAAGGTCAACATATTCTACACCGCGCCCACCGCCATCCGCGCCTTGATGCGCGACGGCGATGCGCCGGTGAAGAAGACCAGCCGCGCCTCCCTGCGGCTGCTGGGTTCGGTGGGCGAGCCGATCAATCCGGAAGCCTGGTCCTGGTATCACCGGGTGGTGGGCGACAGCCGCTGCCCGGTCGTGGACACCTGGTGGCAGACCGAAACCGGCGGCATGTTGATTTCGCCCCTGCCCGGCGCCACGGATTTAAAGCCCGGCTCCGCCACCAAGCCCCTGCCCGGCGTGGTGCCGCAACTGGTGGACGCCGAAGGTGTGGTGCTGGAAGGCGCGGCCAGCGGCAATCTCTGCATCACCGAAAGCTGGCCCGGCCAGATGCGCAGCGTATATGGCGATCACCAGCGTTTCGTGGACACCTATTTCAAAACCTATCGCGGCAAGTATTTCACCGGCGATGGCTGCCGCCGCGATGAAGACGGCTATTACTGGATCACCGGCCGGGTGGATGATGTCATCAATGTCTCGGGACACCGGATGGGTACCGCCGAAGTCGAGAGCGCGCTGGTGGGCCACCACCATGTCGCCGAAGCCGCGGTGGTGGGCTATCCCCACGATATCAAGGGCCAGGGCATCTATGCCTATGTCACGTTGAAAGCAGGCGTCGCCAGCAGCGATACACTGCATGCCGAACTGAAGGCCTTTGTAGGCAAGGAAATCGGCCCCATCGCCAAACCAGACGTGATCCAGTTCGCGCCGGGCCTGCCCAAGACCCGTTCAGGAAAGATCATGCGCCGCATCCTGCGCAAGATCGCGGAAGGCGATACGTCGAATCTGGGGGATATCACCACCCTGGCCGATCCATCGGTGGTGGAAGATCTCGTCAAGAACGCGAAAAAATAGCGTGCTGGTATTTCTGTATTTCTTCGCGGCGATGGGCGTCGGCTACTGGGCGAAAATCCACGGGCGCAATCCTGCCTTGTGGCTGGTGCTGGCCGTGGTGCTGACGCCGCTGGGCGGCAGCATCGCGCTGATGCTGGCCGACCGCACGGGATGGTTTCGCTATTAGGGCTTCTTGACGTTCACGGTGATCGCGGGCGTCGGCGAAGACGCGCCGCTCTTGTGGGAATCCCACATGAAAAAGCCGACAATGCCGACCCCGACCAGCAATGCGCCGACGATAAAGGACAGAAAGGCGTTGCTGCCATTGCCCAAACCGGTTTCCGTTGCCATGAAATTCTCCCGTGGAACTGTCATGACCAAACGGCCTCACCCGTCTGTGGTTCCGCAGTTTCCGCTATTTACCGCCGCCCATGGCCGCATAGCCGTCCATGGCGGTGGCGAGGTCGATGTCTTTTTGCGTCACACCGCCGGCATCATGGGTCGCCAGGGTCACATCCACCTTGTTGTAGACATTGAACCATTCGGGATGGTGATCCATCTTCGCCGCCAGCAGGGCGCAGCGCGTCATGAAGGCAAAGGCGGCGTCGAAATCCACGAACTGGAATTTTCGCACGATCGCCTCGCGGTCCTTGGCCAGCGCCCAGTCCGGCAGACGCTTCAGCGAAGCCTTCAGCTCTTCAATCGTCAGCTTCGTCATAATGGCCTCCTAGGGGATACTCTTCTTCCACGCGATAGACGCTGCCGTCGCTGGTCAGCAGGCTGGAATAAAGCGCAAACGCCCCGACTTCAAATTCGGCACTGGTATAGAGCGCGTTATATTGCAGCCACTCCACCACCTTGTCCGGGTCGGAATGGCCGAGCCGCGCCACCGTCACATGCGGCGTGAATTTGTGTGAATCCGGGGCCTGGCCGACCCAGCGAATGGCAGCGTCCACCTTACGCTGCAGATGATCCAGCGCCGGATTGGGCCGCGCCGCCGCCCACAAAGAATGCGGCTGCTTGTTGCCGAACTGCCCGACGCCATGCAGCTGCACGGTAAAGTCCGGCGCCTCGATACCTGCCAGCGCATCGTCAATCGCATCGACGTCCTCGCCGTTCACCTCGCCGATGAAAAGCAGGGTCAGGTGCAACTGTTCTCGGCTTTGCCAGCGCGCCCCCGGCACGCCGCCCTGGATCAGCATCAGGGACTCAGCCACGCCACGCGGAATCGCCAGGGCCACGAACAATCTCATTGCGAGAAACGTCCCAGCGGCAACCGCTTGCGCAGCAGCAACACGGTGACGCCATAGCCCAGCCCGGCGCAGACCAGCGCCACCAGCAACGCCGCCTCATCGGCATAGGCACCCGGCAGGATGGTTTCCCCCAGCCGCGCACCCAGCCAGGCGCCAGCACCCGCCGCCAGTGCCGCCAGCAAGGCAGCCGGCAGGGCGCGGCGGAATAGTGTTTCAATCGCCAGCAGGGCGCGGCTGCGTCCCAGCCAGGTCAGCACGCCGACATTGACCCACGCGCCCAAGGCAGTACCCAGGGCCAGCCCCGCCACGCCCATATCAAATCCCCAGACCAGCAACAGCTTGAGCGCAATGTTGGTCCCCAATGCGATCAGGGTGGCGCGCATCGGCGTGACGGTGTCGTGACGGGCATAAAAAGTGGACGCGACAATCCGCACCAGCGCCATGGCGGGAAGCCCGACCCCATAGGCGGCCAGCGCCAGCGCTGCCAGCGCGGCCGCCTGCGCATCGAACGCGCCATGCTGGAACACCGCGCGCGTGATGGTGTCCGGTATGAGCAGAAATGCGAACATGAACGGCAAGGTCAGCAGCAAACTCATGGCAGCGGACCGGTTCTGGGCGGCGTCGGAACCGGCGCGGTCTTTTTTCGCCAGCCGCGCCGACATGGCCGGCAGCAGCACCGTGCCCAGCGCGATGCCCAGCACACCCAGCGGCAACTGGTTGATGCGGTCGGCATAATAAAGCGCGGTGCGGCTGCCGCTCGCCAGCATGCTGGCAAGGATGGTGTCGATCAGCGGCGCGATCACCACGCTGGCGGCGCCGATGGTCACCATACCGAAGGCGGCGAAGAATTCCTTTATCTCGGGTGTCCAGCGCGGCCATGTCAGGCGCAGCCACAAGCCTTCTTTCGCCCCGGCCCATACAATGAAGATCAGCTGCGCCACACCGCCCGCCAGCACGCCCCAGGCCGCGGCATAGGCGGCGTTGGGAAACCACTGCCAGGCGACCAGCGTGGCGATCATGGAAAGGTTGAGCAGATTGGACCAGGCCGCGCCGGCCCAGAAGCGGTCGTTGGCATTGAGCATGGCGGACAACTGCACCGCCACCAAAGTCAGGATCAGATAGGGAAAGGTGACGCGGGCCAGCGCCACCGTCATCGCGAACTGGTCGGGGTTGCCGGCGAAGCCCGGCGCGATCAGCCGGATGATCGCCGGCATGAAGATCATCGCCAGCACCAGCAGCGCGATCTGCGCCGCCATCTGCCAGGCGAAGACGTCATCGGCGAATTTCGCGGCCTTTTCCTTTTCGCCCCTGGCGTGAAGCGCGGCATAGCGCGGCAAGAACGCCGGATTCAGCGTGCCTTCACCGAAAATAGCGCGGAAATAATTGGGAAAGAGGAACGCCACGAAGAAGGCGTCAGACAGCACGCCGCTGCCCAGCGTCCAGGCCAGCATGGCGTCGCGCACAAAACCGGTGACCCGCGACGCCAGGGTAAAGCCGCTGACCGAGAGCAGCTTCCGGAACATCAGCGCCCCACCAACGTCTTCACCAGCGGCAGGATGCGCGCGACGATCACCTTTACGCCGTCCGGATTGGGATGCATGCCGTCCGCCTGGTTGAGTTTGGAATTGAGCGCCACGCCGTCCAGGATGAAGGGATAGAATAGCACGCCCTGCTGCTTGGCGAGGCGCGGATAGATAGCATCGAATGCCTTGACATATTCGGGGCCGAGATTGCGCTGCGCCTTCATGCCGGTCAGCAGCACCTTAACCTTGGCGGCCTTGAGGCGGGTGAGGATGGCGCGCAGATTCTTTTCCGTCTGCTCCGGCGGCAGGCCGCGCAGCATGTCGTTGGAGCCCAGCTCGATAATGGCCACATCGGGCCGGGCGGCCAGCGACCAGTCTAGCCGCGCCAGGCCGCCAGCGCTGGTGTCGCCCGACACCCCGGCATTGGTCACCACCGCATCGATCCCTGCCCGCTTCAGGGCGGCCTGCAACTGCACGCTGAATTCGGTCCCCGGCGGCAGGCCATAGCCCTGCGTCAAGCTGGTCCCCAGAGCGAGGATTTTTACAGGCGCGGCAAGCGCCTGCCCTGCTCCTGCCCCAATTAGGAGGCCAAAAGTCAGAAGCAGAACTATGCTAAGCAGCGTTCTTGAAGTGCGCGTTTTCATCTTATATCCGAGTCAGCATGCACAATCCCCCGCCCGCCCTTCAGCTTCAAGACGTGACCCTGACGCTGAAAAGCCTGGCCGGGCCGGTGGACATCCTGGCCGGTGTGTCCCTTCAGGTCCCGGCCGGGCAGACACTGGCGCTGACGGGGCCATCCGGCTCGGGAAAATCCTCGCTGCTGATGGTGGCGGCGGGGTTGGAAAAACCCACCTCCGGCAAGGTCACCATCACCGGCACCAATATCACCGGAATGGGCGAGGACGCGGCGGCGCGGTTCCGCCTGGGCCGCATAGGCATCGTTTTCCAGTCCTTCCATCTCATCCCCACCATGACCGCGCTGGAAAATGTCGCGGTCCCGCTGGAGCTGATGGGCATGCCTGACGCCTTCGACCGCGCGCAGGCCGAGCTGCGCGCCGTGGGTCTGATCCAGCGCACCGATCATTATCCCGGCCAGCTGTCCGGCGGCGAGCAGCAGCGCGTGGCGCTGGCCCGCGCTCTGGCGCCGGGGCCGCAGATTCTGTTCGCGGATGAGCCGACCGGCAATCTCGACAGCGCCACTGGTTCGGGCATCGCCGACCTGATCTTCGCCCTGAACGCGGAACGCGACGCCAGCCTGTTCCTGGTGACGCACGAGGAAAGCCTGGCGCGGCGTTGCCAGCGCGTGCTGCGCATGGCCGATGGCAAGGTCGTGTCGGATGATGGTGGCGTGCCTCATGCTTCGACAAGCTCAGCATGAGGATTTGCGCCAACATCCTTACCCTGAGCCTGTCGAAGGGTGAGGTGACATGAATCTGCGGCTTGCCCTGCAGCTGGCGCAGCGCGAATTGCGCGGCGGCTTTGCGGGATTCCGCATTTTCTTTTTCTGCCTGGTGCTGGGCAGCGGCGCCATCGCGGGCGTCGGCTCGCTGAGCGATGCCTTCCTCACCGGCTTGCAGGATCAGGGACAGATTTTGCTGGGCGGCGATGTTTCGGTCCGGCAGATCCATCGCCCTGTCGGCGCGAAAGAGCGCGCATTCTTCGAACAACAGGGCCGTGTTTCCGAATCCATGTCGATGCGCGCCATGGTCTATGCGCGCGGCAATGGCGCGCGTCAGCTAGTCGAACTCAAAGGCGTGGACGATCGCTGGCCGCTGTTCGGCGCAGTCACCTTCACGCCGTCGCAAAATCTGCGCGACGTGCTGGCCTGCGAGGATGACGGGGTCTGCGGCGCCGCGCTGGAACAAAGCCTGATGGACCGGCTCAAGGTCTCGCGCGGCGACCTGATCACCTTGGGCAACGCCACCTTCCGGGTGATGGCGGTGCTGGACAAGGAGCCTGACCGCGTTTCCACCGGTTTCGAGCTGGGACCGCGGCTGCTGGTCTCCACCAAGGGATTGCCCGCC
This sequence comes from Rhizobium sp. Q54, assembly GCA_945860165.1. Classification (GTDB taxonomy): domain Bacteria; phylum Pseudomonadota; class Alphaproteobacteria; order Micropepsales; family Micropepsaceae; genus Rhizomicrobium. Next base: position 74,059 of record CAMAPL010000007.1, read on the forward strand.
ACCGGCCTGGTCTCGACCGAAAGCCTGATCAACTACAACTATCGCATCGCGCTGAAAGGCGCGTTGAACAACCAGGTGCAGGCGCGGGGCGCCATCGCCGGCTTCAAGGATGCGGCGGCGAAGCGCTTTCCGGAAGCCGGATGGAATATCCGCGACCGCACTGACGCCGCCCCCGGCATCCGCCGCTATGTCGAACAGATCACCATGTTCCTGACGCTGGTGGGCCTGGTGGCGCTGGGTGTGGGCGGCGTGGGCGCCAGCCAGGCCATTATCGCCTTCCTGGACCGCAAGCGCGCCGACATCGCCATCCTGAAATCGCTGGGCGCCAGCGGCGGCTTCGTCTTCCTGGTGTTTTTTCAGCAGGTCATGGCGGTGGCGGTCGCCGCCACCTTGCTGGGCGCGGCCCTGGGCGCGGCGTTGCCATTCGCGGTGGTCTGGTTCTATGGCGCCGCCCTGCCCGTGCCGCCCACCTTCGGTTTCTATCCCCTGCCGCTGCTCTTGGCGCTGGCGTTCGGCCTTCTGTCGGCGGTCGCCTTCGCGGTGCCGCCGCTGAGCCATGCCCGCGCCGTGCCGCCCGCCAGCCTGTTTCGCGATGTCGTGTCGCCCGCCAATCCCGAAGGACAGAATCTCTATCGCGCCATCTCGGCCGCCGCCGGCCTTGGCGTGGCCGGCCTCACCCTGGTGCTGGCGCCCTCGCCGGTCTTCGCGGCGCAATTCCTCGCCGGATCGGTGGCGGCGCTGGCGCTGCTGCGACTGCTGGCGGAAGGCTTGCGCCGCGCCATTCGCGCAATGCCGCACCCCAAATCGCCGCTGGTGCGGCTGGCCTTCGCCAATCTGGTGCGCCCGGGCGCCGCCACCGGCGGCGTGGTCACCGCACTCGGCCTGGGGCTGACATTGCTGGCCACCGTCACCTTGCTGAATTCGACCATCAACGCCCAGGTGGCGGGCGCCTTGCCGGCTCGCGCCCCCAGTTTCTTCTTTGTCGATATCCAGCAGGCCGACGCAAAGACCTTCGACCGCATCATCACCGGTTTTTCCAGCGCTACCGGCTACCAGCGCACCCCAATGATCCGTGGACGGATCACCGAGGTGGCCGGGGTACCGTCGGCTGAGGTGAAAGTGACGCCGGAAGCCAAATGGGCGCTGAACGGCGACCGCGGCATCACCTATGCCGATACCCCGCCGCCCGGCACCGTCATCACCGATGGAAAATGGTGGGATGCAAACTATCGCGGGCCCACCCTGATTTCGCTGGACCAGAATATCGCCCGTGGCACCGGCGCCAAGATCGGCGATTCCATGAAGCTGAACGTGCTGGGGCGCGAGTTCGAAGGCCGCATCGCGTCCTTGCGCAAGGTGGATTTCACCAATGGCGGGCAGAATTTCGTGCTGGTCCTGTCGCCCGGCCTGATCGACAAGGCGCCGCACGCCTTCCTCGCCACGGTGCGGGTGGACGATGCGCAGGAGAACGCCATGTACCTGGCGGTGACCAACCGTTTCCCCAACATCTCCACCGTAAGGGTCAAGGACGCCATCCAGCAGATCCAGAACATGCTGGCTTCGCTGGCCCAGGGCGTCAGCGCCGCCAGCCTGGTCACCATCCTGGCGGGCCTCTTGGTGCTGGCGGGCGCCATCGCGGCGGGAACCCGGGCGCGGCTGTATGACGCCACCATCCTGAAGATTCTGGGCGCGACCCGGGCGCGAATCGCCCTGGTCTATGTCATCGAATATGGCGTGCTGGGCGCGGCGACCGGTGTGATCGCCCTGCTGGCCGGAACCCTAGCCGGCTGGGCGATCGCCTGGGGCGTCCTGGAGGTGCCCTTCGCCTTTGACGGCCGGGCGGTGCTGGTAACGGTACTGGGCGGTGGGGCGGCGACCCTGCTGTTCGGGCTTTTGGGCGCGGTTGGGGCGCTTTCGGTACGGCCGGCACGGCGCTTGCGGGCTCCTTAACCTTTGAAAAAGCATCTTTTTCGCCCGCCGGCGAAGGCCTTGATATCGCCACAACAAATCACGATATAGTATGGGGCAAAGGGAGTACCAAATGGCTGAATATGACAATCGCATTGTTCGTGGTGCGGCAACCGTCGCCGACACGATGGATATGGGCCTGCGCGCGCATATGCTGCGGGTCTACAACTACATGGTCGGCGCCCTCGCCCTGACGGGCGTCGTCGCCTATGTGGTGGCCAATTCGCCGCCGCTGCTGAACATGCTCTACCAGCAGACGGCGACCGGCGGACTCGCGCCCACCATGCTGGGTTGGGTGGTGATGCTGGCGCCCATCGCGCTGGTGTTCTTCCTCTCCTTCCGCGTCATGCATATGAGCCAAACGGCGGCGCAGGCCACCTTCTGGGTGTATGCCGCCCTCACCGGCGCGTCGCTGGCCTCGATCCTGATCGCCTATACCGGCACCAGCGTGGCGATGACCTTCTTTGTCACCGCCGGCACCTTCGGCACGATGAGCCTGTACGGCTACACCACCAAGCGTGACCTGACCGGCTTCGGCAACTTCCTGTTCATGGGGTTGATCGGCATCCTGCTGGCGTCGCTGGCCAACATGTTCTTCAAGTCGGGCATGATGAATTTTATCATCAGCGTGCTGGGCGTGCTGATCTTTACCGGCCTGACCGCCTGGGACACCCAGAAGATCAAGAACACCTATTATGAGATCGGCGGAGATACTGCGGTTGCGGGCAAGGCGGCGATCATGGGCGCGCTGTCGCTCTACCTCGACTTCCTCAACATCTTCCTGTTCCTGCTGCGCTTCATGGGCGACCGCCGCTAAGCGAAGCAACCACGAAAACGAAAAGGCCCGGAGAAATCCGGGCCTTTTTTTGTTTCCTTGCTCTCCATGGGCGGCTCCCCCGGTCCGCGCGAAGCGCGGCCGGAGGACAAGCTTAACGAGCCGCCAATCCAGTTTTCTGTTCGCGTGACGATGGATGGCCGGGTCAAGCCCGGCCATGGAGAGAGTTTTACTCCCCGAGCACCTTCAGCAGTTTCTTGTCGAAGACTTTCAGCACCTGCGCCAGCTCGTGGCCACGTTTGAGGATCACACCGCCCGCGGCGATGACGCAATACTGGCCCTGTCTGGCGCGCAGTTCCGGGCGCTTTCCGATACGGAACAGCGGCATTGCGCTGGCGCGGCGGAAAACGGAGAACACCGCGGTTTCGCTGAGGAAATCCAGCGCGTAATCCCGCCACTCCCCGGCCGCGGCCATGCGGCCATAGAGGGTAAGAATCCGGTTCAGTTCGGGACGGTCAAACGTGACTTGCAGCGCCGCAGACATGTCACGACCGGCAATCGCGCGGTGCAGTTTTATGGGTTCTTCCACCATCCAAAAGCGATGATGGGCCGAGGCTTTATGTCCCGCAAGCGCTCAAGCAGCACCTTTCCTGTCAAAAATGTCACGACGATTCGAAACGGAACCTGCCCAGAAATGGTCAAGATTGAACCATGTCCCAGCCGCATTCGGACGTTATCATCTCTTGGTCGGTTGGCCGTGAATCGGGTCGGATAACAAGCCCCCCAGCCCCTACTCCGGGCCGGATCAAGCCAACCGACAATTTCCTCACAAAAAAATACGCTAGCGAAGTGTCGCGATGAATTCACGTATCCACGCCGCATATTGTCCGAACAGTCCGCCGATGGCGCCGACCAGGGCACCGATCATCACGCCATAGGGTAATGTAGCGTTCGGGCTGGTCACCCAGCAGATTTGCAGCAGCCACCGCCGCCAGGACACAGGCCGCTTCGATCACCAAGCCGCCAAGCGCGCCCATGCCATAGCCGCGCGCCAGGGCGCGGGCATAAAGCAGGCTAGCGGTGCCAGCGATCATCATGCAGCCGAACAGCGCATAGTGAACCTGGAGCAGCGACCGGACATGGCTGGCGATCATCAGCGCCACTTCCAGCATGACGCCCACCAGCAGTGCGCGGTCGAGAATGCGGGGCGCGGCAACCCTCTCCTTGCGGGAAAAACCTGATTTCTCTAAGCAGTTCCCTTATGGCAGCCGAGACAGCGACCAGCGACCCGTTCCTGCGCGACCTCTGGTACATGCCGGCGCTAGCGTCCAGCCTCAAGCGCGGCGACATGCGCCGGGAAATGCTGCTGGGCGAGCCGGTGCTGCTGGGGCGCAATCATGCCGGCGAAATTTTCGCCTTGCGCGATATCTGTCCGCATCGCGGCGTGCCCCTGTCGGCGGGCCGGATCAAACCCGATGACAGCGTGGAATGCCCCTATCACGGCTGGCGCTTCGGCAAGGATGGCGTGTGCAACGCGATCCCATCGCTGGTGCCGGGGCAGGATTTCGATCCCCACAAGGTCAAGGTGCGGACATATGCGGTGCGCGAACAGGACGGGCTGATCTGGGTCTATATGGCGGCGACGCCGGGCGCCGCCCCGAAATCCGAGCCGCCGCGCGCTGGTGTCAGCCACAAGATGCGCTGGACCGAGATCCAGAATTTCCGTTGCGGCATAGACCATGCCGCGATCGGGCTGATGGACCCCGCGCACGGGCCCTATGTCCATAATCACTGGTGGTGGAAGAAAACGCCGCGCGTCAAGGAAAAACATTATGCGCCGCTGCCAAACGGCTTTGTGATGACCCGGCACAAGCCGTCCAAACCGGTTTATGCGCTGCTGGGCGATGTCCAGACCGAGATCACCTTCGAACTGCCGTCCACCCGCTTCGAGATTCTGTCCGGCACATTGATGGGCATGCCATTCAGGGTGGTGGGCCTGACGGTCTGCACGCCACGGGACGCGGACAATACGGACGTCATTCAAGTGTTCTACTGGCCGGGCTGGCTGAACTTCATCTATCCTTTTTTCTGGGTGCTGGGCCGCACCTTCATCGGCGACGACCGCAAGATCGTGGAATTGCAGCGCGAGGGGCTTAAGTTCAACCCGAATCTGATGCTGATCCAGGATTCCGACCAGCCCGCCATCTGGTACCACCGCGTCAAGAAAGCTTGGGCGGAATCGGTCGAAAATGGCACGGCCTTCGTCAATCCTGTGCAGGAACGGACCCTGCGCTGGAGATCATAATTTTTGGGGTTGCGGCACCGCGTCGCCCCCTCTAAACAGTCCCCTTAACCTACAACTTGACCGGACCTGAGCGCCCTCAAAAGCGCGGGCCCGCATGCGCGCGAGTACTCATGCCCAAACGCACCGATATCCACACCATCTTGATCATCGGCGCGGGACCTATCGTGATCGGGCAAGCCTGCGAATTCGACTATTCCGGCGCCCAGGCCTGCAAGGCCCTGCGCGAGGAAGGCTATCGGGTGGTGCTGGTCAATTCGAACCCCGCCACCATCATGACCGACCCGGACATGGCGGACGCCACCTATATCGAACCCATCACCCCGGAATTCGTCGAAAAAATCATTGCCCGCGAGCGCCCCAATGTGCCCGAAGGCATGGTCTTCGCGCTGCTCCCCACCATGGGCGGACAGACAGCGCTCAACACCGCGCTTAGTTTGCGCAAAATCGGCGCGCTGGAGCGCCACAATGTCGAACTGATCGGCGCCACCGCCGACGCCATTGACAAGGCCGAGGACCGCGAACGCTTCAAGCAGGCTATGGTGGCCATCGGGCTGGAAGTGCCCAAGGGCGTCACCCTGAAGGGCCAGCTGCGGCAGAAAAATGATTCGTCCGGCGCGCCGCTGTTCGACGGCAACAATGCGCCGGTGATGGAGCTGGGCCCCGAGACCTTCAGCCAGGCGCTGTCGGCGCTGGACCAGATCGGCCTGCCCACCGTGATCCGCCCCAGCTTCACCATGGGCGGCACCGGCGGCGGCATCGCCTATAACCGCGAGGAATTCTTCGCCATCGTGGAAATGGGCATGGAAGCCTCGCCCACGAATGAAGTGCTGATCGAGGAATCGGTGCTGGGCTGGAAGGAATTCGAGATGGAGGTGGTGCGCGACAAGGCCGACAACTGCATCATCATCTGCTCCATCGAGAATATCGACGCCATGGGTGTGCATACTGGCGACAGCATCACCATCGCCCCCGCCCTGACCCTGACCGACAAGGAATATCAGCGCATGCGGTCTGCCAGCATCGCGGTGCTGCGCGAGATCGGTGTCGAAACTGGCGGCTCCAACGTCCAGTTCGCTGTGAACCCGAAGGACGGCCGCATGGTGGTGATCGAGATGAATCCGCGCGTGTCGCGGTCCTCGGCGCTGGCGTCCAAGGCCACCGGTTTTCCTATCGCCAAGATCGCCGCCAAACTGGCCTGCGGCTATACGCTGGACGAACTGAAGAACGACATCACCAAGGTGACGCCCGCCAGCTTCGAGCCCACCATCGACTATGTCGTAACCAAGATTCCGCGCTTCGCTTTCGAGAAATTTCCCGGCGCCGAGCCCCTGCTCACCACATCGATGAAGTCGGTCGGCGAGGCCATGGCCATCGGCCGTACCTTTGCTGAGTCGCTGCAAAAGGCGCTACGCAGCCTGGAAACCGGCCTGACCGGCTTTGACGAAATTGCCTTGGACGAAGACCATGCCGCAATCCGGGCCGAGTTGGCGCGGCCCACGCCGGATCGCCTGCGCGCGGCCGCCCAAGCGATGCGTTATGATTTTCCGCTGGACGAGATCCAGCGCATCACCGGCTACGATCCCTGGTTCCTGAGCGAAATCGAAATCATCATTCAGACTGAAGCGCGTGTTCGCCAAGAGGGATTGCCGAAAGACGCCGTCTCTTTCCGCGCCCTCAAGACCATGGGCTTTTCCGATGCCCGGCTGGCCAAGCTGACCGGCCAGAAGGAAGACCTGGTGCGCAAGGCGCGTCACGCGCTGGATATCCGCCCCTGCTACAAGCGCATCGACACATGCGCCGCCGAATTCGCGGCGCTGACGCCGTATATGTATTCGACCTATGAAACACCGATTGGCGGCCACACGGCCTGCGAAAGCAATCCGACCGACGCCAAAAAGATCATCATCCTGGGCGGCGGTCCCAACCGCATTGGCCAGGGCATCGAGTTCGACTATTGCTGCTGCCATGCCGCCTATTCGCTTTCGGAGCGCGGCTATGAAACCATCATGGTCAACTGCAATCCGGAAACCGTTTCCACAGATTACGACACGTCGGACCGGCTCTATTTCGAGCCGCTGACCCTGGAAGACGTGCTGGAGATCATTCACAAGGAACGCGAAAATGGCACACTGGCAGGCGTAATCGTCCAGTTCGGCGGCCAGACGCCGCTGAAGCTGGCGAACAGTTTGCGCGACGCGGGTGTGCCGATCCTGGGCACCAGCGCTGACGCCATCGACCTAGCCGAAGACCGCAAGCGCTTCCAGGCACTGCTGGAAGAACTGAAACTGAAACAGCCGCGCAACGGCACCGCCATGACGGCGGAAGAAACTGTGCAGGCGGCGGCGTCCATCGGTTATCCCGTGATTCTGCGTCCGTCTTACGTGCTGGGCGGCCGCGGCATGGTGGTGGTGTCGGACGAAGGCGAACTGCGCAAGCAGGTGGAATCGGGCGAACTCTTCCGCATCTCCGGCGACAATCCGGTTCTGATCGACGGCTTCCTCAACCGCGCCACCGAAGTGGATGTGGACGCGATCTGCGACAAGGACGGCGATGTCTTCATCGCCGGCATCATGGAGCATATCGAGGAAGCCGGCGTGCATTCCGGCGACAGCGCCTGCTCGCTGCCGCCGCGCTCTCTTTCGGCAGACACCATTGCCGAGATCGAACGCCAGACCATCGCCATGGCCAGGGCGCTGAAGGTCCAGGGCCTGATGAATGTGCAGTATGCCATCCAGGGCGATGAAATTTACGTCCTCGAAGTCAATCCGCGCGCCTCGCGCACCGTACCCTTCGTCGCCAAGGCGATCGGCCTGCCGGTGGCGGCCATCGCCAGCCGCGTCATGGCGGGCGAGACCCTGAAATCCATGAACCTCAAAAAGCCCAATCCCAAGCATGTCTCGGTCAAGGAAGCGGTGCTGCCGTTCGCCCGCTTCCCCGGCGTCGACACGATCCTGGGGCCGGAGATGCGCTCCACCGGCGAAGTCATGGGCCTGGACGAGAATTTCGGCCGCGCCTTCGCCAAAAGCCAGATCGGGGCGGGCGTCAAGCTGCCCACCGGCGGCACGGTGTTCATCTCGGTCAAGGAGAGTGACAAGGACCAGATCGAAGGGCCGGCGCGCGAATTGCTGGCGATGGGTTTTTCCCTGGTCGCGACACGCGGCACGGCGCGGGTGCTGGAGAGCAAGGGCCTGCCGGTCGCCACCATCAACAAGGTGCTCGAGGGGCGCCCGCATGTGGTGGACGCGCTGAAGAATGGCGAGATCAACCTTGTGTTCAACACCACCGATGGCGCACAGGCGCTGACGGATTCGTCGTCCATCCGCCGCGCGGCGCTGACGCTGAAGGTGCCCTATTACACCACCATGGCGGGAGCGACTGCGGCCACCCAGGCGATCCAGGCCTTGCGGACAGGCTCTCTTGAAGTCGCCCCCCTCCAGTCCTACTCTTTGTAGAGAACCGTCGCGCTTCGTGTGAATTAAATCAGCTAAATCAGTACCTTAACAAATAACTGGTTCGGCAACCGGCTAACCCCGGCGGCGCGAGCCTCTTTTTGCCCCGGCTCAGCATGGGGGGAGATGAGACGATGGAAAAAATTCCGATGACCGCTCCGGGCTTCAGAGCCCTGGAGGATGAATTGAACCGCCTCAAGAACACCGAACGGCATGAGATCATCAAGGCGATTGCCGAAGCGCGCGCCCATGGCGACCTGTCGGAAAATGCCGAATATCACGCCGCCAAGGAGAAGCAGAGCTTCATCGAAGGCCGGGTCATGGAACTGGAAGACCAGATCGGCCGCGCCGATGTGATCGACATTTCCAAACTGTCGGGTGGCAGCGTCAAGTTCGGCGCCACCGTCACCCTGGTGGACGTGGATACCGAGAAAGAACGCAAATACCAGATCGTCGGCGACGTGGAATCCGACGCCAAGCATGGCCGGGTATCGCTGTCCTCCCCGATCGCGCGCGCCCTGATCGGCAAGAACAAGGGCGATACGGTGGAAGTCGCCGCGCCCGGCGGCGCGCGCTCTTACGAGGTCGTCAAGGTCGAGTTCAAGTAGCCTTAAATCACGCCAGGCCCCGGAGCGCGTGCGCGCCAATCAAACAATATTCCTGGCGTCAAATGACGCCAGGAATAAATCGCGCCGTCTTGGCGCGGTATGTGGCATATTCCGGATAGGCTTCGGCCAGCACCCGCTCCTCGAACATGGTGCGCACCACCAGCATAATCAGCACGGCAAAGCCGATGATCCCCGCCCAGGGCTGGACGAATTGCACCACCGTACCCAGGATGGTGATCATCTCCACGGCATACAAAGGATGGCGCGCATAGGCGTAAGGCCCGCTGGTCACCAGTGTGCGCGCCTCCGGCATGATCGAAAAGGATTTGCCCAGGCGCCATAGCACCATGCAGGACCCCGCGCTGCCCACACCGACCAGCACGGCGGAGACGATTTGCGCGCACAGATCCAGATGTGCGACCGGCAATTGCAACATGCCGACACCCAGAAAGGTGCCGATCAGCGCGCACAGCCTCGGCAGGAGGCCGGCCAGGCGGCGCACCGGCTTGTCGCGCACCACCAGCAGATAGATCAGCAGCAGGTTGAAGGCCATCGCCGCCGACAGGGAGAAAAACCGTATCCAGTTGAGCAACGCGGCGCTGCCGCTCTGCATCAGCGCGAAATCGCTTACCAGCGTGGGCCGAAGCTGCAGAGCGCCATAGACAAACCACAGAATCAGCGGCAAAGCGACGATCATGTCGTAGGCCTTGGTATTCTGCGCTTTCAAAAGGCGCGAGTCGCTTTCACCGGGCTGCGACACCCACCACAGCAGCGCAAGCCAGCCCGGGCCGAAATTCGCCAGCAGCCCGACAAGTACCGTGCTGCCGGCATCGCCTTGGGACGCAGCTACTAGGCCAGGCATCAGTAGTTGCAGGATAACGCTCTGCACTAAGGTCAGCGCAATGTTGAGGGGAAGCACGATCCGGAAACGCTTCTGCCCACGCATGAAAGACAGCACGGACGGCAGCAAATAAAGAAACAGCGCCGCCGCCACCAGCAGCAGGGTAATGCCCCTGGTCTGACCCGTAAAAAGATGATTCATCCCCGCCCTCTTTTGTTTTCGCGCCAGTCGCTGCCGCGCTTATCCAGGCCGGCGCGCCAGCAGCGCCACCAGTTCCGTAACTTCGGTAAACCTCCCTTCCGGCGACGATTCCTGCAACGCCGCCTGCAATTCCGCCGCCAGTGCGTCCCGGTCAGACACAGAGGCCGACATGGAAAAAGCACGACCCACGATCCCGTCCACCGTTAAAGACTGGCGGACGGTAACGGACAGTCCATCCAGCTCCGTGAAAGCGGAGCTGAACAGGAACGCTTCGTACCGGCGATGACCACCGCCGCGCTCCATGCCTTTGCGCCGGTGACGGGCGCTGAGATCGCATACCGTCTTGAACCAGGCATTTTCCTCTACGGGGGGATGGGCATCATGAAACAGCGCCACCCCGCCACCGCGCGTCACGATGCGGTCGAGCATGGCCAGCGTCGCGGCACGGTCCATCCAGTGAAAGGCCCGGCCGATAGTGACCAGCCGGAACGGGCCCATATCGGGCGTCAAATCATGGGAGCTGGCCTGGTGCAGCGTCACTTGCACGCCGGCCGCGGTGGCCGCCGCTTGCGTCGATGCCAGCATTTCCGGCTCAGGATCCATGGCGGTAACCGCCATCCCTGCCAGCGCAAAAGGGATCGCCAGCATTCCGGAGCCGCAGCCCAGGTCCAGAACCGCGTCACCCGGCTTCAGGCCCGCCAGCCCGGCCACCCGCTGGATCAGCCGGTCCGGGTAGGCCAGCCGGTAGCGCTCATAAAAGGCCGCCGTGCCCTGAAAGCGGTGGGGATCATGGGGCGGAACAGCCTCAGACATGGAACCTTTTGGACTTTGCTTTGTTGGTCATGGGCTTATACTAGCTCGACCGTATATTTTTTGAATGGATTCATGGTCAATATTGCCCTTGTTGATGATGACAAAAATATTCTGGCGTCCGTCAGCATGCTGCTGGAGCAGGAAGGCTATCAAGTCCGCACATTTTCGGACGGCGCCGCCGCTCTCACCGCCCTGACCACCACCCCGCCCGACCTTGCCATCCTGGACATCAAGATGCCCCGCATGGACGGCCTGGAATTGCTGCGCCGCCTGCGCCAGACTCAGGATCTGCCGGTGATCTTCCTCACCAGCAAGGATGAAGAGGTCGACGAGCTGATGGGCCTGAATGCGGGCGCCGACGATTACATCCGCAAGCCTTTCTCCCAGCGCCTGTTGCTGGAACGGGTGCGCGCCGTCCTGCGCCGCGCCGAAGGCAAGTCGGGGCCGGTACCCGCAGGCGCCGTCGGCGACGCGGCCGAGAAGGAAGCGCTGGTACGCGGCCATCTGGCGCTCGACCCGCAGCGCCATGAATGCACCTGGGACGGCAAGCCCGTGCGGCTGACAGTCACAGAATTTTTGATCCTGCAGGCGCTGGCGCAACGTCCCGGCTTTGTCAAAAGCCGCGACAGCCTGATGGACGCGGCCTATGACGATCAGGTCTATGTCGATGACCGCACAATCGACAGCCACATCAAGCGCCTGCGCAAGAAATTCAAGGCCGTGGCGGACGACTTCGACGCAATCGAGACGCTGTACGGCGTCGGCTATCGTTACAGAGAATAGTGCCGCACTTTTCCGCCCTCACCTGGCGCATTCTTGCCTTCAATGCGCTGGCGCTGATCGTGCTGACTAGCGGCGTCATCCTGGTGCAGGCCACGGGGCGCGGCATGGTCGAGGAACGCCTCAATTCCATTCAGGAACAAGCCAATATCGTGGCGGGCACCATCGCCCAATATGCCACCGATCCCGACACCCATACGCTGCGGGTCGATGAGGCCGAGCCGCTGCTGCGGCAGCTGATCGCGCCGACGCGGCTGCGCGGCCGGCTGTATCTGCCCACCGGTCGGCTGGCGATCGACACCCGAAATCTCCTAGCACGCAATGTGGTGCAGACGCAGGAGCTTCCCGCCCTGGATTCCACCACCCAGATCAAAGAATGGCTCAAGCGGCTCTATGACGGCGTGATGGGCGTGCGCCCGTTCGTGCGGTTAGAGCCCTATTACGAAGCCGGCGATGATGGCCGCGTCTATCAGGAAGTGGGCTCCGCCCTGAAGGGTGCCGCCGACAGCGCCGAACGGGTGGACGACCGCAACCGGCTAGTTCTGTCAGTGGCGGTGCCGATCCAGCGCTTCACCGCCATCTATGGCGTGCTGTTCCTGTCCACCGAGGGCGGCGACATCGACGACATCCTGCGGGCCGAACGCGACACGCTAATTCAGGTTTTCGCCGTCGCTTTCCTTGTCATGCTGTTTTCGTCTCTCTATCTGGCAGGCACTATCGCCGAGCCAGTCAAGCGGCTGGCGGCGGCGGCCGACCGGGTGCGCTCCGGCATTGGCGGGCGCGGTGAGATTCCCAACTTCCCCGAACGCGACGATGAGATCGGAGATCTGGCCGACAGCCTGAAATCCATGACGGCGGGGCTTTATGACCGCATCGACGCTATCGAAAGATTCGCCGCCGATGTAGCGCATGAACTGAAGAACCCCCTCACCTCGCTGGCCAGCGCGGTGGAAATGTTCGGCCGCGCCAAGGACGATGAAATCCGGGCCCAGATGCTGGGCATCATCCGCGGCGACGTCAAGCGCATCGACCGGCTGATCACCGACATTTCCGATGCCTCGCGGCTGGATGCCGAACTGTCGCGCGAAGCCCCAGAACCGGTGGCGCTGTCGCGGCTGCTGTCCACCATCATTGAGATCTATCGCATGACCGACACCGACCATGTGGTGGAGTTCGCGCTGCGCGACGAACTGCCGGCCAGCGGCATCGTGCGCGGCCGCGACGAACGGCTGGGCCAAGTGTTCCGCAACCTGATCGACAATGCGGTATCCTTCAGCCCGGCGGGCGGGACGGTGACCGTCAGCGCCGCCCGTCATGATATCGTGGCCCGGGTAACGGTGGAGGATGAAGGCCCCGGCATTCCGCCCGATAATCTGGAATCCATCTTCGAGCGTTTCTACACCGAGCGGCCCAGCGACACGTTCGGCCGCAATTCCGGTTTGGGACTTTCCATCGCCCGGCAGATCATCGAAGGCGCCGGCGGGCGCATCTATGCCGAGAACACGGACGCGGGCGGCGCGCGGATAATTGTCGAACTGCCCCTCGCCCATGGCTGATCCCATTTCTGGCGAAACCAACATCCATGCTTCCTGCGTCGCGATAGACGGCAAGGGCGTGTTGTTACTGGGCGTCAGCGGAGCGGGCAAGTCCGACCTTGCACTGCGCCTGATCGATAGCGGCGCCCGGCTGGTGGCGGATGACCGAACCATCCTGTTCGTGAAAAACGGTGCCTTGCATGCCAAGGCGCCGCCCAGCATCAAGGGCCTGCTGGAAATCCGCGGCGTCGGAATCGTCAAGCTGCCGGTGCGCGCCTCCGTCAAGCTGGCGCTGGCGGTAACCTTGGGACGCGAGGGCGCACGGCTGCCAACCCTGCACTTCTATCGTCCGCCTTCGGTGCTGAAGACGACCACAAAGCTGCCGCAAATCATATTGGACGCCCGTTTCGCGTCAACGCCCGCAAAAATTCGCGCGGCTTTGGCGGCTTTCTCGCGCGCGTTGTTTCGCGACAGCTTCACCTTGAGATAGGCAGGGGCAACCCCAAATAGCCTCAAGTAGCAAGGCGATAGGCTATAAAAAAGGACCTTTCCTCGGCAATGGCTTTTGGTACTGTCCGCGCCGCGAACGGAAAAGCTTTCATGATCGGCATCGTCCTCGTCACCCATGGCCGCCTGGCCCAGGAATTCATCTCGGCCATGGAGCATATGGTCGGCCCGCAGTCTCACCTGCGCGCAGTATGCATCGGGCCGGAAGATGATATCGAACGCCGCCAGCGCGAGATCGCGGCCGCCGCCAAATCGGTGGATGTAGGCCGCGGCGTGATCATCGCCACCGACATGTTCGGCGGCACGCCCTGCAACCTGGCCCTCACTCTGCTGGAAAAAGGCAAAATCGAAGTTTTGGCGGGCGCCAATCTGCCCAGCCTGATCAAGCTGATCGATATTCGTACCAAGGTGCCGCTGGAACAGGCGGTGAAGGAATCCATCGAGGCCGGACGCAAATATATGCGCGCCGGAAGCGCCGACCTCTGATGGCGGAAAAACTGCACGCCCGGGTGATCATTCCCAACAAGCGCGGGCTTCATGCGCGCGCCAGCGCCAAGATCGTGGAAGCCTCGTCACGTTTCCAGTCCGAGATTCATATCGTCAAGGATGGCGCCGCCGTCAACGGCCGTTCGATCATGGGGCTGATGATGCTGGCCGCCTCGATCGGCACGGAAGTGGAAATCATCACCGAAGGCCCGGACGCGGCGGAGGCGATGAAAGCGATCCTGGCGCTGGTTGAGGTCAAGTTCGGGGAGGAATGACGAAGTCATTCCTCCAAGCGCGACCTCGCGGCAGCGCCTTAGGCCGCGCGCGGCAGTGGGAAGGACATAATGAAAAGGCTTTTTGCGCTCTTCGTCGGCTTCCTTCTTCTTGCGCCTGTTCCCGTCACCGCCCAAACCATCGCGCGCCCCTCGCTGTGGCATGTCCAAGGCAGCAAGGGCGATGTCTATCTGCTGGGCTCGATCCATATCTTGCCCCCCGATGTGCAATGGCGCTCGCCATCCATCCGCGCCGCCATCGCCCGCGCCGATGTCTTCGCCTTTGAAGTGCCGCAGGACGCAAAAGCCATGGCGCGGCTGCAAGAACTGGTTGTCGCCAAGGGCACGCTGCCGCCGGGCCAGACACTACGGTCGCTGCTGAGAAAATCGGCGCAGACCGATTTCGACGCCGCGCTTGCGGCCTCCGGCCTGCCGCTTTCGGCGGTGGAACGCGCCCGCCCCTGGCTGGCAGGATTGCAGCTGCTGTTCGCGCAGATCGCCAAGCATAACTTCGCAGTCGAGAACAGCGTGGACGCCCAGCTAATGGCGCAGGCCGGAAAGTCCGGCAAGCCGATGCGCTATCTGGAAACCATCGACCAGCAATTTGCTTTGCTGGCACCGGACGATCCCGTGCTAGAGATGGAAGAATTCGAAGCAGGCCTGAAAGACCTGGCTGACATCGCCGGCAGCACCCAGCCAATGGTGGATGCCTGGGCCAAAGGCGACCAGAAGACGCTGGACCGCTTGATCAATGGCGACCTGGACAGGTTTCCCGCCGCCCGCAAGGCGCTGCTGGACGACCGCAACAACGCCTGGTTGCCCCAGATCGCAGCCATGCTGAAGCGCAAGCACACTGTTCTGGTCACGGTCGGCGCCGGCCACCTGACCGGCCCCAAGGGCCTGCCGGCCCTGCTGCGCAAGGCGGGTTACAAGGTTAAAGGCCCCTAAGTGATTACTGGCGCTGTATTTTTTGCATATCCATATAAGGATATGCAGTTTTCTTTATATCCTCCTTGCCCCGTTTCCGGCCCGCTGCTATAGCCGCCTCGCAATTTGAGGAATCGCGCCATGGCCGCCTTTAACGACTACATCGTCAAGGACATCTCTCTCGCCGAATGGGGCCGCAAGGAGCTCAACATCGCCGAGATCGAGATGCCGGGCCTGATGGCCACCCGCGCCGAGTATGGCAACGCGCAACCGCTCAAGGGCGCGCGCATCGCCGGCTCGCTGCACATGACCGTCCAGACCGCCGTGCTGATCGAGACCCTGCAGGCGCTGGGCGCCGACATCCGCTGGGTGTCGTGCAACATCTATTCGACCCAGGATCACGCCGCCGCCGCCATCGCCGCCGCCGGCATCCCCGTTTTCGCGATCAAGGGCGAGAGCCTGAAGGACTATTGGGACTACACCGCCAAGCTGTTCGAATGGCACGGCGGCGGCTATCCCAACATGATCCTAGACGATGGCGGCGACGCCACCATGCTGGTGCATCACGGCCTGCGCGCCGAGAAGGGCGACGTCGCCTTCCTGGAAAAGCCTGAAAATGAAGAAGAAGAAGTCTTCTACGCGCTGATCAAGCGCCTGCTGAAGGAAAAGCCCAAGGGCTGGTTCGCCGAAGTCGCCGGCAACATCAAGGGCGTTTCGGAAGAAACCACTACCGGCGTGCATCGCCTCTACCTGATGGAAAAGGACGGCAAGCTGCTGTTCCCAGCCATCAATGTCAATGACAGCGTCACCAAGTCGAAGTTCGACAACCTGTATGGCTGCAAGGAATCGCTGGTGGACGGCATTCGCCGCGGCACCGATGTGATGATGGCCGGAAAGGTCGCCATGGTCGCCGGCTTTGGCGATGTCGGCAAAGGCTCGGCTGCGTCGCTGCGCAATGCCGGCTGCCGCGTCATGGTGTCGGAAATCGACCCGATCTGCGCCCTGCAGGCCGCCATGGAAGGCTATGAGGTCGTGACCATGGAGACAGCGGCGCCCAAGGCCGACATCTTCGTCACCGCCACCGGCAATGTCGACGTGATCACCGTCGATCACATGCGGGCCATGAAGGACCGCGCCATCGTCTGCAACATCGGTCACTTCGACAGCGAGATCCAGATCGCTGCCACCAAAAACTTCAAGTGGCACAACATCAAGCCGCAGGTGGACGAGATCGAATTCCCCGACGGCAAGCGCATCATCATGCTGTCGGAAGGCCGCCTGGTGAATCTGGGCAACGCGATGGGCCACCCGTCCTTCGTGATGTCGGCCAGCTTCACCAACCAGACGCTGGCGCAGATCGAGCTGTGGCAGAACACGGGCAAGTACGAGAAGAAGGTCTATGTCCTTCCCAAGGTACTGGACGAGAAGGTCGCCCGCCTGCACCTGGCCAAGGTCGGCGCCGATCTGACCGAACTCAGCACCAAGCAGTCCGACTACATCACCATCCCGAAGGCGGGCCCGTATAAGCCGGACACCTATCGCTACTAACAATTGTCATCCCGGGTCTGCGGCGCAGCGTGCAACGGTGCGCCACAGACCCGGGATCCAAGCGGTCGGAAAAATGGATCCCGGCTCGCGCGCTTCGCGCTTGGCCAGGATGGCAGGGTTGAAAAAGGGCGCGTCCGCAAGGCGCGCCCTTTTCGTTTGTTCGCGCCCGCAGCACAGCCTTCCCGGGCGCTGGCGGTAAGGATTCATTAACGGTCTGATTTGACTCGGAAATATCCACAGGCCGCTAAATCTGGGGCTGTTAGCCCCATTTCGTTTTTCATAATTTATTAACCACAATAGCTAGTCGGGCTCGCCATCCGAATCTATCTTGTTGATTCGAAAGTGATTCGCCGCAAAGGCGAGGTTTAACGGGGGCTGACGGCATGCGTCCCAGAATGGGACAGAGCAGACGGCCGGGGGCACGGCGATGGCGGGGTTTCCTGCTGGCCGCTTTCCCCTGCGCCCTTATGCCTGGCCCGGCCTTGGCGGCCGTGCCCGACCTCCTCACCTTCCAGAACGGCAACATAATCGTCCTGTCAGCCCTGGCCTGTGGCGGCGTGGCGCTGGCCATCGCCGCAGGCCTCTGGGCATTGGCGGAACAGAGCACTACGCGCCGCCTACGCCGCTCGCTCCGGATGGTCGGCGCCAAGACCAAGGCAGCCGTCGGCGAACGCGACGCCCTGCTGGGCGCGGGCCGCGAGGGGCTGGTGGTCTGGGGCCGCGACGGTGCCGGGCCTTTCTCCTATGGCGGCGGCGAGGAAACATTGCAGTCCTGCCTGAAGGGGCCCAATGCCCTGGCCCTCTCTACCGCCCTGGACGGATTGTCGGACGGCGGCGCGGCGTTCCAGCTGGCGGTGCAGGACAGTCATGGCCGCAAGCTGACGGCGCGCGGCCGTGCCGTGGGCGGCATGGCCGCGGTGTGGCTGGAAGAATCTGCGGTGGCGCAGGAGAGCGGCGAATACAAAGCCATTCTGGATGCTCTGCCGATTCCGGTCTGGCTGCGCGACAAGGGACTGGCGCTCACCTGGGGCAATCATGCCTTCCTGAAAGGCGCCGGTGCCAAGGATATCGAGACCGCGCGCCGCGAGCAAGTCTCGCTGGACAAGAGCGAGCGCGATCTGGCCGCCACCGCGCGTTCGGAAAACGCCCAGCAGGAAGCCAAGCGCTTCTCGGTGGTGAACGGCCAGCGCCGCGCCCTAGCCTTTACCGAAATCCCGCTGGGCGATGCCGGCATTATCGGTGCGGCGGTGGATGTCACCGATGTGGTGGCCGCCGAAGCCAAGCTGCAGCAGCATGTCGATGCCCATGCCGCCACGCTGGATACGCTGCAGACCGCGGTGGCGATCTTCGGCCCGGACCAGAAGCTGCGTTTCTACAACAAGGCGTTTGTGCGGCTGTGGGGCCTGCCGGAAGGCTGGCTGGACAAACATCCCGGCGAAGGCGAAATCCTCGACCGGCTGCGCGACGGCCGCAAGCTGCCCGAACAGCGCGACTACCAGGCCTGGAAACGCGGACGCCTGGCGCTGTACCAGGACGGCGCGCGCGAAAATGCCAGCGAAGAGGCCTGGCATATGCCCGGCGGCCAGACCATCCGCGTCGTCACCCAGCCGCACCCCTTCGGCGGCCTGACCTTCCTGTATGAAGACGTCACCGCGCGCCTGACCCTGGAAAGCGACTACAACACGTTGATGAAAGTGCAGTCGGCGACGCTCGACACGCTGAACGAAGGAGTGGCGGTGTTCGGTCCCGACGGCAAGCTCAAGCTGCACAACGCCGCTTTCTCCCGCATCTGGGAATTCGAAAAGGGCGAACTGGCCGGTGAGCCGCATGTGCGCACCATCGCGGCCCTGTCCAAGGACAAGTTCGGCGATACCGGCCTGTGGGAACAGCTGATCCATGCCATTGTCGCAGGCGTTGCGGCCCGCGACCTAGGCGAAATCGAGCGTTCCGACCGGTCCACCCTGTCGCTGTCCACCTCGCCGCTGCCCGATGGCGCCACTTTGGTGACCTTCAACGATGTCACCGACCGTTTCCGCATCGAGACGGCGCTGCGCGACCGCAACGAAGGACTGGAAGCCGCCGATCGGCTCAAGTCCGACTTCATCAAGCATGTCAGCTACGAATTGCGCACGCCGTTGAACACCATTCTGGGCTTCTCCGAGCATCTGGCCAGCGGCGTACCCGGCGCGCTGAACGAGCAGCAGGGCGAATATATCCAGGCCATTGTGGCGGGCGGCAACACCCTCAAGAGTCTTATCAACGACATTCTCGACCTGGCACTGGTGGAAACCGGCGCCTTGCGGCTGGAGCTGGAACGCATTGACCTGCACGACATCATCACAGAAGTGGCGACCCATGCGCGCGAATGGGCCAACAAGGTCGACCTCACCCTGCACGTCGATGTCGCGCCTAATGCAGGCAAGTTCCTGGCGGACGGACGGCGGCTGCGCCAGATCATGTTCAACCTGCTTTCCAACGCCTTCAAATTCACCACGCGCGGCGGCGAGATCGTGCTGTCGGCGAAAATCGTGGGCGAGGATGTGCAGATTTCCGTGGCCGATAACGGCCCCGGCATCTCGCCCGAGGTGAAGGCCAATGTCTTTGAGCGTTTTTCGGCAAAAAGCCATTCCGGCCAGCGCTCCGGCGCAGGGCTGGGCCTGGCGCTGGTCAACCGCTTCCTGGAACTGCATGACGGCTGGGTGGAAATCGAAAGCACCCATGGCACCCTGGTGCGCTGCCACCTGCCGCGCCGCATCCATGACGACGAGCCTCACCCAGAGGTGAGTGGCGATAGGAAGACGGCGTATCTGTAAGCACCACTAGCTTTGACGGGGCCGCATTTCACAAAGACTTTGATGCGGGATGGATGAGCAACGCCGAAGGGAGCGGCCAATGTCTGCGTTACGCCATGTGTGGACGCCTCCCCTTTGGCAAGGACTTTCTTGATGTTCTGTCCTTCGGTCGGTGCGGCCATGTGTGCGACCTGTTTGTGCGGCACACAGAGGACGCTGGCCATAATGCCCTCCTCTAAGACGGGTCCCGATCAAAAGCACGCGCTCTAGGCGCTTTGGCGCAAATGGATTTTCCCGTTCTCGGTGTCGACTGATGGTGCATTACATCGCGATTGCCCTTCCAAAACTCTGCCCGGTACTGCTGGCTAAGCCGCAGCCACCATAGGTTCTCTGTATTGTTCTCCGGTCATCATCATGGCCCAGATTATCCTGGCCATCTTGTTGGCCAGCGCGACCGCCGCAATCTTGAGGGTGCGACGGACGAGCAGATGCACCAGCCAGGGCCGCTTGGTTCCATGCCTGTGAGCGTAACGGATGACAGCCATGGCCCCGGCCACCAGCAGCTGCCGCAGGTATCGATCACCCTGCTTAGTGATGCCGCCTGGCCTGCCCCCATTGAAGTGGTCCGACCTGCAGTATGGTTTTGACCACGGAGGAGAAGGGGAATGGCTAGGAAACGTCATAGTGCTGAAGAGATAGTTGGGAAGCTACGGCAGGGTGATGTGCTGCTGGCACAGGGCAAGCCTGTTGCTGATGCGGTTCGGGCGATAGGGGTTACGGAAGTAACCTACTACCGCTGGCGCAACGAGTATGGTGGTCTTAAGGGCGACTAGGTTAAACGCCTGAAAGAGCTAAAGGCTGAGAACACACGACTTCGGCGTGCGATCTCGGACCTGACGTTGGACAAGCTGATATTGCAGGAAGCCGCTCGGGGAAACTTCTAAGCCCCGCGCGTCGCCGCGCGTGTGTAGATCATATTGTTACAGAGCTGGGTGTTCCGCAGAGACGGGCCTGCTTGGCGCTAGGACAGCATTGGTCCACACAGCGCAAGATGCCGATCACGCCCGACGATGAAGCGGCTTTGACAGCCGACATCATCGAGTTCGCCCGCCAGTATGGCCGCTACGGATACCGCAGGGTTACGGCGCTTCTTCGGTCCTCTGGGCGGAGGGTTAACAAGAATCGGGTTGAACGTATCTGGCGTCGTGAGGGGCTTAAAGTTCCAGCAAAACAGCCAAAACGTGGTCGTCTATGGCTCAATGACGGGTCGTGCATTCGGCTTCGGCCAGAACGCCCCAACCATGTGTGGTCCTACGACTTTGTCGCCGACCGCACCCACGACGCAAAGGTATTCCGGATGCTTTGCATTATCGATGAGTTCACACGCGAAGCGATTGCCATCCGTGTTGCCCGGTCTCTGAAGTCCACCGATGTGATTGAAGCGCTGTGCGATCTCTTTGTAGAGCGTGGTATCCCGGCTCACATACGATCTGACAACGGTCCAGAGTTTGTTGCCTTAGCTCTGAGGGAGTGGATTGCTGCTGTGGGCGCCAAGACTGCCTATATCGAACCAGGAAGCCCTTGGGAGAATGGCTACTGCGAAAGCTTCAACGGCAAGCTGCGGGACAAACTGCTCAACGGCGAGATCTTCTACACTCTCAAGGAGGCCAAGACCGTTATCGAAGCCTGGCTGAGGCACTACAACACCGTCCGCCCGCACTCATCGTTGGGATACCGTCCACCGGCACCGCAGACCACAGTCTGGCCGCCAGATCAGCCGGCTAGCAAAGGGATGGTGCAAATGATGCCCTTAAACTAACATACTAACTGGGCCACTCAGTGGGGGCCGGTCACCCCAAGACTGCCTACAATATTAGAACGGAAACATTCTAATGTTGTGACTTGGGCAGGTTGAGAACGATACCGTCCAGCGCTGCGCTCATGCGCAACTGGCAGGATAGCCGGCTGGTGGGCCGCACATCGGGCGCAAAATCCAGCATGGTTTCTTCCATCTCGCCTTTGGGCGGCAGTTTTTCCTGCCATTCGGGCGCGACATAGACCTGGCAGGTGGCGCAGGCGCAGGCCCCGCCGCAATCGGCATCGATGCCGGGGATCAGGTGCTTGACCGCACCTTCCATCAGAGACCAGCCTTCAGCGACTTCGACGGTGTGCGCCGTGCCGCCGTCTTCGATATAGGTGACCTTGAATTTCGGCGGCGACATCAGCCCATCTGCTTCATCGGGATGGACATGTCGGCCAGCGTCTCGGGCGCGATTGCCTTGCCTTCCGCGATCATCTTCTTACCGACCAGATATTCGCCGGGCGCATTCACCGCTTCTACCGCCGCCACCACACCATCACGCAGATGAAAGACGGCGAATTTTCGGTCCTCGGGACGACCGCGCTGCACCAGCCGGTCGGCGGGACGCGCCAGGCCTGCGATCTGCAGCTTGAGGTCATACTGGTCCGACCAGAACCATGGCACCTCACTGTAGGTCTTGGCTTTACCAACCATCGCCAGCGCCGCGTGCTTGGCCTGGTCGATGGCGTTCTGCACGCATTCCAGGCGGATAGAATGGCCCTCGCGCCCGACATGGCGGGTGCAGTCGCCCGCCGACCATATATGGGGATCGCCGGTGCGGGCATTCTGGTCCACTACTATGCCGTCTTCGCAACCCAGACCGGCATGGACCGCCAGCTCGTCGCACGGCACCACACCGATGCCGACCAACACGATGTCGGCTTCATAAGTCTGGCCACCAGCCTTGATACGCTGGACCTTGGCGCCCCCTTCAAAGCCTTCCACGCCGGTGCGCAGCTTCAGCTTCACGCCGGCTTTTTCATGCTCGGCGGCATAGAAGGCGGAGAGTTGCGGCGACACGGCGCGCGCCATCAACCGGTCCATAGCCTCGAACACCGTCACGTCCAGGCCGCGCTTGGCGCCCACCGCCGCCACTTCCAGTCCGATATAGCCGCCGCCGACGATGGCGATGCGCTTGCCGCTCTGGAACACGCTTTGCAGCCCGTCCACATCGGCGATGGTCTTGAGGTAATGGATGCCGGCTAGGTCCGCGCCGGGACAGCGGAGCTTGCGCACGCGCGCGCCCGTGGCCAGCAGCAGCTTGTCATAGGCCAGCAGCCGCCCATCACTCAGCTCGACGGTGCGGTGGGCGCGATGGATGGCCTTGGCCGAGGTGGAAATAAGCAGTTCGCAGCCGGCTTCTTCGTAAAAGGAGTCCGGCTTGAGGAACAGGCGCGGCCGCTCGAAGGTGCCCAGCAGATAGGCCTTGGACAAAGGCGGGCGCTGATAGGGCGGATAGGCCTCGTCGCCCACCATGGTGATGGCACCCTTGAAGCCTTCGCTGCGCAGGGACTGGACTGCCTGCTGGCCGGCCTGGCCGGCGCCGATAATGACGATGTTTTCGGGCATTTCTGACTGAATTCCGGTATGCGCGCGCGGGGTTACCATGCCCGCTGATTGCGGGCAATCCGCGTGTTTTTATGGCCTATCGCTTCGCTACATGAGGCCAGTGGATGGTCCACAACCAGCCTCTTCCTGCGGCGCAAAGGGCAGGTTAAATACGATGGATATGGCCGAAATATCAGAGACTTTCCGCAGGGCCGTCTCCCTGCCCGACCTCGACGCCACGGCGCGGCTGGGGGCAGACATTGCCAGTGATTTGCGCAACGGCGATGCCGTGGCGCTGTGGGGCGATCTGGGGGCGGGAAAGACCACCCTGGCGCGCGCCATCCTGCGCCGGCTGGGGGTCAGCGAAGATGTGCCCAGCCCGACCTTCACCATAGTGCAGGCCTATGACACGCCGGGGCTGGCCGTCAGCCATTATGATCTCTATCGCGTGAAACATCCACGCGAGATGCGGGAACTCGGATTCGACGATGCACTGGAGAACGGCGCGGTACTGGTGGAGTGGCCGGAACGCGCTCCCGAAATTCTGCCGCCTGATTCGTTACATGTACGGCTGCGGATGCAGGACGGGGCGCGCACCGCGCGGCTGACCGGGCCGGCGCGATGGGAAAGCGTATTGCGTCATGTCTGATCGCCCATCTTCAAATCGTGAGGCGGCCATGCGCAACTTCCTGGTTGCCGCCGGTTGGGGCGACGCGACCGTGACGCCGCTGCCGGGCGATGCTTCCACCCGGCGCTATGCCCGGCTGGCGCTGAACGGCCGCAACACCATGCTGATGGACCAGCCACAGGGCGCGGAAACACCCACTGCGCCGCCCGATGCCAGCGAAGCCGAACGCCAGGCGCTGGGCTACAATGCCGTGGCGCGGTTAGCGGGCGCCGATTGCGCCCGTTTCGCCGCCGTGGCGGATTACCTGCGCGGTCATGGCTTGGCCGCGCCGGAAGTCCATGCCGCCGATCATGCCAACGGTTTCGTCATTCTCGAGGATCTGGGTGACGCGCTGTTCGCCGATGTGCTGGCCGATGGTGGCGACGAACTGGCGCTGTACCAGGCCGCGGTGGGAGTCCTGGCCAAAATTCACGCCCATGATGCCCCCGCCGCGCTGTCTTCCGACAAGCCACTGTTCGCCTATGACCAGACGGCGCTGATTGCCGAGACCAGCCTGCTCACCGAATGGTTCCTGCCGCTGGCGCTGGAACGCAGCGCCAGCGAAATCGAAACCGACGAACATCGCACATTGTGGAAAGCCGCGCTGTCGCGGATCGAGGGCGGGCGGCGCGTGTTTGTGCATCGCGATTATCACGCCCAGAACCTGCTGTGGCTGCCGCAGCGCCAGGGCGTGGCCCGCGTCGGGTTGATCGATTTCCAGGACGCGGTGGCGGGCAGCCCTGCCTATGACTTGATCTCGCTTACCGAAGATGCGCGCCGCGATGTCAACCCGCAGCTGGCAGAAGCCACCACCGCGCATTACCTCGCTGCGATGCGGGCGCAGGGCACGCCGGTGGACGAAGCCGCTTTCCGCCACGAGATGGCGGTGATGGCTGCACAGCGCAATGCCAAGATTGTCGGCATCTTCACGCGCCTTTACCAGCGCGACGGCAAGCCGCGTTACCTCAGCTTCCTGCCACGCGTGTGGAATTATCTTGAACGCGATCTCACGCATCCGGCGCTGGCCGACCTGCGTGGCTGGTATGATCGCGTGATACCCAAAGCCAAACGGGCCTTGCCCGCGATGGAGACATTATGAGCAAGGTCACACGCGCCATGATCATGGGCGCAGGCCTGGGCATCCGCATGCGCCCCCTGACCGACGACCGGCCCAAGCCGATGGTGATGGTGGCGGGACGCCCCCTGATCGATCATGCCATCGACAGGCTGATCGCGGCCGGCGTGACGCGGGTGGTGGTCAATGTCCACTACAAGGCCGAAATGCTGCGCGCCCATCTGGACAAGCGCCGCGATGTCGACATCGTCTATTCCGACGAAACCGAAAGACTGCTGGATACCGGTGGCGGCGTGGTCAAGGCGATGCCGCATTTCGGCGGCGAGCCTTTCTTCGTCATCAATTCGGACTCCATCTGGGCGGAAGGCGGCATACCGCCCCTACCCGCCATGCAGCGGTTGTGGGATGCCAGCCGCATGGACGGACTGTTGCTGCTGGCCGAGATGGAAACCGCGATGGGGTATGACGGCGGCGGCGATTTCGTGCTTGAAGCGGATGGCAAGGTGGCGCGCGCCAAGGATCGCGGCGAGCAGCCCTATGCCTATCCCGGAGTGCAGATCGTCCATCCCCGCCTGTTCGAGAGCGCGCCGGACGGCGCCTTTTCCACCAACATCATCTGGGACCGCGCCATCGCTGCCGAGCGGCTGTCGGGCTGCGTGCTGGACGGGGTGTGGATTCATGTCGGCACGCCGGAGGCGCGCGCCGAGGCGAATGCGTATCTCGCCGCACAGGCCCCTGCTTGAAGGCGCCGGCGGTTTACACCATTGCCGCCAGCGCGCATTTCGCGGAAAGCCTGGCGCGCGGCTTGTTGCAGCGGACGGGAAACGATCCGCTCGCTTTGTCCTCCGCCACGATCTATCTGCCAACCCGCCGCGCAGCGCGCGGCTTTGGCGATGCCTTTGCGCGTGTGATGGGCGGCGCAGCCCTACTGCCGCAATTCAAGGCGCTGGGCGACAGCGACGAAGACGATCTGCTGTTTGACGCGCCCTCCGACGGCCAGGAGCTTGCGCCCTCCATCGCGCCCCTGCGGCGGCAATTGCTGCTGACCGAACTGATCCGGAAATGGGACCGCAAGGGCAGCGACGGCACGTTATCCTTCGCCCAGGCCGCAACCCTGGCCGACAGCCTGGCCAAGGTGATGGATGAAGTTGAAAATCAGGGCTGCGATCTTGGCAAACTGAAGGATCTGGCTCCGCCCGAACTGGCCGAACATTGGGAAGGCGTGACCCGCTTTCTCGACGTGTTGCACAAACAGTGGCCCGGTGTGCTGGCGGTGGAGCAAAAGCTCAATCCGGCGGCGCGGCGGGCCGCAGCGATCCGGGCGCTGGCCGCCCGTCTTGAGGCCGCGCCGCCGCAAGGACTGATCCTGGCCGCGGGGTCCACCGGCTCGCTTCCCGCCACCGCAGATTTTTTGGCCGTCATTGCGCAGCTGCCGGGTGGCGCTGTGGTACTGCCCGGCCTTGACCGCGAAATGGACAAACAAAGCTGGACCGACCTCGATCCCGGGCATCCGCAATTTGGCCTGCGCCAGTTGCTGAAAACCATGCAGGCGGATCGCCAGGATGTGCAGGACTGGTTCGGCCCGCCCGTCAATCCAGCCCGCGAATTCCTGCTGCGCGAAACATTACGCCCTGCCCCCACGACAGATGCCTGGCGCGCGCTGGCGCAATCGGGGGAGCGCGAAATCCGCAAAGGCCTGACCGACATCGCGCTGGTCACCGCCGCCGATCCGGCCCAGGAGGCGCTGGCGATTGCGCTGGCCTTGCGCGAAGCGCTGGAGACGCCCGAGCGCAGCGCCGCGCTGGTGACGCCGGACCGCAATCTGGCGCGGCGGGTGGCGGCGGAAATGCGCCGCTGGGGGGTCGAGATCGACGATTCCGGCGGACGCCCGCTGGCCCATACCACAGCCGGCACGTTCCTCTGCCTGCTGGCGGAAGCGGTGGATGCCCGTTTCGCGCCGGTGCTGTTGCTGGCGCTGCTCAAGCATCCTTTCGCGCGGCGCGGCGAAGACGGCGCGCATTTTCGCGCCCACGCCCGCGAACTCGACCGCTGGTGCCTGCGCGGCCCACGCCCCGATCCCGGTCTGACCGGCATCACCGCCGCCATCGCAAGATGCGCAAAAGTGCGGCGCTCGCCGCCTGAAGACGCATTGACCGCACTGACGGCGTGGTGGAACGGGATTGCCGCGATTCTCGCGCCGCTGGAGGCCCTGTTCGCAGAAAGCGAAGTGCCGCTGGCGGATTTGCTGACCACCCATATCGCCGCCGCCGAAGCATTGGCCTGCGACGAGCAGAAAAACTGTATCCTGTGGCAAGGCAGCGATGGTGGCACGGCATCCCAACTGGTGGCGGCGTTGATGGCAGCCGCCGAGGATTTGCCGCCGCTGGAGCCCCGCTCCTGGCCGTCGCTGTTTCGCAATCTCGCCATGAAGACGCCGGTGCGCGCCGCCTATGGCCAGCATCCGCGCCTGGCGATCCTGGGGCCATTGGAAGCGCGGTTGCAGCGTTTCGACTTGACCATCCTGGGCGGACTGAACGAAGGCATCTGGCCGCAGGCCGCCGGCACCGATCCTTGGTTCTCGCGTCCCATGCGCGCCAGCCTGGGACTGGAGCAGCCCGAGCGCGGCATCGGCCTGTCGGCGCATGATTTTGCGATGCTGGCGGCCAGCCCTTGCGTGCTGCTGACCCGCGCCCTGAAGGCGGACGGTACGCCCACCATCGCGTCGCGCTGGTTGCAGCGGCTGGAGCAACTGGTGCTCGGGCTGGACTCGGCGCCGCCGGAGAAGAAAAAAAAGATCGAGGATATCCTCAGGGGACGTTGCGACTATGCCGGCATCGCCGCACGCATGATGGACGTGACGCGGACCAAGCCCCTTTGCCGCCCGGCGCCAACACCGCCCGCCCAGGTGCGGCCGCGCAAATTATCTGTCACCGAAATCGAAACGTGGCTACGTGATCCCTATGCCATCTATGCCCGGCATGTGCTGAAACTGCGCCCGCTCGACGCCATCGATGTTCCGATCGGGCCGCGCGAACGCGGCACGGCCTTGCACAAAGCGCTGGAGGATTTCATCTCCCAGCATCCGGGTGGCTTGCCGGACGATTCGGAAAAGCGCCTGTCGCAGATTGCCGATGATGTTTTTGCGCAAGCCAGCATACCCAAGGCGGCGCTTGCGGTGTGGCGGCCGCGTTTCCTGGGCGCAGTGCAAGGCTTTCTCAGCGTGGAACGCGAGCGGCGCGAGACCATCGCGCAATCTTTTACCGAGATCACCGGCACGCGAGTTTTCGCTGTGCCCGGTGGGAATTTCACCCTGATCGGACAGGCCGACCGCATCGACATATTGAAAGACGGCGGCGCCGCGATCCTGGATTATAAAAGCGGTGCCATTCCCACCCAACCACAGGTGCAGGAATTACTGGCGCCGCAATTGCCGCTGGAAGCGGCAATCCTGGCGGAAGGTGGCTTTCCCGGCATCGGCAAGCGTATCGCCGAACAGTTGATCTATCTGTCATTGGCCGACAGCAAGAAGGCCGGCAAACCCATGATGGTCAATAACGCCGTCGAACTGGCGCAGCAGGCGGCGGACAAACTCAAGCAGCGCATCATCCGGTTCGACGATGAGAAGACACCCTATCTGTCAAGGGTACGCCCACAATTCACCGATAGTGTAGGCTATTACGACCATCTGGCGCGGGTGCGCGAATGGTCGGCTTCCGGGGAAGACGCCTGATGCGCGATTCCTCCGTCATCGCCTCGGACCCGAAAATCTCCGCCTGGGTGGCCGCCAATGCCGGGTCGGGCAAGACCTACACCCTGGCCAACCGGGTGGCGCGCCTGCTGATGCAGGACGGCACCAAGCCCGAACGCATTCTCTGCCTCACCTTCACCAAAGCCGCGGCCGCAGAGATGCAGGGACGGCTTTTCAAGCAGCTGGGCACTTGGGCGATGCTGCCGGACGACCAGTTGCGGGCGCAGATCGTGAAGATCGGAGGCGATGCCCATGGCGATCTGCGCCTGGCGCGCCGCCTGTTTGCAGGCGCGCTCGAAACGCCCGGCGGGCTGAAGGTTCTCACCCTGCATGGCTTCTGCCAGATCGTGCTGTCGCGCTTTCCCATCGAAGCGGGCATCCCGCCCGCCTTCGATGTGCTGGACGACCAGTCGGCGCGCGAACTGATCGCGGGCGCGCGCCAGCACATGCTGGAACGCGCCGGAGCCGGCGAGACCGTGCTGGCGGATGCCGTGGCCAGGCTGGTGACCGAAACCAGCGAGGCAAAGCTCACCGGCATCCTTGATGCCGCGCTAGGCAGCGACCGGCGCAAACTGGACCGGCTGCTTGATGAAGCAGACATTTCTGCGCTGGCGCGAAAACCGTTTGGCCTAGCCGAGAATGAGACGGCGCAAAGCGTGGCAGAAAAATTCTGTGGCGCGTTAAACGAGGAGATCGCCCAACTAAGTGACGTTGTCGGCTGGCTTGAAAGCGGCACGAAAACCGATATTCAAACGGCTCGCGAAATCAAAAACATTTCAGCCAATGGCGGCACACGCGCTCTATCTACATTGCAAGACGTTTTCTTCACTACAAAAGGTGAGGAACGGCAGCGCCTAGCGACTAAGAAACTTACGGACGCACGCCCAGATTTTTTGAACTATCTAGTCGCGTTGCGAAAACGTTTCTGCGCCGCTGCCGAACGCCACCGCACCGCCCGCGCCGCCGAACTGGCCGAGGCCGCCCTGATCCTGATCGACGCGGTGGCCCGTGATTACCGTGCCGCCAAGCGCCTGCGCGGCGTGCTGGATTATGACGACCTGATCATGAAAACCCGTGACCTGCTGGAAAAGCCCAGCGCTGCCACCTGGGTGCTCTACAAGCTGGACGGTGGCATCGATCACCTGCTGATCGACGAGGCCCAGGACACCAGTCCTGAACAATGGGACATCGTCAAAAAGCTGACAGAGGAATTCTTCGCCGGCAGCGGGCGCGAGCGCCGCATGCCGCGCACCATCTTCGCGGTCGGTGATGAGAAACAGTCGATCTTCAGTTTCCAGGGCGCGGATCCGGCCCAGTTCGACATCAACCGCCGCTATTTCGAAGATAAGGTGACGAGCGCGGGATTAACATTGCGCAAAGAACCATTGCTGACGTCGCGCCGTTCGGTGCCCGAAATCCTGACCTTCGTGGATACCGTGTTCGCCAACGAGCTGGCGCGCACAGGTCTGACCTCCAGCGGCGACGAGATTGTCCACAGAGCCCATCGCAGCACCGACAAGGGCGGCATCGAATTCTGGCCCGCCCTCAAGCCCGACGAACTGGATGCGGAAGATCCCTGGGCGCCGGTGGATGCGGTCCCGCCGGAAAGCCCCGTTGCGCGCCTGGCTATTCAGATCGCCGACAAGATCGCGAACTGGACCCAAAGCGGCTCGTGCCTGCCCGGCCATAAGGAAGCGATCCAGCCGCAGGACATCATGATCCTGCTGCCCCGCCGCGAACCCTTCGGCAGCGAGGTCATCCGCCAGATGAAGGTGCGCGGCATTCCCGTTGCGGGTGCCGACCGGGTGCGGCTGACCGAACAGATCGCCGCAATGGACCTGATCGCACTGGGACGCTTTGTCCTGCAGCGCGAAGACGATCTTAACCTGGCGGCGTTGCTGCGCTCGCCGCTGTGCGGCATCAGTGAAGACGATCTCTACGACCTGGCGCATGACCGCAAGGGCGATCTGTGGCAGGCGCTGACGGCGCGGCAATGTGGTGCCGCCTTTGCCTCATCCCATCGCTTCCTGTCGCAGATGCTGGAACGCGCCGACTATGCGCCGCCGTTCGAGTTTTATTCGCATGCCTTGATTGCCCTTGGCATGCGCGAAAAGCTGCTGGCGCGGCTGGGGACGGAATCCGCCGACGCCATCGAGGAATTCCTCAGCCTCACCCTGACACACGAGCAAAGCCATTCGCCGTCACTGGAAGGCTTCATCGACTGGGTCGCGCGCGGCGAGATCGAGATCAAGCGTGACATGGAGCGTGGCCGCAACCAGGTCCGGGTGATGACGGTGCATGGCGCCAAGGGACTGGAGGCCGACATCGTGATCCTGCCGGACACGACATCGCTGCCCGGCGGGCTGAACCGCAACGAGGGCCTGCTTTATTCCAAGGACGGCCCGCTGTTTCCGCTGCCGGGCCAGGACGCGCCGGAGGCGACGCGCGCGGCCAAGGCTGCCGCCGACGAAGAACTCCGGCGCGAACACCGCCGCCTGTTCTATGTCGCGCTGACGCGCGCGCGCGACCGGCTGTGCATCTGCGGCTTTCAAGGCAAGCGCGAGATCAAGCCAGAGTCCTGGTACGAGATGGCGCGCACCGCGGCCCGGCAACTGGACCTGGAATTGACGCGCGGCGATGACGAAGTCCGGATCATCGGTACGGTCGAGGAAGAGAGCGGCACAATCGGTACCGCCGAAGCCAAGCCTCTCCTGCCCGGCTGGATCGTCCGCGCGGCGCCGCCCGAACCGGTGGTACCCAATCCCATTCGTCCATCGGACCTGCGCGATGGCTCGGCATCCCTATCGCCGCTGGTCACCGCGCGTTTCCTGCGCGGGAATATCGTGCATGCGCTGCTGGCGCGCCTGCCCGAAGTCGCACCCGACAAGCGGGCCGGCATTGCGGTGAACTATGCCCGCGCCAACGGCTTGTCCGAGGAACAGGCGCAAGCCCTGAGCCACGAGACCCTGGCCGTTCTGGACCATCCCCAGTTTGCCGCCGCTTTCGCGCCCGGCAGCAAAGCGGAAGTCGCCATCCATGCCGCACGCCCCGATCTGGGCCTGAAAGCCCCAATCGTCGGCCGTCTGGACCGGCTGGCGGTGAGTGACGATCAGGTGCTCATTCTGGACTTCAAAACCAACCGTCCACCGCCAAAAAGCGAAGACCAGGTTCCGGCCAGCTATCTCGATCAGATGGCGCTGTATCGCGCCGCGGCGGAGCGCGTCTTTCCCGGACGGCGAATCGTTTGCGGATTGCTGTTCACCGATGGGCCGAGGCTTTTACAGCTTTCCGATGTGGTTCTGGACGCCAGATTGGCCGGTATTTCCGCACGCCTTGACCCGGAAGGGTCGCGTTCCTAGATATGGTGACGCGATAGTCACAGGATTGATCCTATGCCCCTGAAAGTGTCCGACGCCTCTTTCCAGGCCGATGTCTTGGATGCCAAGAAGCCCGTGCTGGTGGATTTCTGGGATGAGTGGTGCGGACCCTGCCGCATGATCGCCCCGGCGCTGGACGAGCTGTCCACCGAGCTGAGTGGCAAGGTTATCATCGCCAAGCTGAACATCGACGAGAACCCGCATGTGCCGACCAAGTATGGCGTGCGCGGCATTCCCACCATGATGATCTTTCAGGACGGCCAGGTGGCAGCGACCAAGGTCGGCGCGCTGCCGAAATCCAAGATCAAGGAATGGATCGAGTCGTCTATCTGACCCTCGGTGTCATGGCCCGCGAATGCGGGCCACCCAGGTGATACGTTTCCCTTAAGCAGATTTTAGCTGGATGGCCCACACTCCGGTGGGCCATGACAGTGAGGTCAGTCGTTCTCGGCCAACACCCGTCCCGCAAGATAGAGCGAACCGCAGATCAGGATGCGCGGCGGCGCAGTCTGGCCATCCAGCCGCGTCCAGGCGGTGAGTTGCAGCATGGCGTCTTCCAGATCTTCGGCAGGCGCCGCGTCCAGGCCGGCCTTACGCGCGGCATCGTAGAGCGCGCCCGCGCTCAGGCTGGCCGCCTCGCCCGGGATCGCCACCGTTACCACATGCCGCGCCAATCCTTTGAAGGCGCGCAGGTAGCCCACGGCATCCTTGTTAGCCAGCATGGCGCAGATCAGGTAGAGCGGGCGTTCGCCATGCTCTTCCAGGTCGGCCATGGTGCGCGACACCGCTTCGGCGCCATGGGGATTATGCCCCCCGTCCAGCCAGATTTCGGCGCCACGCGGCGCCCACTCGATCAGCGGTCCCTTGTGCAGGCGTTGCAGCCGCGCCGGCCATTCCACTTGAGTTAAGCCCTTTTCGATCGCCGCGTCTTCACCCCAGCTGCGTTTTGCGTGCCGCAGGGCGGCGATGGCAACGCCGGCATTCTCGATCTGGTGACGGCCGATCAATTTTGGCAGCGGCAGGTCCAGCAGGCCGATGCCGTCTTCATAGACCATGCGACCATGTTCCTGGCGGCTGGCGAAATCCTGGCCGAACTCGAACACCGCCACGCCCAGCCGGTCAGCCTGCGACAGGATGACGTCGCGCGCGATCTCGCTTTGCGGCCCCATCACCAGCGGCGTGCTCTTCTTGATGATGCCGGCCTTTTCCGCCGCAATGCCCGCAAGGTCGTCGCCGAGGAATTCTCGATGATCCAGGCCCACCGGCTGGATCACTGTCATGGCCGGGTTGGGCACCACATTGGTGGCATCATAGGTACCGCCCAGGCCGACTTCCAGAATGGTCGCGTCGGCGGGATAGCGGGCGAAGGCCAGAAACATGGCTGCGGCGGTGATTTCGAAAAAGGTAATCTCGCGGCCTGCATTGACCTGTTCGACTTCCTCCAGTAGCGATAGAAGCGCTTCTTCGGATATCAGCTTTCCCGCGATGCGGATGCGTTCATGGAAGCGCACCAGATGCGGCGAGATATGAACATGCACCTTGAGGCCCTGCGCCTCCAGCATGGCGCGGGAAAAGGCGCAGGCCGAACCCTTGCCATTGGTGCCGGCGACATGGATCACCGGCGGCAGTTTCAGGTGCGGATTGTCCAGCTCGCCCAGCAGCCGCAGAATGCGGTCCAGCGCCAAGTCGATCTTCCTGGGATGCAGCGACAGAAGGCGCCGCAGCACCGCATCGCTGCGCATGGTCTCAAAGAGCATTAAGGAGTCGCGGCGACGGCGCCATTGCCGTTGCGCTTCGGCATCGGCAACACCTTGCTCCTCGGCATGGCCTGCTTCAGCAGGAGGTGCAGCACACGCGACAGGGTGGCGCGCATTTCCTTGCGATGCACCACCATGTCCAGCATGCCATGTTCCAGCAGGTATTCGGCGCGCTGGAACCCTCCGGGCAGTTTTTCACGAATGGTCTGGGCGATGACGCGCGCGCCGGTGAAGCCGATCTGCGCGGCGGGCTCGGCGATCTGGATATCGCCCAGCATCGCATAGGAGGCGCTGACGCCGCCAAAGGTCGGATCTGTCAACACCACGACATACGGAAGACCCGATTCCCGCAGCATATCGACGCAGATGGTGGCGCGCGGCATCTGCATCAGCGACAGGATGCCTTCCTGCATGCGGGCACCGCCCGATGCCACGAACAGGATGTAGGGGCGCTTTTCCTTCAGCGCCGCCTGCATAGACTCCACCAGCGCCTCGCCCACGCCCATGCCCAGACTGCCGCCCAGAAAATCGAAGGGCTGGACGCCGATCATGACGGACAGGCCGTCTAGGGTGCCGCGCGCGGCGGTGAAGGCTTCGGGGCGGCCGGTCTTGGTACGCGCCACCTTGATCTCGTCGGTGTGTTTCTTCTCGCCCTTGAAGCGCAGCGGATCAGCCGGGACCGAAGGCGGGGGCAGTTCTCTGAAGCTACCGGCGTCGAAGGTATAGGCAAAGCGTTCCGCCGGACCGATCCGCAAGTGATGGCCGCATTGCGGACAGACATTCAGGTTGGCCACCAGGTCGCGGTGAAAAATCATGTCACCGCAGCTGGGGCACTTGCGCCACAGATTATCGGGTGTGTCGCCGCGGTCCTTGCCGCCCATCAGCCCCTTGATGCGGGGCCGGACAATATTGGTGATCCAGTTCATGCCGGAACCTTACCATGACGCGCGGCATGGGTGGAACCGGCCAAAGCACGGGTTAGTTCCAGAACTTCCGCCACGACCCGTTCTTTACCATGTCCCAGATTTTCGGCGACCCGGCCCACAATGGCCGAGCCCACCACCACCCCGTCGGAGATGCGGGCGATGGCGGCGGCCTGTTCGGACGAACGAATGCCAAAGCCCACCGTGCAGGGCAGATCGGTGGCGGCGCGCACCCGCACCAGTGCGGCGCGGACTTCTTCTTCCGGGACCGACTTGGTGCCGGTCACGCCGGCGACCGACACGTAATAAAGATAGCCGCTGGCGTCCGTGACAATGCGCTTGAGTCGGGCTTCATCGGTGGTCGGCGTGACAAAGCGGATCAGGTCCACGCCCTGCGCCAGTGCCGGAACGCGCAGCACTTCGTCTTCTTCCAACGGCAGGTCCACCACGATCAGGCCGTCGACCCCGGCATGGGCAACATCCTTGGCGAAGCGCGCCGTGCCATAGGCATGGATGGGATTGTAATAGCCCATAAGCACGATCGGCGTGGTCTTGTCCGCCTTGCGGAATTTCTCGACCATCTTGAACACCTTGGTCATGCTGGCGCCGGACTTCAGCGCCCGCACCGAAGAGGCCTGCACCGCCGGGCCATCGGCCATCGGGTCGGTGAAGGGCATCCCCAGCTCGATGATGTCCGCGCCCGCCGCCGGCAACTGCTGCAGGATGGCGAAGCTGGTGTCCATGTCCGGGTCGCCCGCCGTGATGAACGGCACAAAAGCGGCGCGGCCTTCCTTTTTCAGGGCGGCGAACCTGGTCTTGAGGCGGCTCACAGTTTTTCTCCCAGCGCGGCCGCAACCGAGAAAATATCCTTGTCGCCACGCCCCGACA
The DNA here is from genome assembly GCA_945860165.1 of Rhizobium sp. Q54. Taxonomy (GTDB): domain Bacteria; phylum Pseudomonadota; class Alphaproteobacteria; order Micropepsales; family Micropepsaceae; genus Rhizomicrobium. The sequence goes on from CAMAPL010000007.1 coordinate 109,710, forward strand.
GGCAGACCGTGATCAACTGGTCCGGTTTCATCTGACCCGCGATTTTGGCGACATGGGCGATGGCGTGCGCCGGCTCCAGCGCCGGGATGATGCCTTCCAGTTTGCTTAGCAGCATGAAAGCGTCCAGCGCCTCCTGGTCGGTGATGGAATGGTATTTCACCCGGCCAATATCTTTCAGCCAGCTATGCTCAGGCCCGATGCCGGGATAATCTAGGCCCGCCGAGATGGAATGGGCTTCCAATATCTGGCCGTCGCTGTCCTGCAAAAGATAAGAACGCGCGCCATGCAGCACGCCCGGCGTGCCCTTGGAGAGGGTGGCGGCATGGCGCGGTGTGTCGACGCCGTCACCTGCCGCTTCCACGCCGTGAATCTCCACGTCCGCATCGTCCAGGAACGGATGGAACATGCCGGCGGCGTTGGACCCGCCGCCGACGCAGGCGACCACAAGATCGGGCAGGCGTTTTTCGCGGTCCAGCATCTGGGCACGGGTCTCATTGCCGATCACGGTCTGGAATTCGCGCACCAAGGCGGGATAGGGATGCGGCCCCACCACCGAGCCGATGATATAGAAAGTGTCGTGGACGTTGGCGACCCAGT